>PAJL01000106.1 GCA_002706045.1 Flavobacteriaceae bacterium
TGTGTGTTTAGTTGATATTGAACCTTCTGAAAAACCTGTGTACGTTAGCGATACCGAAAATACCACCTTTTATGTTCGCACTGGTAACGCCACTTATCCACTAACGGTTAAGGAAACTGTTAATTATTTAGAAACGAGAAAATTATAAAGTTATGCAATACGTCTGGTTTATATGGTCACTTATAATTCTTGCGCTTTGGTCAGTCATCTATCTGTTGAGAAAAGAATCAAGAAAGGAAATGCTCAAAATGAGCCTCATCACTATGCCTTTTGGTTTAACAGAACCTTTGTTTGTTCCAGAATATTGGATTCCACCTTCGCTGTTCGATTTGGCGGAAAAAACAGGTTTCGACATAGAGAGCCTTATTTTTTCCTTTGCTATTGGTGGAATTGGTACGGTACTTTACAACCTTATTTTTAAACGAAGCCTCGTTGAAATACCTCATAGCGAGCGTGGTCACCAAAGACATCGATTACATATTTATATTCTCTTTATACCAGCGCTTGTATTTCTCACACTTGCCCTATTTACATCGCTCAACCATATTTATTGTGGGATTATCGCTTTGTTCATTGGTGGATTGGCAACACTCTATTGCCGCCCAGATTTAAAAGGAAAGATTTGGGTTGGTGGTATCTTGTTTACGGTATTATACTTCATTTATTTCGGAAGTATCCTTCCGTTCTATCCCCAATATGTGGAGCTGTATTGGAATCTCGACAACCTAACCCATATTCTTATTCTGGGAATTCCCATTGAAGAATTATTGTTCGCCTTCACCTTTGGGATGTATTGGTCTGGTCTATACGAACATTTGTATTGGCATAAACTAATAAGCTTAAATAAAACTAAAAATCAATAAAAATTTAAAAATGAAATCAAGACATTTTAAACAACAGAAAAAGGAACCTGTAGTAGTAACAGCAGTAAATCCAAATATAAGAATTTACAAGCTATTATTAAGTATTCTATTTTTGATTCTGGCCTCAATTGTATTGCTCTCGTGTTCCAACGAAAAGAAGGAAAAGGCCGAAACAGCAACGCTAACAGTCACAAAAACAAATCCCGTTCAAACTAATCCTGTTACTACGTTTCAAATACCTTATGAAGTTGTACCCAACGATAAAGTCTGTATGGTTAATGACAGATTTATGGGGGTAAAGCAAATACCAATAGATGTAGATGGCACAACTTACTATGGGTGCTGTCAAGGCTGTGTTGAAAAACTTCAGAAAAACATAGATAATGTCCGGTTTGGAAGTAATCCAATCGATGATACAAAAGTAGACAAGGCAACCGCTGTAATCGTTCAGGATAAAAATAAGGGGAGTGTCTTTTATTTCGCAACAAAACAAGATGCCCAAAACTTTATAAATAAAAACAAAGCTTAGGATATTTCTATTAATAAAACATAAAAATATGAAGATAGTATTGGCTATAGACGGTTCAGATTTCAGCAAAATAGCCGTTAAGGAACTTAACAGAATAACCTTGCCAGCAAGTACCGAGATTTGCATTATAAATGTTTATGAATTTCCCACAGCTATAGGTCCAGAACTGATGGCTACCGGCGGTAGCTTGAACAATTATTTTGAAGAATTTATAAGTGGTGCTAAAAAATTGGGTGACAAAATTGTTTCGGATGCTAGTGATACTCTTAAGAGTATGAACAAAACACTTACTATAACTACTAATGTTGTTAGTGGAGCACCCAAAAATGTGATTCTTGAAAAGGCTGAAGAATGGGATGCCGATTTAATAGTAGTCGGCTCTCAAGGTCAGGGTGCGCTTTCACGCCTGTTATTAGGTTCAGTTTCCCAATACTTGGCAACTCACGCTAAATGTTCGGTTATGATAGCAAGGGATAAAAGTGAAAGGTAAAACTCTTTGGTTATAGCTAGAGAATCTAGAATGAATATGGAAAATAAACACGTTCATAATAAAATGCCAAAATCCGTTTGTAGCGTTGCAGATGATATATGTCTTCCGGACACCGATTATCCACGCGTGGTTATTGTTGGTGGTGGCTTTGCAGGTTTGGCCTTGGTAGAAAAGTTAAAGAACAAAAAGGTACAAGTAGTTTTGTTTGACAAAAACAACTTTCATCAGTTTCAGCCATTGCTCTACCAAGTGGCAACGAGTGCCTTAGAGCCAGACAGCATCGTCTTTCCATTTAGAAAGCAATTTAAAGGCTATAATAATGTAATATTCCGCTTGGCCGAAGTTGAGGAAATTCAACCCTCATCAAATATACTTATAACTTCCAAAGGAAAGGTTCAATATGATTATCTGGTACTTGCTACGGGCACGACTACCAATTTCTTTGGTATGGATTCCGTAGCCCAGAACAGTTTAGGAATGAAGGATATTCGAGATTCATTGAACATTCGCCATATGATGTTGCAAAACTTAGAACAGGCTGCTATTACCTGTGATGACAAGGAACGTGATGCGCTGACCAATTTCGTCATTGTAGGTGGTGGTCCCGCAGGTGTGGAAATGGCAGGAGCCTTGGCAGAGTTTTGTAAGTACATCCTTCCTAAAGATTACCCAGAATACCCTTCTTCTATTATGAATATCTATTTGATAGAAGCTTTTGATGAACTATTAAGTACAATGTCAGACAAAGCATCATCGAAGACCTTAAAATATTTAGAGGATTTGAATGTAAAAGTGCTACTCAATGAATCCGTCACCAATTATGATGGCAATAGAGTTACTACAAAAAGCGGCAAGGTTATCTTAGCTAAGAATCTAGTTTGGACAGCAGGTGTAAAAGGCCAATTTCCAAAAGGTATCGATAAAAAATATGTAGTTAGAGGCAACCGTATTAAAACCGATTCGTTTCTAATGGTTGAAGGTTACAGAAACATTTTCGCGATTGGTGATATAGCCGCCGTAATTACAACTGATAGGCCAAAAGGGCATCCACAAGTAGCCCAAACCGCTATACAGCAAGGCAAATGGCTGGGTAAATCATTATTAAAAATCATTAATAACGAAGCCCCAAAACCTTTCGAATATCAAGACAAAGGTTCATTGGCCACCGTAGGAAAACGCAAAGCAGTAGCCGATTTAGGCAAATTCAAATTTGGAGGTTATTTCGCTTGGTTATTATGGTCTATCGTACACTTAATGTCCATAAGTGGCTTTAGAAATAGATTGATGGTTGGTTTTAATTGGGCGGTTAGCTATTTCACCTATGAAAAGAGCAACCGCCTGATTATTAGAAATTTCAACAAACCATCAGAATCAAAATCCACGACCAGTGTGCTAACTGCAGTTAAAAACTCAACTGTCAATGATTAAAGGAACTGTACATAATAGCGTCTGGAATATAACTAATAAAGTATTTAGTAACACAGGTATTGTACTATTAATAGCAGTAATAATAGCTATGCTTTGGGCAAATTCACCTTGGCAGAGCATCTATCAAAACATTCTAAACACCACTATTTCATTTAGTATTGGCGATTTGCAATTGACCGAGCCATTACTACTTTGGATTAACGACGGATTAATGGCTTTGTTCTTTCTTCAAGTAGGCTTAGAATTAAAAAGAGAAATATTAGGCGGTAAACTATCAACACCTCAAAATGCTATATTGCCCATTGGTGCCGCTATAGGAGGAATGGTGTTTCCAGCTCTTATATATTTTATCTTAAATCCTAGTGGCGAAGCATCACAGGGTTGGGGAATACCTATGGCTACCGATATTGCTTTCTCTTTGGGCGTACTAGCACTTTTCGGAAAACGCTTACCCATTGCATTACGTGTATTCCTAGTAACACTTGCCGTGGTGGACGATTTGGGAGGCGTGTTGGTAATTGCACTTTTTTACACTTCTGGCATCTCTACAATGGATTTGTTTCACGCTTTTCTTTTCTTTGGATTATTAATTATTGGAAATTATGCAGGTGTTAGAAAAACTTGGTTCTACGCCATCATAGGTATTGGCGGTGTTTGGCTAGCTTTCTTCTTCTCAGGAGTACACCCTACCATTGCTGGAATACTAACAGCCCTAGCCATACCAGGTCGTGTAAAAATAAACGAGGCTACATTTTCGCAACGCCTTGCTGCATTACACAAAAAGTTCAAACAAGAAAAGCCCGTAAAAGGGTCGCTGATTTCTCATTCTCAATTAGAAATACTCGAAGAAATTAAAGTTACAAGTTCTGAAGCCGAAACACCACTTCAAAAGCTCGAAAATGCCTTAAATCCATTTGTGAATTTTATCGTATTGCCCTTATTCGCTTTTGCTAATGCAGGTATCCATCTTCACGGCAAAGTTTTAGAAGTACTTACTCACCCTGTAAGTTTAGGAATAGGTTTTGGTCTCATATTCGGAAAGTTCATTGGTGTGGTCTTATTTTCAAGAATTTTGGTCATTCTAAAATTAGCGAAACTTCCTAAGAACATCACTTGGTATCATATATACGGAATTGCCTTTTTAGCAGGTATTGGGTTTACAATGTCACTTTTTATAAACGAATTGGCTTTTGCCAATGAGAAATTTATATATACCGCTAAAGTCAGCATTTTATTTTCTTCACTAATTGCGGGCATTATCGGTTCCATCATATTAATAAAAAATAAAACACCTAAAATAATATAAAAATGAAAAATATAGCAGTAATAGGATATGGAGTTATCGGAAAGAGAGTGGCAGATGCCATCAACCTACAAGATGATATGAAACTCATAGGAGTATGTGATATAATAAGTGATTGGCGCATTCAAAATGCAGTAAGGAAAGAGTATGACATCTACGCCGCAACTCAAGAAGCCGCTAATAAAATGAAATCTGAAGGTATTATCGTAAAAGGAAATATGCAGGAACTTTTAAATAAATCAGACCTTGTTGTGGATTGCACACCTAAAAAGGTTGCGGCCCAAAATGTGGCAATCTATAAGGAACAGCGCATCAAATTTATATTGCACGGTGGTGAAAAACACGAAACTACAGGGCATTCATTTAGTGCCGAAAATAATTATGAATCAGCTCTTTATCGGGATGCGACTAGAGTAGTCTCTTGTAATACAACTTCCATACTGAGAACGTTAACCGCATTAAAAAGAGCTGACTTGTTGGATTATGCAAGGGGAACACTTTTAAGAAGAGCTACTGACCCTTGGGAAAGCCATTTAGGTGGCATTATGAATACAATGGTGCCTGAAAAGGATATTCCAAGCCATCAAGGGCCAGATGCTAAAAGCGTCGACCCAGAATTAAATGTAATTACCTCTGCGGTAAAAGTACCCCAAACCTTAAGTCATATGCACTATTGGAACGTGAAATTAAAAAAACAGACAACTAAGGAAGAAGTGCTAAAAGCGTTTAAGACTTCCACCCGAATCAAACTAATTCGTTATGACCAGGGTTTGGTTTCAAACAACACCATTAAAGAAATGTTTTTAGATATGGGGCGACCTTGGGGCGATATGTACGAAGTAGCCCTTTGGGAAGATATGCTCAAAGTACAGGGCGATGAGCTGTTTTATGCCTACATCGTCGATAACCAGGCTATTGTAATCCCAGAAACCATAGATGCCATTAGAGCATTAACAGGCATAGAAAAAAATGCTTCAAAATCCATTCTAAAAACAAACAAAAGCTTATCAATCAACTAAGAAAAAATAGCAATGGATAATACCAATAAAATAAGAAAACGCTATGATAGGATTGCCGGCTATTTTGACCTTTTGGAAAAACCTATGGGTACAAGCGGATTTGATAAATGGCGCAAAGAACTTGTTAATCAGGCTAAGGGAAAAACTCTTGAAGTTGGCGTGGGTACAGGTAAAAACCTACGGTATTATAGCACTGAAATGGATTTAACTGCTATTGATTTTAGTAAAAAAATGCTTGATAAAGCGAAAGCAAAATATAAGGATGACCTACCAAGAACAAGTTTCTTGGAAATGGATGTGGAAAATATGGACTTCAAAGATGAATCCTTTGATACAATCCTAACAAGCTGTGTGTTTTGCTCGGTACCAAACCCTGTAAAAGGTTTAGAAGAAATTAAAAGAGTCCTCAAACCTAACGGACAGCTGATTATGCTTGAACACGTCCGGAGCGGCAACAAGATGTTGGGCACTCTTATGGATTGGTTCAATTTTATTCCCCTCTATATAATCGGTGATAATATTAACCGAAGAACAGATGAAAATCTTAAAAAAGCAGGATTCGAAAACATCAAAGAAACTAGGCTATGGAGTGACATTGTAAAATTTTTCATCGTGAAGAAATAAATTCTATGAAACCTTAAAATCATAACAAATGGATACTTATGAAAATATTAAAGAATACCTAGGCGATAAAGCTTCTTTTTATCTAGAACACGTTTGTGAAAAAATCACAAAAGATGAAATATATACCCCTAATGGTAACAGCACAGAAGAAATATTTAGCAATAGCAACCGCCACCCGCAAGCACTAAGAAGTCTTGCTCAATTATACAATCACGGAAACTTGGCAAATACAGGTTATCTAAGCATTTTGCCTATAGACCAAGGTATAGAGCATAGTGCTGCTTTTTCATTCTATAAAAACCCTGATTATTTTGACCCTGAAAACATTATAAAACTGGCCATAGAGGCAGGTTGCAATGGTGTGGCATCAACCTTTGGTGTATTGGGTCTATATTCTAGAAAATACGCCCACAAAATACCCTTCATAGTAAAGGTTAACCATAATGAACTGCTAACCTACCCTAATAAATATGACCAAACTTTATTTGGCAAGGTAAAGGACGCTTGGAATATGGGTGCAATTGGTATAGGTGCAACCATCTATTTTGGTTCTAAAGAAAGCAATAGGCAGATTAAAGAAATATCAGAAGCTTTTGAAGAAGCCCATAACTTGGGAATGGCAACCATCTTGTGGTGCTACACCCGAAACGAAGCATTCAAAACAGAAAAGGAAGATTATCACACAGCTGCCGATGTAACCGGTCAGGCTAACCATATAGGTGTTACTATACAAGCCGATATCATCAAACAAAAATTACCTACAAATAATTATGGATTTAAAAATATTGATTTCGGTAAATATAATGATGAAATGTATGAAACGCTCACCACTAAACACCCCATTGATTTATGTAGGCTACAAGTGGCAAATTGTTATATGGGCAGAATAGGATTAATTAGTTCCGGAGGTGGCTCTAAAGGAGAGTCTGATTTGGTCGAGGCAATTACCACAGCCGTAATCAATAAAAGAGCTGGTGGTTCTGGGCTGATAATGGGTAGGAAAGCATTTCAAAAACCTTTTGGTGAGGGTGTAAATATTTTACAATCGGTTCAACAGGTATATCTGGAGGATAAAATTGACATCGCATAACAAAAAAGAATGTTTGACACAGAGATAAAATCGCTTAAATCGCTTAACGATTATTTAGTAAAGCTAGTAGAAAACCGACTATGGCTCAAAGTCATTATCGCCCTGTTACTTGGTGTTGGTTTTGGGTTGCTCTTAAGCCCACAAAATGGCTGGGTATCCAAAGAAACTGCTGATGTGGTAGGTAATTGGCTTGCACTTCCAGGAGTGCTATTTCTTAAACTAGTACAGATGATAATGATTCCATTAATTGTAGCATCCATCATAACAGGTATCGCAAGCAATGATAAAGATAGCCTCAAAAAACTTGGTGGTGGCGTGCTGCTTTATTTTCTCGGTACCACTATAGTCTCAGTAAGTATAGGCACGATTATATCTCAACTCTTTAAACCAGGACGCTTTTTACATCAACAATCGCTATCAGAGCACAACGATATATCCGTGGTGAATTCAGAGGGTTCTGAACTGTCTTTCGGACTTGAAAACATACCCGATGCCATATCAAATTTGCTTCCTGAAAATCCATTGGCATCAATGGTAAGCGGTGAGATGTTAAGTATCGTGATTTTCACAATCATTATTGGTGTAGCTGTGCTATCGCTTGAGGATTCTTTACTGCGCCCAGTAAAGCTTCTTTTAAGCGCCATACAGGAAGTCTGTATGACGGTAGTAAAATGGTCAATGCTTCTAGTACCTATTGCCGTATTTGGGCTTATGGCGCAGCTTACCTCTAGTGTTGGCTTAAGTTCATTATCGGGTTTAACTTACTATGCGGGAGTGGTCCTGCTTGGTCTGTTACTACTTGTGATTTTCTACGTTTGTTTAGTAGCCTTTCTTGGAAAGTCTAACCCGCTTCAATTCCTTAAAAAGATTAGAGATGTCCAACTATTGGCCTTTTCTACCACTAGTTCTGCAGCCGTAATGCCGTTGTCGCTTCAAACAGCAGAGGAAGAATTAAATGTAGATAAGACCGTCAGTAATTTTATTATTCCTATTGGTGCAACCGTTAATATGGATGGCACAGCACTCTATCAAACCATAACAACCCTTTTTATAGCTCAAGCCTATGGCTTAGAAATGAGTTTGCTTAACATCATTGTTGTCATTGTAACCATTGTAGCAGCGTCCATTGGCACCCCAGCCATACCAGGTGGTGGTGTGGTGATTCTCGCTTCTGTTTTAGGAAGTGTTGGTATACCTGCTGAGGGTATCATCATTATCATCGGTGTGGAACGTCTCTTAGGAATGTTTAGAACAGCAGTAAATGTTACGGGCGACCTTACGGCTTGTATGGTATTCAACACCTTGTATGGAAAAAGACTGTCATTAGCCAATATCAAAACAGATAATAAACCAAATTTAGAATGATAAATTAATGAATACTGATAAAATTAAACATATTGGCGTATTTACTTCTGGTGGCGACAGTCCCGGGATGAATGCTGCGTTGTACGCCATCGCAAAATCTGCTGAAATAAATAATATCAAATTAAGTGGGTTTCGAAAAGGATATGAAGGACTAATAGACGGTGATTTAGTTACATTAAAATCACACGAATTACAAAAAATAACACACAGAGGCGGCACTATTCTAAAAACAGCACGAAGTGAACGTTTTATGACTCTAGAAGGTCGAAAAAAAGCATTACGGACACTACAGGCCAACCATATTGACGCGCTAATAGCTATTGGTGGTGACGGTACTTTTAAAGGTTTACTTGTTTTTTCAAAAATATGCGACATCCCGTTTATAGGTATTCCTGGCACTATAGACAATGATATTTCAGGAACAGATTATACCCTTGGTTTTGATTCAGCAGTAAATACTGCCATTGAAAACATTGATAAAATACGTGATACAGCCGAATCCCACGACCGCGTCTTCATTGTAGAAGTTATGGGAAGGGATTCAGGATATATAGGTATCCATTCTGGCTTGGTTGTCGGTGCCAATGGAATTCTAATTCCTGAAAGCACACAAGACTTGACATTTTTATTAGAAAAAGTAAAAAACTATGATAGTGAGGATGCATTCTTAATAATAGTATCCGAAGGTGATGAAGTAGGTACAGACGTAGTGGCATCTAAAATTAAAGAAGTCAACCCAAAGGCCGATTTGCGAATTACAAGGTTAGGACACGTGCAACGTGGCGGCAACCCGTCTGCTTTTGACAGAATGTTGGGAATCAGGCTTGGTGCTGCTTCTGTAGATGTGCTTTTAAGAGGCTCTAAAAACGTAATGGTTGGGCTCTACAACAATATGATTTGCACAACCTCATTTCAAAGTGTCGTAAAACAGCACCATATAGATGAAGAACTGCAGGACCTTTTAGAACTTTTTGGTTCATAAAATCTTAAATTATGAGAACAACAATATTTAGTACACATAAATTCGATAAGCCTTCACTTATCAAGGCAAACGACGGAAAGCACGAGTTATATTTTTTGGAATATAGGCTTACGAAAGAAACAGCAAGATTAGCGAGAGGCTCTAAAGCCATTGCACTATTCTCTAACGATGATGCCTCTGCTGATGTCTTAGATGAGCTGTATCAACAAGGAATTGAGTATATCGCATTACGTTCAGCAGGATTCAATCACGTTGACCTTAAAAAAGCTGACAAACTAGGACTAAAAATAGCTCGTGTACCAGCCTACTCACCATATGCTATTGCAGAACATACTCTAGCACTCATCTTAGCACTTAACCGAAAAATAATCAGAGCACACAACAGAGTTCGGGAACAAAATTTTTCACTGAACGGACTTACAGGGTTTGACCTAAACGGTAAAACAGTAGGTGTTATAGGGACAGGAAAAATAGGTGCAGTTCTCGTAAAAATACTTCACGGTTTGGGCTGTAAGATATTGGCCCAAGATGTCGCTGAGGATAAAAACCTGATAGACTCTTATGACGTCATTTACACCAACTGTACTACTATCTGTAAACAAGCAGATATAATCAGCCTGCACGTCCCATTGACCCCATCAACGCAACACCTAATTGACACGGAACACATAGGCTTAATGAAAAAAGGTGTTATGCTCATTAACACGAGTCGAGGTGGTTTAGTTGACACCAAGGCCGTTATAGAAGGATTAAAATCTGGCAAAATTGGGTATTTCGGGATGGATGTGTATGAAGAGGAAGAAGGACTATTTTTTGAAGACCACTCTGATACAATTTTGCAAGATGAAGTCATTGCAAGATTGATGACTTTCAACAATGTTCTTATCACAAGTCATCAAGCATTTTTAACCGAAACCGCATTAAAAAATATCGCAGACACGACCATATACAATTTAGACTGTTTTGAAGACAAAGTACCTTCTGGAAATGAAATTATACTGAACTAAAATTATACGAACCTATAAATCATCCAAAATGAGAAACATATTAGTACCAACCGATTTTTCAAAGAACTGCAACAAAGCTGAACTACTAGGTATAGAAATGGCAAAGCTATACAATTCCGAAATTCACTTTTTACATCTTATGCAAACCCCTGTGGATTGGGTAAAGCTGGACAAAGAAAAGGAAAAGCGATATCCTGAAACATTAAAGCAAATAGGTAAGACCAAAGCGGCATTACGGGAATTAGAAAAAATAGCAGAACGCAACGGACTAAAATGCCGAACGTTTTTACAATTTGATGCAGGTCAAGGTGATATTTTAGACCATTCAGGTCATTATCAACACGACTTTATCATTACTGGAAGTAGTGGAACCAAAGGTGTCATTAGGGAAATAACAGGAAGTAATGTTGAGCAAATTGTACGAAAAGCTAATGCACCCGTAATTGTTGTAAAAGATGAAGAAGTCAACTTTCCATTCAAGAATATTGCATTTGTTTCAAATTTCGATGAGGACATTACCGATGCTTTTAAGCAGGTAATATCCATTGCGAATAAATGTGATGCTCGCATCCACTTATTACGTATTAATACCGAGACAGATTTCAATAATATTAATCTTGGTTTAGACCCCATTGAAAAAACATTGCAAAATTTTCCAGAGTTGAAGAACTACTCAATGGCTGTATATAATGAACCTTCTGTGGAAACAGGCATTAATACGTTCATAAAACAACATCCCATAGATTTAATAGCGATGGTGACACACGGCAAAACAGGATTTTTAAGTCTATTTTCTAAGAGTATCGCCGAAGGTGTTACTAACCATTCCACCTTACCTGTAATGACTATACATATATAGATAATGAACGATTCCATAAACATAATAAAACATTCTGGAGAGATAGAGCCCTTCAAAAGTGAAAAACTCATCAACTCATTACGGCGCGCGCACGCAAGTGAAGTACTTATCCAAGAGATAGTTGAACATATTGAAGCTACTATATACGAGGGTATATCAACCAAGAAAATCTACCAAATGGCCTTTAGGATGCTTAAACGAAAATCGCGAGTAAGTGCTTCAAAATACAAACTCAAAAAAGCTATTATGGAATTAGGACCTTCTGGTTTCCCTTTTGAAAAATTAATAGGTAAGATAATGGAACAGGAAGGGTTTGAAACGAAAGTTGGAGTTATAGTGCAAGGCAATTGTGTTAAGCACGAAGTAGATGTCATTGCGCAAAAAGACAATAAGCATTATATGATTGAATGCAAATACCATAGTGACCAAGGACGCTTTTGCAATGTAAAGATTCCATTATACATCAATTCGAGATTTTTAGATGTAGAAAAGCAATGGGAACGTCAAAAAGGTCACCAAACAAAAATTCATCAAGGTGGCGTTTACACGAATACCCGCTTTACTACAGATGCTATACAATATGGTAAATGTACTGGATTAATAATGACTAGTTGGGATTACCCTAAGGGAAATGGTCTTAAAGATAGAATTGACCAATCTGGTCTACATCCACTCACAGCGTTAACAACAATTACAAAACGGGAGAAAACATTGCTACTCGAAACTGGAACCGTGCTCTGTAAGGAAGTACACAATAATCCAGATTTATTAAATCAAGTAGGAATTGAAAAATCCAGGCACAAAAAGATTTTACAAGACTCTGAAGAACTATGTAGAACAAAATGAAATTAAAGAATAAATAAACAATATTATAATGCATATACACTTTTTAGGAGCAGCTGGTACCGTAACAGGTTCAAAATATCTGGTAGATACTGGTGTTAGAAAAATACTGATAGACTGCGGCCTTTTTCAGGGATTGAAAGAACTACGCGCAAAAAACTGGGAGTACCCGCCAGTTAATGTTGTTGATATTGATGCGGTTTTACTCACTCACGGCCATATGGACCACACAGGCTATTTGCCAAGATTGGTAAAGCAAGGCTTTAAAGGCTCCATCTATGGTACTAATCCCACTTTGGATATTGCAAAAATTATATTGAACGATAGTGCCAAAATACAAGAACAAGAAGCCGAACGCGCTAACAAAGAAGGCTATTCTAAACACAACCCGGCTAAACCATTGTACGATTTAAAGGATGTAGAAAAAACCGTTCCTTACTTCAAAGGGGTGCCGCCATCGCAATGGCTACCCATTCTCAAAAATGTGAAGGTTCGATTTCAATACAACGGACACATTCTTGGTGCAACCTACATTGAATTGGATATAAACGGAAAACGTTTTGTGTTTTCGGGAGACATAGGAAGAACTAACGACTTACTATTGTATCCACCTTTAAAGCCAAAAAAGGCAGATGTATTATTAATAGAGTCAACCTACGGAGGTAGGTTTCATCCAGACGAAGTGGAAGCAATTCCACAGATAGAAAAATTGGTCAACGATACCATCAATAGAGGTGGCAGTTTATTTATACCTAGCTTTTCGGTAGAACGAGCCCAATTGATGATGCTGATTTTTTGGAGATTACTCAAGAAAGACAAAATCCCTAAAGTGCAAATGATAATGGACAGCCCTATGGGTGCTAATGTACTAGAATTATTCCACCGCACAAGAGATTGGCACAAATTAGAAGAATATGAATGTGAAGAAATGTGTTCACACTTCACTGTCGTTAGTAGCTATCGCGAAACAATGGAACTAAGAACGGACAACAATCCAAAAATCGTAATTGCAGGTAGTGGAATGCTCACGGGTGGCAGAATGCTCAACTATCTCGAAACCCAAGCCCAAAACCCAAATAACACCTTGCTTTTTGTTGGATATCAAGCTGAAGGAACCCGTGGTAGAAAACTGTTGGAAGGTGACAAGGAACTCAAAGTTTATGGAAAATGGGTGCCATTTCATATGCAAGTTGCAGAAATTGAGGGACTGTCTGCACACGCAGACCATAAAGAACTTTTGGATTGGATGGACGAGATAGAAAACAAACCAGAACAAATTTTTATTGTTCACGGTGAGAAAGAAAGTGCAGAAGCCCTACAAAAAGGAATCAAAGACACTTACGCTTGGGATGCTGAGATTCCACAACTATATACCATTAAAGAAATAAAATAAGCTATGGAACAACCATCAAATATTTTAAAATACAAACATCTTGGTATCTATACCCAAAATGAGAACGTGGTCTATATGCGTGAAGATTGCCACGTATGTATTTCAGAAGGGTTCGAAGCCTTGACCAGAATTAGGGTATCAACTACAACCACGACAATAGTTGCAAGTCTTAATGTTATAAATTCAGATATTCTAAGTCACAATGAAATAGGTTTATCTGATGCTGCTGCAAAAAAACTGAAAGCTTCCGAAAATCAAACGCTTTATGTTTCTCATTTAGAGCCTATTGAATCGCTAAGCTACGTTAGGGCTAAAATCTATAATCAAAAATTGGATTATAAAGCCTACAACGACATCATAACAGACATCGTAGAAGGCGACTATTCCAATATCCACCTTTCTGCATTTATAACAGCTTGTGCAGGTGACAGAATGGACATAAATGAAATATCAGACCTTACCCAAGCGATGATAGCTTCAGGAAAACAATTAAATTGGAACAAGGATATTGTAGTCGATAAGCATTGTATTGGTGGATTGCCTGGAAACCGAACCACACCCTTGGTAGTGGCTATTGTAGCCGCATATGGACTTACAATGCCAAAAACGTCTTCCCGAGCCATTACTTCACCAGCCGGTACAGCCGACACAATGGAAGTCCTAACCAACGTAAAACTTTCTGCAGACGAGATTGAGGGCGTGGTGAATCAGGAAGGTGGTTGTTTTGTTTGGGGTGGTACCGCTCAATTAAGTCCAGCGGATGACCTTCTTATAAAGGTAGAAAAAGCACTAGATATCGATAGTGAAGGACAGCTCATTGCTTCCGTACTTTCAAAAAAAGCTGCTGCAGGTTCAACTCACGTTGTTATTGATATCCCAGTAGGAAAAACAGCCAAGGTAAGAAGTATGGAAATGGCTCAAAAATTAAAAGACCATATGGAGGCCGTAGGAACTGCCGTTGGATTGAATGTAAAAGTTGTAGTTACGGATGGCACGCAGCCTGTTGGTAGAGGTATCGGTCCAACTCTAGAAGCCATAGATATACTAAGAGTTTTGCAAAATGAGCCAGACGCACCCAAAGACTTAACAGAGAGAGCATTGCTTTTAGCCGCTGAACTATTAGAACTTTCTGGAAAAGTAGGAAAAGGAATGGGATTGGAAACCGCACATAAAATTCTCAAATCTGGAAAAGCATATGAAAAATTCCTTGCCATTTGTAACGCCCAAGGACGTTTTACACAACCCGTTTTAGCGCCTTATAAAATAGAAATCAAAGCAGAAACTACAGGTATTTTGAAGAATATTGACAACCGGAAAATAGCGAAGCTTGCAAAACTATCAGGCGCACCTCAATCCAAGTCTGCTGGAATTCTATTAAATGTTCATTTAAATGAAAAAATTGAAAAAAACCAATTACTGTACACCCTGTATGCTGAATCACAGGGCGAACTAAACTATGCATTAGATTATAGAAGTAACCATAACGATATAATAACCATTAAATAAGACACTATATATGAAAACAATATTATTTAGTCTTCCTGGAAATGAAGACCTCACAGAATTGATGGCCACAAAAATGGGTGCCGAAGTGGGCGAGGCCACTCTACGAAAATTCCCTGATGGAGAATCCTATACACGTATACTTTCTGATGTTAAAGATAAATGTGTGGTGCTGATATGCACCTTGCACAACCCTGATGAAAAATTGTTACCCTTGTATTTTTTAAGCCACACGGCCAAATCAATGGGAGCAATGTGCACCTGTTTGGTAGCACCGTATTTGGCTTATATGCGGCAAGATAAAATTTTCAATCAAGGCGAGGGTGTTACTTCTACGTTCTTCGGAAAGTTGATTTCCGGTTTTGCAGATAGCCTTACCACAGTTGACCCTCACTTGCACAGGATTAGTTCTTTGAGCGAAGTCTACCACATCCCAAACAAAGTTATCCACGCAGCCGATGCTATTTCAGATTGGATTAAAGAAAATATCGAGAATCCGGTACTTATAGGTCCAGATTCAGAAAGCGAACAATGGGTTTCCGAAGTTGCTAAAAATGCAGGCGCACCTTTTACGGTATTACAGAAAATACGTCACGGCGACCGTGACGTGGAAGTTTCAGTTCCAGATGTAGATAAATATAAAGATGCCACACCAATCTTAGTTGATGATATTATTTCCACCGCACGTACAATGATTGAAACCGTAGAACATTTGAAAAAAGCTGGTATGAAACCACCAATTTGCATAGGCATACACGCTGTTTTTTCAGGCAATGCCTATCAAGACTTATTGGATTCAGGCACAGAAAAAATAGTGACCTGCAATACCATTCCACATCCTTCAAATGCAATTGACCTGAGTGATGTAATGGCAAAAGAAGTAAAGAAATTAATGCATCACATATGATAAAACAAAGCTTCATACTGTTTCTTATCCTATTTAACCTCTATGTGTATGGACAAACCGAAATGCTCATTGGGCAGATTTCAGACAGGACTGTAGCTCGTGAAAATTTTGACGAAGATGGTGTATTCCTTAATAAGCAAACATTTAAGGCAGGTAAAATTATAGAGGATGATGGGTATTATCAAATTGAAGTCATAACAGAGTTATTTGATAAAGAGAAAAAGTCAACAGAAAAATACACTACCACCTATCGCTGTAAGCCCGACGAGGCCAATATTTTGGTAATGGCATTCCCGTTTGCAAAACCAAACTCTAAAGAAACCGAAATCAATAGCTCAACTACAAACTTTACTGAGCTNNNTGATTTAGATAATTTAAAGGATATTGAACTTGAAATGAGTTTTGATTCTGGCTTACTGAACTTTTTTGGCTCAAAAAGCTTCATAAAGATTTACGACCGAAAATTAAACGACCACAAGAACAGTATTAGCTCGAAGATAAATATAAAAGCCTATGCTTTGGGAATTCGCATTAAGCAATTGAACTATATCGTCAAGGAAAAATTAAACGCTAATGGCTTGTTGACCTTTCAGAAATTTATAGAAGAAGACGATAGCTATTTTACAATGAC
Source organism: Flavobacteriaceae bacterium (assembly GCA_002706045.1). Classification (GTDB taxonomy): domain Bacteria; phylum Bacteroidota; class Bacteroidia; order Flavobacteriales; family Flavobacteriaceae; genus Winogradskyella. The sequence goes on from PAJL01000106.1 coordinate 16,837, forward strand.
TTATAAAAAAACTCAATGAAGAATTACGATACACTTTCAGAAGCAATAAACGATTTACAGGCGAATGGTTATACATATGATTTTAACCTTAAACCTGAATGTCTGGAGTGTGCTTCACTAAAAATTGAAATACAGCCAGAAGATTTTGACGTTGATGAAACCCATCGCTTTGAAGGGATGAGCAGTACCGACGATAATAGTGTACTGTACGCCATTTCATCTAAAGATGGCATTAAGGGCATCTTGGTGGATGCCTATGGTGTCTATGCCGAAAACATATCTGATGCAATGAGAAAAAAATTACGATAACACTTAAACAATACAATAATGGAAAACCACGAACATCACAATCACAAAGAAATGGACCATTCTAAAATGGATCATTCAAAGATGAAGCACAAAAAAGAAGACCACTCTAAAATGAACCACGGAANCGGTGGTCATTCTGGTCACAATCCTGGTCACGGACAAATGGGTCACGACCATCACAAAATGATGATTGCCGATTTTCGAAAACGGTTTTGGTTAACTTTAATACTTACCATTCCAATTCTATTCTTATCCCCTATGATTCAGGAATTTTTTGGATATGAATTTCTCTTACCTGGAAACCCATATATCCTATTTGCACTTTCAACCGTAGTGTATTTTTATGGTGGCTGGCCATTTTTAAAGGGGTTTTGGTCAGAAATAAAGAAGGGTTCACCAGGGATGATGACCCTAATTTCTATGGCTATTAGCGTTGCCTATTTTTACAGTACTGCAACTGTTTTCGGTTTACGTGGTGAAGATTTTTTCTGGGAACTTTCAACACTAATCGCAATTATGCTTTTAGGCCATTGGATAGAAATGAAAAGTGTATTAGGAGCATCAAAAGCTTTACAACTTTTAGTAAGTATGATGCCCGCTGAAGCCCATAGAGTAAAGGGCGATACCATAGAAGATATTCCTTTAGAAGATTTGCTAAAAGACGATGTGATTTTAGTAAAGCCTGGTGAAAAAGTTCCTGCAGATGGCATCNTAGTAGATGGTTCCAGTTATTTGAATGAGTCGATGCTTACTGGCGAATCCAAACCAGTAAAAAAAGAAGTGAATGATAAAGTAATTGGGGGTTCAGTAAATGGTAATAGCACCTTAAAGGTCAAGGTAGAACATACAGGTAAAGACAGCTATCTCAACAAAGTAATTACTATGGTTGAAGAGGCTCAGAAAACAAAATCTAAAATGCAAAACCTTTCTGATAGGGCTGCAAAATGGCTAACCTATATTGCTTTGGTCATTGGTTTTGGAACACTAGCCGTTTGGCTCATATTGGGTTTTCCTTTTGTATATGCCTTAGAAAGGATGGTTACTGTTATGGTTATTGCTTGCCCACACGCATTAGGACTTGCCATTCCATTAGTAGTTGCTATATCTACAGCAGTATCTGCGCAAAATGGATTATTGATTAGGAATCGAACAGCTTTTGAAGAATCCCGAAAAATATCAGCCCTGTTATTTGATAAGACTGGAACACTTACAAAAGGTGATTTTGGTGTCACAAGAATTGAATCGGTTAATCAAGAATATTCAACAGAAGAAATCTTAAGGCTTTCAAGTGCCTTGGAACAGAGCTCGGAACATCCTATTGCAGTAGGTATTATCAAAAAAGTCAAAGAAGACAACATCACCATTCCAAAGCCAGAAAATTTCAATGCCATTACTGGTAAAGGTGTAGAGGCCAATGTGGAGGGCAAACAGGTAAAAGTGGTGAGTCCAGGATATTTAAGAGATGAAAAAATAGACATTCCAAAAGATGCCTATAGTGATGCTGCGGAGACTGTTGTTTTTGTTTTGATTGATGGTGAATTAGCAGGTTATATTGCGCTTGCCGATGAAATAAGGCCAGAATCTGCAGATGCCATTAAAGTATTCAAAAAGAATAATATTAAAGTCTTAATGGCCACTGGTGATAATGAAAAAACAGCTAAAGCCGTTAGTGAAAAGCTTGGCTTAGATGGATACTATGCCGAAGTATTACCACATCAAAAAGTGGAAATTGTAGAAGAACTTCAAGCAAAGGATGAATTTGTCGCAATGACTGGAGATGGTGTAAATGATGCACCCGCTTTGGCAAGGGCTGATGTCGGTATAGCGGTCGGCTCTGGTACTGATGTAGCGGCCGAAACTGCAGACATTATTTTGGTAAACAGTAACCCAAAAGATATCGCTAATCTAATTCTCTTTGGAAAAGCTACCTATAATAAAATGATTCAGAATCTTGTTTGGGCGA
>PAJL01000107.1 GCA_002706045.1 Flavobacteriaceae bacterium
AACGATTCATTATTTCAGCCCAAGTTAGTGCATGGCACCATTTGTCTTTTGCAAAAATAAAAGGGTATCCAGAACTTCCAGAGGTTTTGTTTACATAAACAGCATCTTTAGTATAACCATTGCTTAATCGTTGTTCTAAGGGTTGTTGCAAATGACGTTTGGTCATAACAGGAACTGAATCCCAATCGTTAAGGGAAATGTTTTTGCCAAGAGATTTATAGAAGCTATTGTTTTCTAAATGAAAGGCAACAATCTCTTTCCGTTTGTTATTTAAATAACGCTCAAACTCATCACCATGTAGTGCCTGAATGTTGTCCAAAGCTAGTTTAGCCTTGTTGATATCAAAGCCATTGAATTTTAATGAAAAATCGAATAGTTGCAAGATGTGTTAAGGCAAAAAGGTTTCTGTAAATTAATTGTTTTTTCATCGTAAAACCAATTATTTTTGCGCAAACAAAACACAATCATGAATATTTTAGTCTTAGGATCTGGCGGAAGAGAGCATACATTTGCATGGAAAATTGCAAAAAGTAGCCACTGTGAAAACCTATTTGTTGCACCAGGAAACTCTGGTACTAAATCTATTGCTACTAATTTAGATATTTCAGTAACCGATTTTGAGGCTATTAAAGAGGCTGTACTAGAGAATAACATAGACCTAGTTGTTGTTGGTCCAGAAGACCCTTTGGTACAAGGAGTTCACGATTTCTTTTTAGAAGACCAAGACCTTAAAAATGTTGCGGTTATTGGTCCACAGAAAGCAGCAGCTGAGTTAGAAGGTAGTAAAGAGTTCGCAAAAGAATTTATGATGCGCCACAAGATACCAACAGCAGCTTATCAGAGTTTTACCAAAGACAATGTAGAAGAAGGGTATAAATTTCTTGAAAGCTTAAATGCACCTTACGTTTTAAAAGCTGATGGATTAGCGGCTGGAAAAGGGGTTTTAATTTTAAACGATCTAGAAGAAGCTAAAACCGAATTAAAAAACATGCTCGTTGACGCTAAGTTTGGTGATGCAAGTACCAAAGTGGTAATCGAAGAATTTTTAGATGGGATTGAGTTGAGTTGTTTTGTTTTAACAGACGGAAAAGATTATAAGATTCTTCCAACAGCAAAAGATTATAAACGAATAGGTGAAGGAGATACAGGCTTAAATACAGGAGGCATGGGAGCCGTTTCACCTGTGCCATTTGTAACAGCCGATTTTTTAAGTATAATTGAAAATCAAATTGTTAAGCCAACAGTTGATGGTTTACAAAAAGACAATTTACCGTATGTAGGATTCATTTTTATAGGGTTGATTAAAGTTGGTGACTATCCAAAAGTTATTGAGTATAATGTACGTATGGGAGATCCTGAAACCGAAGTCGTTTTACCAAGATTAAAAACCGACTTAGTAGCTATTTTTAAGGCTATGGCAAGCGGTACTTTAGCAGACATAAAGATTGAAATAGATGAGCGTGCTGCAACAACAATAATGTTAGTGTCTGGAGGCTATCCTGAAGCTTACGAAAAAGGTAAAGAAATTACAGGACTAGAAAAGGTTGAAGATTCTATTGTATTTCATGCAGGAGCAAATGACACAGATGGGAAAGTAGTAACTTCTGGAGGTCGTGTTATGGCTGTAACGTCGTACGGAGACACGTACCAAGAAGCCATAAAAAAATCTTATCAAAACATAGAAAAACTACATTTTGATAAGATGTATTATCGTAAAGATATTGGCTTTGACTTATAAATAAGAGTGAGAAGATATGCTTTTGTCTTCCTCGTTGTTGGCGTTGTATTTAGCTAATTGCTTCATCCAATAAATAAAAGCGACAAAACCAATAGCCATAAAAAACCACGACATGGTGTTAGCAGCAAACCAAGAAGAAAGCTCTAGCTCTCTTAAATAGTCTAGTGGTGCAAATAATACGTTGACAAATAAATCTTGTATTGCGTAAAAGAAATCCTTCATAACTTTATAAATTTACTCGGCTAGCGAGAATTAAATTATATTTATACTCACATCCAATTTTGCTTCACTAATTAGATGAAAGGCTTTATTGGATAGCAAAAATACAAAAACAGTAAATGATTACAAGCATTTTTAGTAAATCTAAGCCTATAAACTTTATAATGGTTGCAGTTTTTGTTGTTATACTATTTGTGTTTTCAAATTTTAACCAGCTATTTACTGATGTTAATACCAGTTTAAAAACTACTTTAAAGTTAGCGATAGCAGTCTTTTTTATTTTCCTTCTAGATTTTATTATTTCAAAAAATAACCTTACCAAGAAGAACGGCTATGCAATAATGACGTTTGGATTGTTATTTGGATTATTTCCTGAAGTTTTAAAGTATTCAGATTTGCTGTTTGCTAATTTATTTGTGCTTTTTGCACTAAGACGCCTTATTAGTCTACAAACTAATCTTCACACCAAGAAGAAGTTCTTTGATGCAGGTTTTTGGGTTATGATGGCTACCCTTTTTTATTTCTGGGCTATATTATTTTTTGCAGTTGTAATTGTGGCATTAATCTACCATTCAAAGAATAACTTAAAGAATGTTATTATTCCGTTTGTAGGTGTTGCTACGGTTATCTTGTTACTTATCGCTTACAACATTATTGTTTATGATACTTATATAAAACCAACTAATTTTAGTCGTTATGCAAGTGTAGATTATTCCGTTTATAACAGTGGCGAATTTATTTTAAAGTTTACCGTTTTATTTACATCGTTTATTTGGACACTCATCTACTTTTTTAGAAGTATACAAGACAAAAACAAAAAACTAAAGCCATCTTTTTTTCTTATAGCTTGGTCTTCGGTTATAGCTATCTTAATAGCAATTATTGCACCTGTAAAAAATGGAAGTGAATTTGTCTTTTTATTTGCACCATTTTCTATAATTATGGCAAATTATATCGAAGTGGTTTCAGAAAAATGGTTTAAAGAAGTCTTTATTTCATTACTAATAATAGTACCCATTGTTAGCTTATTGCTGTAGTTTATTGCCAAAAGCTAAATCGCCGGCATCTCCTAAACCAGGAACAATGTAACCTTTTTCGTTAAGCTTTTGATCTACATCTGCTATCCACAAGTGTGCATCTTCATTAAAGTGATTAGACACAAAATCCACACCTTCTTGTGCACCAATAACACTTACCAAATGTATATCTTTTGGAGTGCCAAAAGGCTTAAGTGCTTCGTAAGTCGCTACCATAGACTGTCCTGTGGCTAACATAGGATCTGCAAGAATTAAGGTTTTGCCTTCTAGACTTGGACAGGCTAAATATTCAACAATAATTTCAAAACTTTCAGGATTGTGTTTATGATGTCTGTAAGCTGAAATGAATGCGTTTTCTGCTGCATCAAAATAATTCAACAAGCCATTGTGTAGTGGCACACCAGCTCTTAAAATAGAACATAACACAATATCATTTTTATACAAAGTAGTGTTGTGATTTCCGAGAGGAGTTTCTGTTTGATGTTTTTCAAAATAAAGCGATTTGCTTAATTCATAACCTAAAACTTCACCGATACGTTCAATATTTCGTCTAAAGCGCATACGGTCATTTTGAATGCTCACATCTCTAATTTCAGACATAAAAGTATTTAAAATTGAAGGCGTTTCAGAAAGGTTATGAATTTGCATAATGATGTGTTTTTCTTGAATGGCTAAGTTAATAATTCAAAGTATATTTGCATATTCAAACTAAATAATTCGATATGTTTTCAGATAAAGCAAACAGTATATTTCAAGATGTTATTAAAACCTATAAAGTTTTAAATACGGTAGAACAACCTTTCACAAACAAGTATGATAAAAATGAAGATCTAATCGCTCATTTGTTATACAGAAAATGTTGGATAGATACAGTGCAGTGGGCTTACGAAGACATTATTAGAGACCCAAATATAGATCCTGTTGCAGCATTAAAACTAAAACGTATGATTGATGCATCTAACCAAGACAGAACTGATACGGTTGAATATATTGACAGTTACTTCTTAGATAAATACAAAGATGTTGCCGTAAAGGCTGATGCTAAAATTAACTCTGAAAGTCCTGCTTGGGCTATAGACAGACTNTCTATTTTGGCATTAAAAATCTATCACATGCATTTAGAAACAGTGAGAGAAGATGCTACNGANNATCATAAAGCAGCTTGCCAAAAGAAATTAGACGTTTTANTAGANCAACGTANAGATTTGAGNACTGCAATTGANGATTTATTNACAGATATAGCGAACGGAGATAAGTACATGAAAGTTTACAAACAAATGAAAATGTACAANGACGATGAGCTTAATCCTGTTTTAAGAGGNCAAAAATAAATTCATTNANNNTAGAANTGTCAGTNTNAGCGCAGTCGATACCAAGTATACTTCTAACTTANAAAGCACTTCGACTGCGCTCAGTGTGACAGTTTTTTATGCAAAAANCCANNCACATACTCGTCATAAGATTTTCGGCAATGGGAGACGTTGCTATGACAGTGCCTGTGTTGNNTGCATTAACNTNACAACATCCNCAANTAAAAGTAACNGTTGTTACNAGNNCGTTTTTTAAACCTTTTTTTGAAGANATTCNAAATGTTGAGGTTTATGTCGCTGATNTNAAAGNCAAACACAAAGGNGTTTTNGGGCTTTATAAACTATCAAAAGAACTTAGAAAGTTAGGNTTTGATGTNGTNGCNGANNTNCANAACGTTTTACGAAGTAANATTTTGAAACTGTTTTTCTTCGGGAAAAAAGTAATCCAGATTGATAAAGGCAGAGCAGAGAAGAAAGCTTTAGTTTCTGGTGAAGCAGTAAAACAACTAAAAACCACACATCAACGCTATGCGGATGTTTTTAAGACTTTGGGCTTTCCAGTTGATTTATCGCAGCCAAAATTTCCAAAAGCAAAACCTTTAAGCAAAGCAGTTTTAGGTTTAGGCATTGATGCCAAAGAAACTTTAGTAGGTATTGCACCATTTGCTGCACATAGTAGTAAAATGTATCCACTAGAGAACATGGAAATGGTTATTTCTGAACTATCTAAAGATTATAAGGTTATCTTATTTGGTGGTAGTGATAAAGAAATAGAAGTGCTTAATGTCTTTGAAGCGAAATATGATAATGTGGTTTCTGTAGCAGGAAAATTATCGTTTAAAGAGGAATTGGAGTTAATTTCAAATTTAAAATTGATGCTTGCTATGGATTCTGGGAATGGACATTTAGCTGCAATTTTTGGTGTAAAAGTGATTACGATTTGGGGAGTTACCCATCCTTTTGCTGGTTTTGTACCGTTTAATCAACCTGAAGATTTTCAACTTACAGCAGATCGCAATCAATATCCAAAAATTCCAACCTCAATTTATGGCAATAAATATCCTGAAAGCTACGAAAATGCAGCAGGAAGTATTGCGGTAGAAACGATTGTGTCAAAAGTAAGGTCTATAATTCCTGAAAAGCCGGGAATCTAATAGTCTAGAGGTCTAAAAATCTAAGCATCTAGATTTTACACATCATCATAGTCCACAGTAACCGTAGCAGTTGTAGGATGTGCTTGACAAGTTAATACCAAGCCTTCAGCAACTTCGTTATCTGTAAGAATATTGTTTTGTCTCATTTTAGCTTCACCCTCTGTTAAGCGTGCAATACAGCTACTGCAAATTCCACCTTGGCAAGAGTACGGAGCATCAATATCTTGTTTCAGAGTCGCTTCGAGTATAGATTGCTCTTTAGACATTTCAAACTCAAACTCTTCATCATCTACCAAGACTTTAACTTTAGTGTTTCCTGTTAAACCTTCAACATTATTTTCTTCTTCTGGTGCATCAGGAACTGTAAACAACTCGAAGAAAATGGATTTTTCCTTAATGTTGTTTTCAACTAAAGTATCCTTTACTGTATGAATCATAGCTTCTGGTCCACAAATGTAAAACGCATCAATAGTGACTTCTTTGTATTTATTTTTCACCATAAGATTTACAGTACTTCTTTCAATTCGGCCTAAAAGCGCTCCTTCCTCACGAGATTGACTGTATATAAAATGAACATGTAAGCGATTGCCGTATTGTGCTTGCATTTCTACCAAATCCTTAAAAAACATTGTGTCTTTGGAAGATTTGTTCCCGTAAATTAAAATAAAATTACTGAAGGGCTCTTCTTCAAGAAGAGTTTTAGCAATGCTTAGGACAGGAGTAATACCACTACCAGCAGCAAAAGCAGCAACAGTTCTAGATTTTGCTTCATTAGGCTCAAATACAAAACGGCCGTTAGGCTCAGCTACTTCAATAGTGTTTCCAGCTTTTAGTTGTGTATTGGCAAAAACCGAAAATGTACCACCATCAACCGATTTTACAGCAACGATTAAATCACCACTGTTTTTTGACGCACAAATAGAGTAGTCTCGACGAATTTCTTCGCCATTAATTGTGGTTTTTAAGGTGATATATTGTCCTGCGTTGAAAGCAAAATTAGCTTTTAAAGATTCAGGAATTTCAAAAGATATCGCTACAGCATGATCGGTAACTTTTTCTACGGATTTTATCTTTAGGTTATGAAATTGTGCCATTACTAATATTTTTTGCAAAAATAAGGAAGGAGTGTGGCATAGCACGAGAAATTAAGATTAAAATAATACCCAAAAAACTTATGCATAAGAAAATTATGTATATTTGTGTTGTTATGAGTAATTCAAAATTATATAAGGGGAGTTTAAACACCATCATTTTAAAATTGCTAAATGAGCAAGATAAAATGTATGGTTATGAAATAACCCAAAAGGTAAAAGAGCTCACCAAGGGAGAGCTAAAAATTACTGAAGGAGCATTATATCCTGCTTTACATAAGTTAGAAGCCCAAGGACTGTTGGATGTTGAGGTTGCTAAGGTAGATAACCGATTACGCAAATATTATAAACTCACAGAAAACGGCACCAAAGAAACTGCGAATAAGCTTGAAGAATTAGCCGAATATATAAAGACCATGCAAACTTTGGTAAACCCTAAATTGGCTTGAATATGAAGCTAACTAAAGAAAACATAAAGTTTATAGATACATATCTTGAAAACTCTAATATTATCCACATTGACATTCGAATGGAAATGCTAGATCATATAGCCTCAGTTATAGAAACAAAGATGGAAAATGGAGATAAAAGGGATTTCTATTTTGTTTTTAAAGACTATATGGTTGATAATAAACAGAGTTTATTGAATAATAACAAATCATTTATTAAAGCCACAGACAGGCGTTTAACAAAAAGTATATTTCATGAGTTATTCAACTTGCCGTGTGTATTTACTTTTTTAGGTTTGTATATACTGTTTCAAAATGTAAATAAGATAATTGATATTAATAATTTCAGAAGTTGGCTTGGCGCTTTACCATTAATTGGTTTTGTAATTTTTGGCATTTATTACTACATAAAAGTAAAACGATCTAATTTAAGACGATTTTCTGCCTTAGAGCGGCTTGGGTTAATATATGCTATGTTGTTTAATTTATTTCATTTATGTTGGAATGTAGCAGGCTTAAAAAGTACAATTTCAAGCTTCGTACTTTATGTAATGACGAGTTTTGCACTTACTCTTTTAGTAGCCATGACAATAGTTAGTAAAAGGATGATTTATGAGTTTCAAAATAGATTTAAGAGTTTAGCCTAAATATGAAAATAACAAAGGAACAAATACAACACGTAGATAATTACCTGAAAAACGAAGGAATAAAATTTTGGGATGTACGATTAGAAATGGTTGACCATTTAGTTTCTGATATGGAAAACTATTCTGGTTCAGCAGATTTTCAAACTGTATTTAGACAAAGTCTTATAAATGCTAATTGGTATAAAAATCTTAAAGAGATTAATGTTCAAAGTTGGAAATCTACCAACAAGATATATAGAAAAAAGCATTTTACAGAAATGGTAAACTTGGTAAAGCAACCAAAATCCCTAATAGGTTTTGTGTTATTTTATTTGATTTTTAGCAGAGTAACGGTTGTTTTTCCAGAAGTATCGGAAACAATATCTTTAATAGTGTTAGCTGCACCTATTTTAATTCTCATTTATGAATCTGCAAAAGCATGGAGAAAAAAGCTGGGCAGATCCGTAAATATGCAATATGGTCTTTTCTATTTTTCTTTTGGTTTAATAATGATCAATCTACCGTTAGAGTTATTGCCAAAAGAATATTTGAATCTATTGTTGCCTCTAATTATGACATTTTATTTGCTAATTATGACAGCTGGTTACAAGGTTTATAGATATGCTTTTAATAAAGCTTTAAAATTAAAACATCTACTGTAGTGAAACTAACCGAATCTCAAATACAAGACCTTTATGCTTTTACAAGAAAACATTTTGTAGAACACTACGATTTACAAACAGAATTGGTAGATCATTTGGCTAATGATATAGAAACCATGTGGCAAGACAAGCCTAAGTTAAGTTTTGAAGACGCCAGAGACAAAGCCTTTAAAAAGTTTGGGATTTTTGGTTTTATGGAAGCCATTGAGCAAAAGTCTAAAGCCATGAACAAACGTTATATGCGTTACTTTTGGAGCGAGCTCAAATTGTGGTTTAGAGTACCACAAATATTAGCGACACTAAGTTTGTTTTGTGTGTTTTATTTGTCGTTTTCATCTTCTTATATGGGAGTGTTATCTGTTGTCTTTTATGTTGTAATAGCGATATGGTCTATTTATAAAAGCATTCAATTGAATAGACACTTTAGAGGGCGAAAAGAAAAATCTAACAAAAAATGGCTGTTAGAGGAGATGATTTATAAACAAGCGGGCGGTACTACATTGTTATTTATGTCTCAGATTTATACTGTGTTTATTATTTCAGATAATTTTTCAGGAAACGCTTTAGCTATATTGTTCTTCGCAATAATATTTACTTTGCTTACGCTTTTTAATTACATAAGCTTTGAGCTTATTCCTAATAAGGCGGAAGATTTGTTAAATGAAACCTATCCAGAGTTTTCTTTGTAACAAAAACAGTATTTTAGTTACTTACATATAAAACCAACCAAATATACTATGATAAAACAGTTTATCAACTTAGAGTGGAAACAGTATTTCCGCTCATCTTATTGGCAGAAAAGTATGGCATTGAACATATTAATGGTGTTTTTTGCTTTGTATTTCATTGTGATATTTTTAGGCTTAGGTTTTGGGCTTTTACCAATCCTTAAAAAAATGTATCCTAATCAAGATCCTTTTGTCGTGGCTAATGGATTTCTTTTTTTCTGGATTATTATGGATTTACTTCTGCGTTTCTTTTTTCAAAAGTTGCCCGTAATGAGTGTAAAACCTCTACTGACGTTGCCTATTAAACGATCAACAGTAGTTCACTATGTTTTAGGAAAGTCTGCGCTATCGTTTTTCAACTTCTTACCGTTGTTTGCTATAATACCATTTAGTGTTATGCTTATTGGTGACGGATTTTCAACATCAATGGTATTAATATGGATGCTGACAATGATTATTCTGGTATTCATTAATAACTTTTTAAACTTTATTATTGAGGCACTTTCTGCTAAAACAGAACTATCTTTTTTACCCTTAATAGTAGTTGTAGGAGTGCTTTATGGTCTCAATTATTTTGAAATTGTGTCAATGACATCCCTCATTGGTGGTGCATTAATAGGTATTGCTAATAGTCCAGTGTTAATATTAATTCCATTGGTAATTTTAGCTTTATTATATGTATATAATTTCAAGATTTTAAGAGAAAAACTTTTCCTAGATAGCTCATTGAAATCAAAGGTTACAGAAGTTAAAGCTGCTGATTTATCTTGGACAAAACGATTTGGAAATATTGCGCCATTTATGCAATTAGATTTAAAACTCATTTGGAGAAATAAGCGTACTAAATCTTCTGTATTCATAATGGTTATAGGCTTACTTTATGGTTTGTTCTTTTATCCTCAACCTATGTATAAAGAAATGGTTTGGCTTTTTCCTTTTATAGGGATTTTTGTAACGGGAATTTTTCTTATCAACTTTGGGCAGTTTATTCCAGCTTGGGATAGTGGTTATTACAAGTTATTGATGAGTCAAAATATTAAATACGAACAATACTTACGTTCTAAATTTGTACTAATGGTACTCAGTGTTGGGATTATGTTTTTACTAAGTATTCCTTATGTTTACTTTGGTTGGAAGATATTGATAGCGCATTTTGCAGCAGCCATTTACAATATTGGTGTTAACTCACACGTCATGCTTTTTGGAGGTTCATTCAACCGAAAAAAAATAGACCTCAATCAGCGTGCGGCATTCAATTATCAAGGTACAGGAGCCGTACAATGGATTATAGGTCTACCACTTATGATTTTGCCAATGCTAATATTCGCGTTAATTAACTGGTTAGTCGGATTTGAGGCAGGTATCGCAACTTTAATAGTACTTGGTGTTTTGGGAATCGTTTTACACAAAAAACTAATGAAAACGATAACAAAACGCTATTTAGATTCAAAATACAAAATGATTAGTGCCTTTAGTCAAGACAATTAATAACACAACCAACATCATGATAAACACAAATAACCTTTCAAAAACATATAACGGAACTACGGTTCTAAATATTGAAGAATTATCCATACCAAAAGGACAAAGTTTTGGTTTGGTAGGCAATAACGGAGCGGGAAAAACAACCTATTTCAGCTTGTTATTAGACCTTATTCAACCATCTACAGGCTTTATAAAAAGTAATGAGATAAAGGTTAATGAAAGCGAAGACTGGAAACCTTTTACATCCGCATTTATAGACGAAAGTTTCTTAATTGGCTACTTAACGGCTGAAGAGTATTTCTATTTTATAGGTGAATTACGAGGACAGAACAAAGCCGATGTAGATGCTTTAACGTCTCAGTTCGAAGATTTCTTTAATGGTGAAATTCTTGGGAAGAAAAAATACCTTAGAGACTTAAGTAAAGGAAACCAAAAGAAAGCAGGCATCGTTGCTGCGCTTATAGGAAATCCTGAAGTCATTATTTTAGATGAACCGTTTGCTAATTTAGATCCTACGACTCAAATCCGTTTAAAGCAAATTATAAAAGATTTAGCAGAAAAAAGAGGAGTTACGGTATTAGTGTCTAGTCACGATTTATTGCACGTTACTGATGTTTGTGAACGTATTGTAGTACTAGAAAAAGGTAATATAGTTAAAGATTTAGAAACGAGTCCTGCGACTCTAAAAGAGCTTGAAGCACATTTTTCAAGCGGTATGGTTTCTCAGGAAGAAGAATAAATTATGATAGCTAGATTAGAAGACAATTTTTACAATCTATTTAGTGATGACCAAACCTTGGTTGGACAAATAAAAACAGATGCCAATTTTATTGAAACTGAAATTTTCATTAATGATAGGATCTATAACATAAAAAGAGACAAGTTAGCTTCAGTTGTTTTAGAAAACGACAAGGTTAAAGTTAACTTGAATCAAAAGTCTAATTTTGGAGCAATTGAAATTTCAGGGTCTGGACATAAAATAAAAGGAATTTCTAGCTATAAAGGTGGTACTAAACTTGTAGATAATCAAAACAAAACACTTGTCAAAATCAATAATGAGGATATCATTTTTGACAAAAAAAATTATGTTATCGATGTTTTAGATAAAAAGGTTGATGAGTTAGAGATTTTACTGGTATTGTATGCTCATTTACAAGGTTCAGCATTAAAAAACAAGTTAGCGTTTTTTGTTGGAGTTTTTATAGCTGTTGCAGTTTCCACAATCCTTTCTCGCATTATGTAGTGAATTTCTTATATATACTTTTTAGCGCCATTTCAGTCCTCGAAAAACCACGAAATTATCTCTAAAAATCAAAAAGATGTTTATTTTTACCGCAAACACACTAAAATCATAATATTTTAGTTATCTATTAACCAAATAGAACCAGCGTTGAAAACCTATTATAAAATCTTATTAAGCCTTGGCAGCTGTATGCTAATCTTGCATAGTTGTTCTCGTAAAAAGGATACATTTATCAATAGAAATTTTCATGCCTTAGGTACAGAATATAACATTCTATACAATGGTAATATTGCTTTAGATCGAGGTAAAGCAACTATTAATGACGAGTTTTCCGAAAACTTTTGGGAGTTACTTCCTGTGGAGCGTATGAGCATTCAGGAAGATGTTTTTCTGCCAGGTCAAACTAAAAATGCTGACTTTGAACGTGCCGAAGAAAAAGCGATAAAAGCCATTCAAAAACACGGCATGAATATCGATGGTAAAGAGAAGAATCCTCAAATAGATGAAGCCTACCTCCTCTTAGGAAAAGCACGTTATTTCGATCAACGATTTGTGCCAGCTCTAGCAGCTTTCAACAACATCTTAAATAAATATCCTACAAGTGATAAAATCAACAAAGTAAAAATTTGGCGAGAGAAGTCTAGCATCCGTTTAGATAACAATGTTGGTGCTCTAAAAAAGTTAAAGCGTTTACTTGAAGAGGAAGAGTTAGAAGATCAGGATTTAGCAGATGCTACAGCAGCAATGGCTCAAGCTTATCTCAACTTGAAACATCCAGATAGTGCCATTACGCAATTGGGTATTGCAGCCGATTATACTAAAGTAAAAAACGAAAAAGCACGATACCATTACATAAGAGGTCAGCTTTTTAATCAATTCGGACAAAAAGATAGCGCCAATGTAGAATTCGATGCCATTATTGAAATGCACCGTCAGATTCCACGATCGTATTACATCAATGCGCATATTGAGCGTTCATTAAATTTCGACACGTCTACAGGTGATGTAGCTGAGTTTGAAGAATACCTAACTGAACTTGAAGAAAACAGGGAAAATAGACCTTTTTTAGATAAAATTTATTTCAGAATAGCAGAATATCATCGTATTAATACTTCTGATAGTTTGGCTGAAGTGTATTATAACAAATCACTAAGAAAAACCACAGCAGACAAATATCTAAAGTCTCTCAATTATGAAACTTTAGGTAATATGTATTTTGATCATAATATTTACAAAACTGCAGGCGACTATTATGATAGTACAATGACAGCTATGGTAAAAAACACAAAGCCATACCGAATCATAAAGCGAAAAAGAGAAAATCTTGAGGATGTTATTTATTATGAAGGTATAGCGCAAACTAATGATAGCATACTAAATATCATAAGCCTTCCTGAAGCTGAGCAATTAGAAATTTACACAAAATATGCTCAGACCTTAAAGTTAAAAGCAGAGGAAGAAGCTGCTAAAAAAGAAGAGGATCTCAAAAGACAAAATAATAGTACTCCAACTAACAATACATTTAATAATAGAGATCTAGCAAATTCTAAGTTACCTACTGATATTAGGCAAACAAAATCCAATACACCACCAGGTGGTAGTAATTTTTATTTCTACAACCCAACAACAGTGGCTTACGGTAAAAATGAGTTTGTTAAACTTTGGGGAGATCGAAAGCTTCAAGATAATTGGAGGCTTTCAAATCAGCGTGAAGATATTGAGATTACAAGCGCGCAAGAAGATGAAGAAACGGTGTCTTCAGAAGAAGATCCAAAATTCAATGCCCAAACCTATTTGGCTTCTTTACCAACTAAGCAAAGCGAAATAGATAGCATTGTAAAAGAAAGAAATTATGCGTATTACCAACTAGGTATTATCTATAAAGAGAAGTTTAGAGAGTATGAATTAGCAAAAGACAAGCTAGAAACACTTTTAATAAACAAGCCTGAAGCCCGATTAATTTTACCGTCTAAATATAACTTGTATCAAATTTATTCTGAATTAGGCTTAGATAGAGCAGCTCAAACCGTAAAGGAGGATATTATTAAAAATTATCCAGAATCACGTTACGCAGAGATTTTACTGAATCCGCAGTCCGAACTTTCAAAAGACGAAAATAGTCCAGAAGCTATTTATGAAAAACTCTATGCGCAATATGAAAACGAGCAATACGCTGAGGTTATTACAGGAGCCGAAAAGCAAATAAAACGATTTGAAGGAGATGATATCGTTGCCAAGTTTGAAATCTTAAAAGCATCAGCAAAAGGAAGATTATATGGGTTTGAAGCTTACAAAGAAGGCGTAAACTACATAGCACTGACATATCCAAATACAGAAGAAGGCAAAAAAGCGCAAGAGCTTTTGCAGGATGCAATTCCGGTTTTGGCTAAGAAAGAGTTTTTAGCAGATGATAAAGCTCAAAAATTTAATGTGATATATCAATTTGATAACAATACAGACGAAGATATTGATAAATTTATTAAGATCTTAGACGAAGAAGTTGCCAAAGTTGATTATTTTGACCTAACAACATCTAAGGATGTTTATGATGAAAATACTACATTTGTAGTAGTTCATGGTCTTAAGAGTATTGAAGGTGCAAATGGTTTTGCACAAATACTTCAATCCGAAGAAAAGGACAAAAGAGGAAGAAAAGTAAAACCAAAAATAACAAAACCGTATTTTGCTATTTCCTCAACGAATTATGCTATTATTCAACGACATAAAAATTTAAATGCTTATTTGAAATTACAGTAATTTAAAACAAAAGAATTATCATGTTTTCTCCAGACAAAAAAAAACAAAACAAACTATCAATTATGGAAACAAGTACACAACAGAACATAATAGCACAAGGCACAAAAATAGTAGGTGATATAGCAAGCCAAGGACCATTTAGAATCGATGGCACTGTTGAAGGTAATGTAAAAACCTCTGGAAAGGTAGTTGTTGGTAAATCTGGTTTTATAAAAGGAACACTTCAAGGAGAAAACGCAGATTTTGAAGGTAAGTTTTCAGGAAAATTAATCTTGTCTGGTACACTTTCACTAAAGTCTACTGCACACATTGAAGGTGAAGTACACATCACTAAACTTGCTGTTGAACCAGGAGCAACATTTAATGCTACCTGTAGTATGAAAGGCACCGTTAAATCATTATCTAGTGAGTCAGCCAAATCAGAACAAGCAGCCCAAGCCCAAGCCAAATAACAAGCCAAATAAGTTTCTAAGATTTACTTCTGTAGCTTTTCAAATGGGAGGCACCATTTTTCTTGGAAATTATTTAGGGCAATGGTTAGATGAAAAATATGATAAAGATTTTTGGGAGTCTACAGTAACACTTATTTCAGTATTTATTTCGATGTATCTAGTAATTTCCCAAGTCATAAAAGTGTCTAAAGACGATGATTAAATCTCTATTGGTTTACACTGTTTCTTTTGGGGTTTTGTTTTTAATAGTTCAGTTTTCTCAAGAAGCAATGCTCAACAATTTGGAAGTTTTGTTAAGATACAAAACTTGGGATGCCAACTTGTTTTTTGCCGTTGCGTCACTAATCATTTGTGTACATTTTAAGTTGTTTTCACAAATAAAAAACCTTAAACCGCAGCTAGGATTTATCTATTTACCCACACTATTTATTAAAGGTGCGCTATTTTATTTTGCGTTTAAAGATTCCGTTTTCAATTTAGGTGATTTAAACATGGCAGAGCGATTAAACCTGCTAATTCCATTGCTCTCATTTCTAGGATTAGAGGTGTTTTTTGTCGTTAAAATCATTAATAAAAAAGTCACATGAATAATAAGATAAAAAAGGCATTGTTATTTTAATAAAATGCGTACTTTTGCACGGAATTTGAAAAGAGTGGTTTTTTTGATTTTATAACAATGAAGATATTTCAACAAAGTTTTAAATTTATAACACTTGCAGTTTTAGTGTTCTTGTCAACATCTATTTACGCTAAATCTTCTAACGAAGGTGAAGGTCAAGTAAGTACAAAAAAGGAAGTAGAAGAGTATATTTTACATCATATTCAAGACTCTCACGATTTTTCGCTTTTTTCTTATACTAATGACGAAGGTGAGAGAAAACACTTTGGATTTCCACTTCCAGTTATTCTTTGGACATCAGAAGGTTTGGTAACTTTTATGTCTTCTGAATTTCATCATAATGACGATGGTCACGTAATCGTTGAAAAAGACGGTCAAAAATTCGCTAAAATCCACAGTAAAATATACGAATTAGAATCAGGAGCTTCAGAGGTAAGTTTTGATGAAGATCACCATGCAAAAAATGCTCATAAAGTTTTAGATTTCTCAATCACTAAAAGTGTTGTTGGTGTGTTGTTTGTTGGTTTGTTGATGTTTTTCTGGTTTTCTAGATTGGCAAAACAATACAAAAACAAGCAAATACCTACAGGTTTTGGACGTGTTTTAGAACCATTGGTAATTTATGTTAGAGACGAAATAGCAAGACCAAATATTGGAGATAAGCATTACAGAAAATTTACAGGATATTTGTTAACGGTATTCTTTTTTATCTGGATATTAAACTTAATGGGTCTTACTCCTTTTGGTTTTAATGTTACAGGTCAGTTAGCGGTAACAGCATGTTTAGCTATCTTTACTTTAGTTATTTATACAGTAAGTGGAAATAAAGATTACTGGATGCACATGTTATGGATGCCAGGTGTACCGGTTTTAATAAGACCTGTTTTAGCTATTATAGAATTAGCAGGTGCTTTCTTAATTAAGCCATTCTCATTATTAGTGCGTTTGTTTGCTAACATTTCTGCAGGTCATATTGTAGTAATGAGCTTAATAGCGATTATGTTTACATTAAAAGATACATTGACTGTAGCGGGTGCAACAGGCTTGTCTTTAGTGTTGTCATTTTTTATCACATTAATCGAAGTTCTTGTAGCATTTTTACAAGCTTATATATTTACAATGCTTTCAGCTTTATTTATTGGTATGGCTGTAGCAGAGCACGACCATGAACATGAACATGATGAAAATGGTCATGAAATTCCTGATGCGGAAGACGTAAGAGAGAATTTCATTTGAAGATGAGTTTTTTTAATTTAACTATATACATTTATTTATGGAACCAGTAACTTACAATTTAATTGGAGCAGGTTTAATCGTAATCGGAGCAGGTATTGGTCTTGGTCAAATCGGTGGTAAAGCAATGGAAGGTATTGCTCGTCAACCAGAAGCAACAGGAAAAATCCAAACAGCTATGATTATCATTGCTGCACTTTTAGAAGGTTTAGCATTTGGTGCTTTATTCTTAGGAAAATAAGAACCAAATCAAAATTTACAAAAACACTATCCTGTAACGGTTGGTTGCAGGACGTGTTTTTAAATTAAAAAAAGAAAGACATTATTTAATTATATACAACAATGGATAAGTTATTAAACGATTTTTCACCAGGCTTATTTGTAGTGCAAACTATATTGTTATTGCTTTTAATATTCTTAATGGTGAAGTTTGCTTGGAAACCTATTCTTAATTCGTTAAACGAAAGAGAAGAAGGAATTCAAGGAGCTTTAGATGCTGCTGAGAATGCTAAAAAGGAAATGGAAAACCTACAAGCAGATAACCAAAAGTTATTGCAAGAAGCAAGATTAGAGCGCGAAACTATGCTTAAAGAAGCCAGAGAGCTTAAGACTAAGATGATTGCTGATGCTGAAGAAGAAGCGCAAGCACAAGCAGGTAAAATCATTGCTCAAGCACAAGAGGCTATTGAAAGTGAAAAGAAAGCAGCTATGGCAGAATTAAAAAGTCATGTTGCTGGATTATCATTAGACATTGCTGAAAAAGTAGTACGTGGAGAATTATCTAACAAAGACAAACAAATACAATTGGTTGAGTCTATGTTAGGTGAAGCAACTTTAAACTAAGAATACATGTCAGGATCAAGAGCGGCAATACGATATGCTAAAGCGGTTTTAAACCTAGCAACAGATCAAAACTCTGCTGATGCTATTAATAGTGATATGAAGTTAATCACTAATACATTAGCTGAAAGTGAAGATTTAAACCAAATGCTTCAAAGTCCTGTAGTAAGATCTTCAGATAAAAAAGCTGTATTAACATCTGTTTTTAAAAACATAAATGATTCTACAGTAAAATTAATAGATACTTTAATTTCAAATAAAAGATTGGCAATTCTTGGTGATGTAGCTACTAGTTATACACGCCTTTATGATGAAATGAAAGGTACGCAAGTAGCAACTGTTACAACAGCAATACCTTTAACAGCAGATCTTAAAACTAAAGTATTAGCAAAAGTCAAAGAGCTTACAGGAAAAGAAGCTGAAGTAAATAACGTAGTTGATGAAAGCATTTTAGGTGGTTTTATTCTACGTGTTGGCGATATGCAATACAATGCTAGTGTTGCAGACAAATTGAATAAGTTAAAAAGAGAATTTACATTAAACTAAAATTCGCTTTGAGTTTTAAAGAGATTCAAAGTAGTAATATTAAATAAAGATGGCAGAAGTAAAACCAGCTGAAATATCAGCAATCTTAAAACAACAACTTTCAGGTTTTGAAGCAGGTGCTTCATTAGACGAAGTAGGAACAGTATTAACTGTAGGTGATGGTATTGTACGTGCTTACGGATTAGCAAACGCTCAATATGGTGAGCTTGTAGAATTCGATGGTGGTGCAGAAGGTATTGTACTTAACCTTGAAGAAGATAACGTAGGTATTGTATTATTAGGTGAAGCTAAAGCAGTAAAAGAAGGTTCTACTGTAAAGCGTACATCTCGTATTGCCTCTGTAAAAGTAGGTGAAGGTATCGTTGGACGTGTTGTTGATACTTTAGGTAACCCAATTGATGGTAAAGGCCCCATCTCTTGTGAAACTTACGAAATGCCATTAGAGC
>PAJL01000108.1 GCA_002706045.1 Flavobacteriaceae bacterium
AATATTAATTTTAATTTGTTTGCAAATCATTTTATATCAGTTATTTAAGATAAATCATTTCGGAAATAAGGGATTCCCTCTTTCTCCGCTAGGTTTTCTGAACGTCCTTTGTTTATAGGGCGTTCAAGAAAATCTTAACCTAAAAGGGTAAAATAAGAGTAAACTGATATCTCCGCAGACATTTTTAATTTAAACAAATTAAAATGTTAGATCAAGTTTATACAAAACCAAGACTTTGTAAGTCTAAAGATGGTGTATGGTACGTTCACTTTTCGTATCGTGGAAAATTAAAGAAATTCAAAAAAGGTATTAATTACATCAAGAATCTCAAAGAACGTGAGGTTATAGGTAATGCACTTGCAAATAAATTGCATAACAAATTAAAAGATGGATGGAATCCTTTTATTGAAGAACCTAATCAATTTCAAGAATCTTTGCATATTGTTAATGCTTTAACTTATGCTCTAGGTGAAAAAAAGGAAACTTTAGCCACTAAATCTTATTCAAGTTATAATATCACTTTAAAGTTTATTATAAAATCAATTAAATCTCTAGGACTAGAATATCTAAAGATAGAAGAGGTGAAACGTGTACATATTCGTTCTATTTTAAAAAGAGCTAAGGAACAAAACAAATGGACTAACAAAGCCAGAAACAAGCATCTAGGACAATTAGCTGCAATTATGAGCGAACTTATAGAATGTGATTATATTGAATACAATCCTTGCCATAAAATTAGACCTTTACCTGTTGAAGAAAGTAACGCAAATAGAACATCGACAGACAATGAACATATTTTGATTAAAATTGAATTAGAAAATAACCATCCTGAATTTTCTAGGTTTATTGAAACATTATACCATACAGGTATTAGACCAAAAGAGATTTTATCTATTAAATTAAAAATGATTAATATAGAACTTAGAGAAATCATTTTACCACCTGTAATAACAAAGTCTGGCACTAAACAAAGAAACGTTATAATCAATGATTACATGCTCAAAATGTTTTTAGATTTAAAATTAGATGCTTATCCAGATGACTTTTATTTATTTGGGAGCTTCAGAAAAAGTGGATGCGGAAATATTGGTAAGTTTATAGATTTTATTCCAGGTCCCACAAAAATCAAGAGAGATACCGCAACTAAACGCTGGTATAAGATTGTAAAAAAAGGATTGGGAATAGATGTTAATATGTACAGTTATAAACACAAAGGTGGTGATGATAAGATTATAAACGGTGTAGATTTAGATTCTATTAGACATCAATATGGTCATAGTAAAAAGAGAATGACAGAACATTACGTTAAACAGATAAAAGGTGTTTATAAAAAAGATTTAATTGAAAATTCACCAAGATTTTAACTATGATTCAAGATATTGTATTTTTTATTATCTGTTGGCTTGTTGGGCTTTGGATTGTAGATAAGATTAGGAATACTCCAAGGCATTAGTTACTCAAAAGCATCCCAACAACCAAACCACCAACAACACCAAGCGATGTTGGTAATGCCCAATTAGACTTTTTTTTCTTTAAAGCTTCAACGGATTCATCGTATTGTTTTTGTAGTTGGATACGTTTAGCTTCTTCTTCAGAAACTCGCTTAAAATATTCAATATTAGTTTCTACAATAAAGTCGAATTCCTTTTTTAAGTTGATGTGAGCTACAGCAAGACTATCGCATTTATCAATTTTGCGTTTCATGTTTTTTAATACGGAAACTTTTACAACTTTAGTAGTCGTAGTCTGAGATGAAATCGTCCAACTCATCATCATTATAATCGCGATTATCAATAATTTCTTCATCTTGCTTTAATTTATCTTGAATACTTTGTGCTTTTTTTTGGACAGTTTTTGTCCTAATTTCTTGTTTTTGGGTCAAGTCTTTTAATCGTAAATTGAGCGATTCTATACTGTCTTTAGCAGTGTTGTATTTCTCTGCTTCAGATTTGTAATATTTGTATTTATAGACACTTTTTTGAACCGTTACCACAGAAACATACACCACACCAACAGCTATAATTACTAAAAATAGTTTTTCTAACGTGGTGCGTTTTTGCCAGAATAGTATAAGGATGGTCATTGTTAGGGTTTAATAATTAAAGGTCGCTCATTGGTATTCATATAACCTGCGTGTGTCCAGGTTCTGGTATATTCAAAATCTTCTAAGGTATTTAGCTTTTTTAGCTTATCGTCTTTTATGAGTTGCTTTACAAAGTTGAAGAACTTACGGTGTTTACCATTTACTGGCTCTAAGTCAAAGGTGTTACCTTGCTTATGCGTAGAGTTCCACGCACCATCTGGATCGTTTGGTGGACGAAATCCACGACTATCAATACCTAAATTAATGCGATTTACATACACACCAGAGCCTTCTAATTTATACCATTCTTCGCGTATAAAATCGAGATCCTTTAACGCATCTGCATCTAATCTTAGCCATGCGTTAATTTCGCCAATCTTTTTTATAATCCATGGATGGACTAATTCTTGTATGGTGTAGTATTTACATTTATACATTACTTCATTTTTTCAGGTACAACCATTCCGTAAATTAAAGTATCTTTTCTCTCAATAATCCGCCATTTAAAGACATCTAATTTTATACGTTCTGAAGTTTCAGCATCTAATATACTTTCATCAAATCGCTTCCAATCTCCATCAATAGCCAAGGACAAATCCCTTGCATAAAATATTGTAGCAGTCTTATAATCATAGATATCAAAATCAGTTGATCCCATGTAATCATAACGATCCAAACCCCTAGGTATTAAATACCTTTCGTAATAGGCTTTATTTACATATTGCATTACGAACTTACCGTCACGTTTTACTTTTTGCCAGACAGGAAGTGGAAAATCCTCAAATGATCTATTGAAATAAACCATGTCAGCTATAAGCGACTGGTTTTCATTTTTAATATTTTGAAGCTCTAGTTCAAGTTCTATAACATCCCTTCTTAAAAAAATGTTTGAAATCGTTAATGTAATGAGTCCAAAATAAGTAAGTACAGTTTTGTATCTATTAAAAAAACGCTTAATAGCTACAATCTTTCTTCTTGAAATATATAACCTCATTATTTAGTGACTTTTTGTAAAATATTAGTCAGTACAATACCTACATTATTAATGACCATACCTATTTGTTTACCACCACTAGAGAGTAGCAATCCAAATAAGAGTAATATCCAGTCATTCCCATTTAGAGTTAAATTTTCTTTACTCTCAAAGAAATATGCTTTTAATGGAAGGAATAATGGAGCTATAAATAATATAAATCCGATTAATCTAATTGCTATGATCCACCACCATTGCCCTTTACTATCATGATCTTCTAATAATTTTGGTTTAGATTTTTCCATGGGTTCTATTGATTTAGAGTTATTACTTCTTCATTATCGTAAAGCTCATCTAAGTGCTTTTTCTCTTTTTCTAAACGCCTGTCTTCACGCCGTTTTTTTGATCCTTCACTTTGAAATATAAGGTCTGTAACAAACGTAGTTACAATAGCACCTGCCACACCAAAAACAACATCGTTAGTACTGAAGGCATTGTTTTTATTTCCATCTGTAAGCTCTTTTACAACATTGACGCCTGTACCAAAAGCTAAGCCAGTCCATATAGCTGTACTTCTTTTACCTTTTGACATTTCCCATCCCAGATAATAACCAGGAAGAGCTGCTGCACCTCCAAAGACAAAGTGTTCTAATTTATCTGGTTCAATAATTTCATTGCCTTCAAAAAAGTTTTGAGAGCTTATGATTTGCGTTACTGCTAAGAGCAGGATTAATAATAGTTTCTTCATTTTTAAAAATTTAATTGTCCTGATAAAAAGACGTGTATCTCGTAATCATTCGGATTCATTTTAGCGAAATTAAATACCGATTCACTACTTGGTTTTTTTCTATAATTTCCGTTAAATAGTTTCAACGCTATTGCGTTGCATAATTCCTTATGGTTTTGGTCTAAAAAATCAAAAGAGGGTTTTCTTTGATTTAATTTAAACACCATTCTCTTGAGGTTATACGCTTCCTGCATCACAGCTCTTCTATTTTCAAATTAGTAATTATGAACACATCACCTTTATTCTTTGCTCTTATTCCTAGTCGCTCTCTTGGTAGCAACTCTACGGTGTAATCAAAATAATGGTTTCCGTTTTCAAAAGTTAATTCACTGGTTATTAATCCGCTTACCCATTCGTTAGGTAATGTTGTGCCGTAGGTTTCGTATAGCCAAAAATCCATTACAGCCGTACCTTCTGTAGCAATGTTGAAGGAAATTCTGTAAGTTTTACCAACTTCTAAATCCCTGTTAAAGTGAAAACTGATGTAACGATTTGTAATCTCATCTTGATAGGTGTACACATTGTTTTCGGTGTCGATTTGCCAACCTGTTGTGTCAAAGGCAAAATTCCTAATTATAGGCAGCGAGTAATCTATCTGCTCTTCGCAATT
The DNA here is from genome assembly GCA_002706045.1 of Flavobacteriaceae bacterium. Taxonomy (GTDB): domain Bacteria; phylum Bacteroidota; class Bacteroidia; order Flavobacteriales; family Flavobacteriaceae; genus Winogradskyella. Next base: position 4,454 of record PAJL01000108.1, read on the forward strand.
ACAAGTAAAGGCTACTGAATCTCTTATGAATGTTTGAATCGTGTTAATTCTAGCTTCTAAAACTTTGAGCTTCTTAGCTTTAATTGTATCTGCTATTAGAAGTTTCCCTATTGCTTCTGCTTGAATTAAATTCTGTGTTTCAAGGCTCGAAATTCTGTTAGTTAGATTACTATCTGTTACTAATTTGTTTTCGTTTATAAATATTCTTAAACTGCCTGTTGGTTCTGAATCTGGCGACTTAATAACGGTTTTAACATTAGGGTATTTCTTCCGTAATAAACTAGCCTTTAACGCTGCCTTAGTGTATTTTGAGTGCGACGAAATTAGCACCGAATCTAAATAGACCTCGTGTAAGCCTTTCTCTACTATATCTGAAGTATCTACAATAGAATCTGGCTCAATCTCAATTAACTGTGCATTTACATTATAACAAAATATAAATGCGAATATTAAAATTAAATTTTTCATTTTAGTTAGTTATATAATCTGTTGACACATCAAATGTTATCACAAAATTGGTATCATAAGTTAAAGCAGCATCAACCCTCAAATCTAAATCCCCTCCAGACCTCTTTATCCAAACATTTGTTGCTGGTGTCATTGGGTTTTGATCTACTGTAGGATTGCCACCAGTATCTAAAACTTGGATATGTGCGCTGTATAATTCCAAAACATTTGAGTTCATTCCTATAGCCTCTATTGCTGTAGATAAGTCTACAAATTTAGAACCTGCCGTAATAGTTGCTAATAGTCTTACTTTGTCATTTATACCTCCGCCATTGCCTGACTTTTTCCACCCCACACCACCTAAATCAGTATCTATATCTCCATAATTTCCAGTAACTATTGCTCTATCTCCCGATGTTCTAATACTTGCATAAGTTTGCGTTTTTGTCACTTGGTCATCATAAATTCTATTATTACTTATTATAGCGTCATTTCCATTACAATCTATACCAACTTTCAAATAAACAACTCCCTCTGTATCTTGACCATTATTGTAAATTGTATTATTGCTTATTAATGCATTATCATCACGTAAAGACATACCTGCATATTGGTAATCGTGGATTCTATTATTGATTACTTTAATAGTATTAGTTTCTAAATACGTGCTGATAGCATGGAAATTAGGAATGTTTCTAGGGTGGTTGCTCGGACCCTCAAAATGGTTGCCATCTATAACTAAGTTTTGATAATTACCATTAACACCTGCATAAATAATAGAGTGTTTAAAGTGATTATTTCTGAAAGTTAAATTGTAAACCGTATAACCTCCTGAACCACTAGACAAAGAAATTCTAGCCTCATTATCTTCAATTACACACTTTTCAAAAAGTCCATTATGCATATCGCCAAATTGAGGAAAAACTTCAACAGCAGAATTAGTTTGATGGGGTCTGGCGAAATACATATTTTTAACCGACCAATTATCAATTGACCCATGGGGTTCAATACAATCTTGGTTTAACATATCTGTAGCGTAACCTCCATCTAAATATACATGATTAGCCTTCTGTAGTCTTATACCTTCACCACAAAAATCTACTCGCATATTGTTAACATATATTTGAGACGCTCGTAACACATCACTTTCACCATCTACTTCAAAGCCTACACCTAAAAAATTAGTAATGTATACATTGTTAATTGTTACATTATGTGTTTGACCGCTAACTACTATTGCGCCTCCTGAAGTACCATACAGTGCATCGTCACCAGCAGCTGCATTGTCTATAGCTTCTGCGTTACCATCAAAAATGCCGCCTGTTATATTTACGTTATTAGTTACAACGCCATATTCGCCAACTTGAAACATAACAGAAGCTGATGTTTCAGAGTCACCAAATTTGAAAGTTGTATCAGCTTTATTAATTAAATCTATACTGTTAGAAATTAATACTGCATAAGTTTCGGTATCAGTAGAGATTAAGTATTCGCCACTTTCAAACTCTAAAGTCTTGTAGTAACTCGCATCGATAGCGCGTTGTATATTAACAGTATCGTCAATAGCATCATCAGGAATAGCTCCAAACCAAGCTATTTGATTAGCACCATCATACTGTCTTACCCAACCATCTATAATAGTACCGAAATTGTCGGTTGCGCTTAGTGTTGAATCATACTTAAAAAGTCCTTTAATTCTGTCATTTGTGACATAGGCTAAGTCACCATCTGTTGGTGATGCTATGGAGCTTAATGCGGTGTAATCTGATATGTAGACGATATTATTTGGACTTGCGGATGCTAAATCAAAAATTGCGTTATCAATAGAATTAAACACCGATTGAGCATCTGTGCCTGTAATTTCATCAAATGAAGCATCATCTACGGTTATATCAGAGGCACTGGAACTACCACCACTTTCATCTTGCCATGTTAAACTACCACTACCATCAGTTTTTAGAACTTGACCAGCAGAGCCATCTACTCTAGGAAATGAATAATTACCAAAGGTGATGCTCAAATCTGTAGCATCTATACCAAAAGCCGGTACAGCACTTCCACTTGTGCCACCTGAGCCTAAAAGTATAAGGTTGCCATTTATGGTAGTTAAATGATAACTTCCTATTTCAGTAGTATAACTGCCTGGGTTACTTAATTGTATATTACCAGCTTGGGTAGTACTGTTTCCAAATATAGATAAATAACCTGCTAAATTATTTGATTGACCAATAGCCATCAAAGACCTGTCAACTGAATTTAAAGAACCTTTATATAAATTAAATAATATATTATCTGCTGTTGCGGTTTCATTATAAATTCTGAAAGCATTACTAACACCAGCAGTACCATCACCATCTGAATCTAAATAAAGAAATAGGTTGCCATTACTAATAAAATCATTGCCATTAGTGATAAGGTTTTGTGTAAGTTGGTGATCGAAGCCTGTGCCAACACCTATAACTTCCCAACTGTCACCATCCCAATATTCAAATTGTCCTGTGGTGATGTTGTATATCTGTGGGTTGGTATTAGCTAATGGTGTAAAAGCATCACGCTCTGTTGTGGTGACTTGTTTCCATTGTTGGAATCTTACAACAGGACTTTGCGCTAATAAAAAGCCTGTGAATAGTAAGGTTAGTATTAAAAATAACTTTTTCATTTTATTGTCTATTATCTATTAATAATCTTGCTTTTGTTGGGTCGTCTATATCAAAATCTGTTGCGTCTAGTACAACTCCTACTACATATCTTGTTGGTGATACTAAACCTCTAAATTCGTTACCATCTTCTATAGCGTTTACGTCTGTATTTCCTACAGTATAGTACCAAATTCCGTTTATTCTTACTTCGCCATTTCCACCACCACCAGAACTTTGTATTACAGGTTGTGTGTTGATTGAAACACCGTTGTAAGTCACAGTACAACTCAACTTTGTAACATGATATGTAATGGTTACATTCATTATACTGTGGTTTGTTTTAAGATGTTATACTCTACATCATAAATCGTTTTTGTTTTACCTTCATAGGTATATTGTATATCACCTTTAAGTTCTCCATGTGGTAGAATAGGATCATCTTTACTGCGTTCGTCTATTACCCACTTTACAGAGCTTTCAACTGTAATACCACTACCATTAGATAAACTGATAACTATTTTACCATTCTTATCTTTTATCTGCATTTTTATTTCGGCTTGTGTCCAATCTACTGTGGCATCATCCCAAACAAATTCAATTTTTCCTATAGTGTCACCTTGTTTTATAAAAGTGTCGCTGTTTTTTGGCGGTATGTAAAGTGTTTCTATACTCATTAGTAGTAATTATTAACTAATAATCTTGCTTTAGTATCATCATCTATATCAAAGTCTGTGGCATCTAACACAATACCAGACACAAACCTTGTTGGTGTTGGGAAACCTCTAAACTCTTGACCATCTGTTATTGCTGTTGGATCTGTTGCATTTTTTGGGTAATGCCATAAACCGTTTATTCTTACTTCTACATCTTCGTAGTTTATAGGTAAGCCTAAATGCAATGTATCTTCTACATCTATTTCAGCATCTAAAACACCTGTTATCGTTACTTTAACCTTATTAGTATCTACTGTTGTAAACTCGGTAATTGTAGCACGAATATTTATGTTTTTGGTAGCATTGTAAATATTGAGATAGAAATTTTCAGTAGTTGCTAAGGATTGTGCTTTAGCTATAATTTCGCTGTATGGTACGTCGAAAATTAAATCCGTAATATCAGGATCATCATTTAAAACATAAATATAACCACTAACTAAACTTGTATAATCAACGACTGCAGTATCTTTAAATCTTACCGTTTTTGTTTGCCATGCTTGGCTACTTTCTATTATTGCAACTTCATCTGCACTTAATTTTCTGTAATCGCTATAAGTCTGTGTGTTAGTATCTAATTTCTCAAAATAAGCATAGTCACCATCTGCTATGTCTGGAAAACCAAAGGCGTTTTCTACATACTGAATACGACCTGTTGTTTGTTGACTTTGTTGCGTTAATAGCGGATTTGTACCGCTCATTGTATCATAATAATTCTCAACAAAGAGATTGTTTTCTTGTAGATATGCTAGTATTAACGTTAACGATGCTTTTTTATCTATACCACCTTGAGATATGTGTAAAAAATCTTCACCATTAAGACTTGAAGCTGATGTAAATAAAGGTATATTCTTAACGTTTGCTGCAAGCTGAGTTAAAAATGCATTAATGTTAGCAATTTGCTGTGTTATTTGTTGCTGCCAAGACATGTTCAAATATAGTTAAAATTCAACTATTTAGAATGATTCTAAATAATAAAGTGTTTAAATTTTTTTTAGCTTTTATCATTACTTTTACAAAATGTTGTTATTCGTCATTATATTCTTTGTTGGTGGTGGTTACCTTTTGGGTAAAATCATTGCTTCATTTATTCCTGGTGAACCTAAGGACACCAACACTTTTATAACACATACACACGAAACACATAATCATCTTCATATTGATAAAGAGACTTTGCAGTCGCTTATTGATAAGTCATATAATTCCCATCAGAATCAATAACTAAGTTTGATACTTCTAGGTTATCGTTAGTGTCTAATAGTTGTTCGTCTCTATTTAAATAAGCTCTACCTCTAGATTTTAACATTGGTAATCTTACTTCGTATAGGTTGCTTTCTTCTAAAGGACCTTCTTTTTCTATTTCACCATTTTTAATGTAATATGTGCCGTTAATTATCACTACCTCGTTACTCGCTTGCTCTACAATTAATCTGTAAATTTCTTTGGTTACTGGTCCTATAATGAAAAGATTAGTTTCATGTAATGAGCCTGAGACTAATCCGCTAGAAGTATCACCTTTATTAACTTCGCTTTCTTGGTCGTAACCACCTTCAATATTAATAATTGGCAAACGTGCTTTTTGTTGAATTCCACTTGCATAAAAAACATCGGTGTTATCTATGCCGTAGCTTATCATTTCAATAGTGTTTTTTTGTTCTGTTTTTACGTTTTGGTATTCCGATAGCCAAACTTTTGTAGGGAAACGATCATCGGTTTCAGTTATTTGAACTTGAAAACATGTATTATTATAACTAGCCATTACGATGTTGAATTCATGCACTTCAAACTTTTGTCTGTTATAAATAGATTTTACAATAATATTTGTAGTTGCACCGCCTGAGTAAATAGCATTAATTACTAAAACTTCAGCTTGTAAATCTTCATCATATAAAGTGTTAACGATTTGATACCATGCCGAATCTATACTAAAGTAATTACCAATAACGCCCCATTCTGGTAAACCACCATTAAGAAGATAATCTGTGTCTGTATCTACATCTGTATCATAGTCGTAAAGATTACCGGATAAAAAGTAAACGCCTGTTTGTCCGTTGCCTAGATCATAACTTATAGCATCTCTTGCATCTTTTCGGCCTATGTTTTCAGTTAATTGAAATATTGAAACAACATCTTCTGTACCATCTTGTTTTAAAACCTTTACTTCTATATTTTCATAGTTAGACCATAATTGATTTGGTATAGTATCGCAACTGTTCCATGCTTGACTTTCTTTATAGGCTAGCCTTTGGTTACGTGCAAAAGCTTGAAAACTTAATGTATTTTCATCATTAACAGATGCTCCACAAGGCTCAAATGTTTCTTGAGTTGCAAAACGTATAGAGTTGCTTTTACTGATGTATGAAAATGGATCTGTAATGTTATTGGCATCTACAACAAATGTTTTACTAGCAATGCAACCAAATCCATCACGAACGTAAGCTGTATAGTCACCATTTTCTAAACCAGAAAACACATTTGAAGATTGCCAATCTGTATTATTCAATGAATATTCAACATCACCTAAGTCACCAATAAGATTGACTAAAGATATTGTTGCTGTACCACCGTTTGGTGAACTATTAGAAACTATACTTATATTTTCAGTATTAAATAAAGAAATAAAAGACAATGTATTGCTACTTACTAACTGCTCATCATCTAAGTTTACCCAAACTCTAAATCCTGCACCTCTTGGTCTTTCAAAATAAAATGGATTTGATGTTATAGGTATAACTGTTTCATCATCACTAAAATAATAAGACGTAGCTTCTATACTTGTTGTTACTTCGACTCTATAATGTGTACATGGTGTGTTTTCTGTAGCTTCTAAAAATTGTATGTCATCTATAGTAAGGACATCGCCAGTGTAATTTTCTATTAATTCAGTAACATTGGTGCTGTCGTCTATTGGATTATTAAAGTCACTATGGTTATAAAAATTTGAGAAATCTAAATTTGGGTTATTAGATTCTATGACTACCACATTATCTGTTCTACTTATTTCATATTGATTAGTAGCATTAAAATCTAAATTAAAAGCTGTTAGAAAATTAATAGCTGAGCGTTCTCCAGAAATACCTGTTGGTGTACCTTGAGTTACTTGTTTAGATTGTAACCTTTGAAAAACCCATGTTTCGTAAATTTCTAAGCTTAGAACTGATGTAGAAAACCCTATACGCTCATTTATAGCTAAATCATCGTTGAATGTTAATGTTATTTTTGAAAAACCCATTATATAGCTGATTTTATTAAGGTAAACTGACCTTTACCGTTAGGTTTTATACTTATTATTTTTCCTTTTTCGAGTTCACCAAACTCATTTTTAAACTCTATTTTACCGTAGATATTCGGTATTTTATCACCATTTGCTAATACTGTGTAACCTTCTATTTTTTTTATAAGTTCACGGTCAACGGTAAATTCAAAACTTATTTCTTCAGGTATATCTCTTGCTTGTTCTAAATCTGCATTTGGTATGTTACCGTTTTCAGAATAAGCGTTGTTTCCTATGGATTGTATCGTTACTTGGCTTTTTCCTGTTGAGCTTCCGAATATGATACTATCGTAAGGGTACTGTTTTAAACCTGCGTTTAACTTATAGCCATGTTTTAGTAACAATTGCACTGGCGACCAAAGGAAATTATACGAGCTGTCAGGATCAAACATTCCTACAGGCTCAACTTCTAAAACATCTTGCCACGTCTTTAGTTCTAATATATCCGTTGCGCTCGGTTTTACATCATGTGCCCAGATATCTAAATCACCACTTTGATCTGTTGTTGGTGCTGTAATTTTGTTGCGTCGTCTTATAATTTCTTCACCGTAAGGATCCCATCTGTATTTTGCTGTTTTTTTGTACTCATTGGCAACACCTTCTATAATAGTAGTGAAGTTGGCTTGTGTGTTAGTTTCTTGTAAACCCATTACTTCTTCATAGTCGCCACCTTTATCTGAGCCTATGGTAATAGATGAATAATAATAATCTTCATTTACCTTACGTTCTACATTTTTTACCTGTTGGTATTCAAAAGTTCCATTGACTTCTTTTCCTAGTCTTATAGTGACGTTGTTATTATTGAAGTACTTAGAATCTTCAACAATGATACGTTCCTTAAATCCTATACGTTCTATTCCTAAACCGATATTATGTAATACTTCTAAACTTTCAAAGGCATCTAAAAACGATGTAGCAAAAGGTTTGTAAAGTTCATCTTCTGCGGTAAACTGTCTTATCCAATGGCCATGAGCAAAAAAAGTATAAGCCCCTGGACCATCTACTGCATAACCTCTATCGACACGACCATAATAACTAGATTTAAAATTGGTTTTGTCGCCTGTCATAATTTCAACCAAACGTTCTAAAAGTTCATAAGCTAGTAATCCATTAGTTAAAGTTGGCTCATAGTAGCTATCTTCTTCTATTTTTAGATTTGAAACAATATTTTGGGCATAGCATCTTACACCTGCATTTACATCAACATACATATCCGACTGCAATAAACACTCAAGTGCCATACTTTCACCTTCTAATAATTCTATTTGTGTTGTATAACTTCCTGCAATTGGAATAGTGAAAGATGGATAAACTGCATCGAAATCAGATGGTAAATTACCTAAAGACACACCACCATCTACCAAATCACCATCTACACCTTCACCTGATGATCTTAATTCATAAATTACCCTACGTTCTTTAACATTATAGTTTGCACCTTCATCATAAACAGTTAAACACACTTGGTATCTACACCATTGTACATTTTCGTATTGTTGGAAATAAGCATCGAAATTAAAATCTAATGATATATCCATTAAACGCGTTCTATCATTCAGTGCATAAAACATCATGCCTGTTGTACCTTGTAACTCATTACTGGTACTATTTAAAAACACACTATTTGCTAAATCGTGTGATTGACCTGTTAATTGTAAAGGAATACCACAAACTTGTGCTCTTGTACTACCATCGTTAGATTGTACTCTACATTTAGCTTCATTGTTAACATTATCTGTGCTAAAATCTGTTTCTAAAAAAATACGTCTGCCAGGTAGATTTAATTTTTTTACCTCTAATTCTGGTATTGGTTTACCTGTGTAAGTCTCGGTACGCTCTAATTCTACTTTGTCTTTTCGTCTGGCTTTTAATGTGTTTTCTAATCCACCAGATTCAAACTTCATAGATACGACGTTATCTCTAAATTCCCATGAGCGCATAGATAAAAACCCTCCATAATCTCTTTGCCAAACCAACTGATTATCTAAAGCATTTTTGACTAAACGACCTTTGGCATTAATGCCTTGTGTGGCTCTAAGATTATTTATCCAGTCTTTGGCAGTGCCTTTAAATCGTAATGCATTAGAAAATTTTGCAAAAATACCTTCGTAATCTTCATTACGCGCATATTCTTTTTCATCTTCATTCCAACCTATAACATCATCTGAAGGTATAGGTAGGTTTCCAATGCTTGTATTTTGAAGCTCGTAATATACTCTGTCGTTATATGCTGTATCTATATTACTCATTACCACTTAATGTTTTGAGAACGGAACAACTGATAAGGAATGTCATATTTTTCATTTCTGATATTGACACCTAATTTTAAAGCCTTTACAGCTCTAGTATTGTTCTTTAATTCATCTACCATGTCGCCTGAGTATTTCTCAAAGGCTAATAAGGTTTCATAATGGTTTAGGTTATGTTTTTCGTGCGCTAAGCTCGTCATTATTGACGCTGATATCATTTGGTTTGAAAATTCATCTACACTTGGAATAACCTTAGTGTGTGGTGCAAGGTTTAGTGTTGCTCTTGTTTTTTGGATATATGGTTTTTTACCTGGTTCCATAATAACCTCTGGTCGTACTTCTGCAACTTCGGCCAATCCACCAGGATGATCTTCTGTTCCGTAACGGTATTTTGGGATAGGTTTAGCTAAAACCGCAGCTATTTGTGCTGCACCTAAACCTGCTACAAAAGTTGTAAGTAAACCTGCACTAATACCAAAATCGAACTTTGGCACTTGTGCCCAAATACCTAATATAGCTTGAGCAGTATTTAAACCTATTTGAAATACAGATTGTGCTTTAGCAAATTTTGCAGCTTTAACCTGTTCGTCTCGTTTCTTTTTTTCTAAAGCTTCACGTCTTGCTTCACGTTCTAATTCTAAGGCTTCACGCTGGCTTTCATCTTCACCAGCTAATTCTATTTGTCTGTCGTAGTATTCTTCTTGTGCATCTATTTGTTCATCGATACCTTGAATATTGGCATCAAAAACAGATTGTAATATATCACCAGTAACTGCACCAATAGAACCTATTTGAGATAATGTTCTTGAAACCTCATTGTATTTATCTATAACCGCATCACCTGTACTTTCTGCTTTTTGAAGAAATGATGTAAATAGACTTTCAATATTTTGAGCATCCAAACCTAAACTATCTGCAATACTTTGTGAGGATTGCGATAATAGTTGTTGTTTCATATCAAACAAACGCTGTTCGGCTTCTGCTTGTCGTTCTGCGTTGGCTATGGCATTATCAGTCTGTTCGTCACTTAATGCAATCTTAGCATCTGCAAGCATTTGTTCTAATGCGATACGTTGCTCAGGATCTAGCATTGGATTTGCCAGTTCTTTTTCTATGACTGCTATTTGATTGTTTAGGCGTTCCTCTGCTGCGTTACGTTCTATTTGGGTAACTTCATCTTCATAGGCTTGTATGCGTGCCAAACGCGCTGGACCGTTAAGCGTTTCTAAATCTGTTCTAAGACGTGCCTGAGCTTCATTGATACGCTTATTAGTTGCATCTTGCTGTAACTGGTTTTCGGCTTCAATTCTGGCTTTTGTCTTTTCAAAACTATCTTGTAGAATACCTTGAACGTTATCTTCACGCTCACGTATTAACGCATCGTAATCATCTGAATAAGCTTCGTTAATTCGTGTTATTTCGTCCGTTCTGCCTTTTGCTAGTTTTATAGCACGGTCTCGCTCTAACTGTAAAAGTTCTATTGATTTGTTGGTGTAGTTAACTGAAGCTGCTAATCGCTTTGATGTAGTTTCGCTATCACTATCCAATATACGTTTTTGTGCATCTGCTTGAGATTGTAAACGTTGTTTGTCTAGGTTGAATGCGTCTTGTTCTAGTTGCTTTTTTCTTTGCTCTAAAGCCTTTTGTTCTTTATCTGTTAATAGTCCTGTAGCATTTGCATTTTTAGTTTTAGCTGCGGTATTGGCTGCAAACAAAGCATTGATTTCTTCTAATGTTGTACCCATATTTTCTTCTAGTCGCAACATTAAATCCTGTTGTTCAGTCAATTCTTTATTAACTCTATTTTGTCTTATTTTAGTAGAAATGGTTTTACCTATATCACTATTTAAAGACTGTAAGGCTTTTGCTTCACTATTTAAAGCAGTTCTAACACCTGTACGTTGGCTCTCGCTAAACCTTGCATTTACTTCTAATGCTTCAGTTACTGCATCAATACGCTCTTGATAGGACTTATTAGTTAAATCAATAGATCCTTTTAAAACGGTGTTATTGATTCTAATGATTTCTTTGTCTACTTCAACTTGTGCTTTAGCTTGTCTAAAGGCTTCTTTACCGGACTTCTGTAAGAGTTCTTCAATGGTTTCTTGCTGTTGTTGTAGTGCAATTCTTTTAATATAAAGTTGGTTAACTTCTGCAAGTGCTGTAGATAAACTTTCGTTGTCTGTTTTTTCATCATTAAGAAACTGAAGAAATGCTGGATATTGCGTTTTTAAGTTTCCAATTAATCGCTCACGTTCTTCGTTGGATGTGTTAACGTCAGTTATTTTATTAACTAATAAGTTAAGTTCGGTTTGCTCTTTTTCAATTTCGGTTACTAAAGTTTTTGTAGGTGTGATAACATCTAAGATATTACGACCTAAATCGTACATAGCATCACTAGCTTTAGCAACTAATCCCTTACCTATTGCTAACTGAAAATTCTGATATGCTGCATTAAATTTCTGTTGAGAGTTACCAGCATCATCTAAAACGCTTCCAGCTTCTGCAATTTCTCTTTTGGCAATGTTTGCAACTGCCTGAACAAAGTCTGGTGTTTTTTCGAGTTCGGCATTTAGTTCGGTTGCGGATATACCTAAGTTGTCAATTCTTAGTTTAGATTCTTTAGATAGACCTTCTACAAGTGAAGATTGTAATTGCTCTATACTTTGACCTGTTTGCGCTGCTCTTACTGCTAAAAACTCAAACAAAGTATCTGATTCTTCTAATGATAGATTGAAGTTGTCGAAATCCACAAGGGCTTTCTTTATATCCAAATCAGACAACAACCCTCTTGTTGATGCTTTAACACGCTCAAAGGCATCTACACCAGTATCGCCTAATCTATCAAAGGCAAACTCAACACCTTTGGCTTCAATTGCTAATTGTCTGGCTTCTTTTGCAAAATTAAAGGCTTCACGCAGTCCAAATCCTGCACCAATTAATGGTAAAAATGATTTGATAGATTTTATTGCACCACTAAAAAACTTAGGATAGTTACCGACGTTTTCTTGAAATTGTCCTGTACTTTTTTTAATCGCTTGGACTTTCTTGTTATATTCTTCAAATAGTTTGGTAGATTCCCTTAGTTCTTTTTGCTCTTGGTCGCTTAGTTTTTTTCCTAGTGCTAACTTAGCTTGTAGTTCTTGTACTGACTTACGAGCCTTATCGCGTTCATTTGTCAAACGACCCATAAACGTTAGGTTTCGTTTTATCTCTAGGTTTTGAAGTCTTAATGTTTCTCTTGCTTCAATATTTTGTTTGTTGGTTTGGGTGTTAACGTTCTGTAATCTGTTAGTGGTACGTAATAGACTTGCTAATGACTTTTGACGTTCTTCATCTACTTTGGCTAATGCTTTACCTTGATCTTCGTAAGCTTTTGTGGCTGTTTGGGTAATTTGTATTTGTTTGGTTTGTAACGTATTTAATTGCTTAGTATCTGACGCACCTTGAATCTGTTTGTAAAGTGAAAATAGTTCTTTTGAGGACTTTATAAGTTCGTTATTTTTATCAATAGCGATTTGCAGGTTTCTTGCATACTCAGGACCCCAATTTAAACCTTCATCGGTTATTATGTCTTTTCTTGTTATTTGACCTTCCGCCATGATTACTTACGTTTATTTTTTTTAGCTTGTTCCCTTGCGGCTTTTAGCTTATCGTTAAATACTTTTTGAAGTGCATAGTATTGCGTTACTGTAATTTTGTTGGTGTCTGTATATTGTAGATTGGTATAGCTTGAGTAACCTAAAATAACCTCGTCAATGTTGGTTGCTTTTTTGCCATTGTGTTTTGGTAATAAGGCTTCGAGTTCATCTATGAACATTAATAAGGCTTGACTTTCATTATTGATGGTTTCTAAATCATCTATGAAAGTATCTTCGGTTAACTTAAATCCGAACTCACGTAATTGGTTTTCGAGGTCTAAATCTCTATCGAATTTTAAAGCTGCGATAGCAAACTGAATACCGTTGTACTGCGTTCTGTATTCTTCAATTTCCTTTAGCGTTCTAAAGGTTTTTTGTATTTGGTTGCTTGGATCTAATTCTTCAAATTGTGCCTTTAGGCTATCCCATATCTCATTTAGTTTTTTAAGGTTAAGGTCTTTCTTATCATTAGTCAATAAAGACACATCACCAGAGCTTAAGATTTGGTAAAATGTTTTTAATGGGATAGTATCTAATGATGTATAGGTCATAATTTTAGTTCCTTTCGGATATAATTTTGTAAATATGGTAATACACGTTGTTGAAGTATAAATACCTTGTTTACGTCTTGTAAGCCAAAGAATGATTTGCTTTGAAGTCTTACGTTATCAAAAATGTCATCGAGCTTTGGGTCTGTACTACCAAATATTACCTGTTGGTTTACCACTCTTGCAAAAATGGATGGTAAAAAGACACCTGTTTGTTTAAAGTCGTAAGGTTCACCTTCTCGTTTTATGATAGTGCCCTTACCTAGTAAAGCCTCATTTGTAGTGATGTATTCGGTAGCCCTTGAGTAAGTTCCCAAAGGCTGGCCGAATATATCCTCACTCTTTTTAAATATCTGTTGACGGTTGAGTTCCGCCATTTCATCTTCAATGGATTTGAGATATTGAAACAGTACATTACTCAGATGCGTTGGCGTTAGCTTCTGAACTCTCTGAAGTTGCTGTTGAAGTGTTGCCATTAATTTCTTTTTGTAATGCTGTTTTCTGTTTCTTTGTAATATCCTTACCTGTTAAAGCTTTGTATGCTTCTTCGAGTTCGTCTAATGGGATGATATGTGAATGTGACTTTTTAAATTCATCCCATTTAGGACTGTAATTTTCATTGAAGGACACATTTTTATATACTTTTCCCATGATTAACTCACTGTAAATGATACGGCTTCATCAGTTTTATACATTGCTAATGTCTGTGCTACTACATCTGTTGCAATAGTACCAGAAGCTAAGTCTGTATCTACAAATGTGTAAAGGTTAGCATCGTCACCAGAACCTGCACTAACACTATCTGGTGTTTGTGATGCACCTGCAGCAGTTAACACTACAAAATCATCAATTAAAAGCCCTGTTAAAGCTTTATCTGCACAACCGTAAGTAGCTCTTACCACTAATGATGTTGTAGATGGTGTACCTTCAACAGTTAAAGTAATAGGATAGATACCTTTGTACTTTAAAATATCAAAGTCTGGCTCTACAACTGCACCACCTTTAGACATTTCGTTAGGGTCTGCATAGATCATTTCTACTGTACAGCTTTGAGGATCACCTTCTATTACAGGCTCGTTTACGATACCTACAATATAGTTGCTTAACTCTTGGCCTTTAATTGTACCATCTGATTGCTCAACACCTTTAATAAGTCCATCTTCTGTAAACTCATATACATGTGTGTATTCGCTTTCTTCATAACTTAACAATGCACCATGCGAGCAATACCCAAGTAAATGAGTAACGTTAAGACCTTTACGTGCTTCTTTAGTTTTGATACGGCTGATTCTACCTTCGTAATAAGTAGGCTCAACATTGGCAAGTTCTGACCTGTCAACACTATACATTATTACAACGTCCTCAGCTTGTTTAGCCGTGTCCCATGCTGTTTTACTTCTAAATGCGTCTGCATCTGCAAAAGACTGTGTAGACTTAGCTAAAGCATAGGCAACCGTTGGTTTAGTGAGACATTGCTTGTCTGCACCTGTTGCTTTTGTGGAACCTGTTGTTCCGCATTTATCGTTTATCATCTTATGTGATTTTTAATAATTAATTGTTTTTGTTTTACAACTAGTATCTATTCGCACGTCTCTTGCAAATACTATGGCATCCCATATATCTGGAAACTGTGATTTGTTGTTGGAAGCATCTGTAAAATTGTAATGTCTCGCAAATGTGTTGCCTACCTGGTTAATGAAACTTACAAATCCGCATTGTTGTAATGCTGTAATAACATAGTTATAAAGCGGATCTAAAACGTCTGCGAAATACGTATCAAGTCGCTGTCTGTTTTCCATTTCACTTTCTGTTGGGTAGGCTAATATGAATTTTAAACGTGTGTTTAGTATTGGCTCTTTACCTTTTAGATTTATTGGTGTTTCTAACCAAACTAAAGGGTATTTGTCCTTTGATGTGTTTACAGTAAGGAACTGAACGCAGTCTTTTTCTGTACCAAAATCATACTTAGTATTAAGGCTTACACCTTGAAATGTAATGTTTGGTATGGTCTTAAAGACTTCTATAAATCTGTCCTCTAACTGTATCATATACTAAATACATTAACTTTACTAAATGTTTTTGGCAACCAATTAGGATAGGTTGTAGCATCTAGCGTGTTCATGTCGTTTAAAAATTCGTAAAGACTTCTTACACCTGTACCGATTTCGTCACTGTAACCGTTGCAATACTTTCCTACAACCATATCTACAAAGTCGTTATAAGCTTCTACATAGTTATAAGTTGGACCTACTCGTGTTGCACCTTTGGCTTCTGGCTTGCTTAATCCTACACCTAAATGCTTATTATGCTTAACCGATAGCCATTTACAGTAAACGTAATTGGTAATAAAACTTCTATCAACATCTTCGTCCTCAAATATGACACCTTGCCAAACAACCGTTACACCGTTTTTGGTGTACTCTTTACCATTAAGTAAGTCTTTCCATTTCTGGTCTGCACTGTCTTTAATGGTATGTATGTTATTGGTGGATGCATAATCGAATTGCGCCATGAACGCTTTGTAAAGAGAATACCCTAACGTTTGTTGTAGTATTTCCTTTTCGTAGCGCATTATGAGTTTATCTGCTTCGTTGATGTTCCCAACGAGTGAAGCGCTGGGAACATCATCCGAAACAAATGGCAAATGCGAATTGAGTGCGAAATATTTTCTAGTTGTAATCATTGTTATGCCTTACTTGGCTTTTTGCTTTTATCATCGGATTTTTTCACCGTAGAACTCTTCTTTTTAGGCTTTGACTCGGTAGAGTCTTCCTTTGAAGGAATAGTAATTTTACTTTCCTTTGTTTCTAAGGTGACTTTAAGACCATATTTTTTAGCTCTTAATCTATTGTCTTTAGATACAATTGCTAAGACCTTATCATCACCTTCAAAGATTAGCTTTCCCATTATACCGCAATTGCTGCCTTAGCTGTTGTAAAGTTTCCTGTTACAAACATGTAAGGGTTATAAATTGGGAACAAGACTTCCTCTTGAACAATAGCTTCTACCATGTTCTTAAGTTTTTCTTGTGTACTTTCTGAGAATTCTAAAGTAAGTTCTGAGAACTGCGCTAATGCAGCAGCTAAAATCCAATCACCAACAATAAATTTACCTGCTGGCATAGCTGTTGTTTCTACTACTGGAAGTCCACCGATAGTTAAAACACCATTTTCTAAACGTTGTACGTCTATGTAATGTTCATCACTACCTTTTAATGTTTCTATTTTAGTAGCATCAACAGGATTTAAAACAATACCTGTAGCCATGTACTCTTGAACTGTAACTAAAGTTTTAGCAACTTTAAGCACATCGATTTCTTGAGCAGCTTCAATAGAATCCTTAAAAGGACTATTTACAGTAAATGTCCATGCAGAAGTATCTGCTTCAGCTACATAAGCTAAATCAATTACTATTTGAGTAGGACTCTTTACAATAGCTGAATGACTTGCGTTATATGCACCAGCTGTAGCGTTTGCAATTGTGATAGTATCACCATTGTTAAGATTTTGGTTTGCAGCAAAAGTGATTAATGCTTTTGCACCACCATCATAAGTAGCAACAGAAGCAACCGCACCTGCAGCACCAGTAATTGAAGTGTTTACCAATGTTGCAAAATCTTGAGCTTTTTTGAAAACACCTAATACATTATCACCAGCACCATCACCATGTAACAGTTGAAAATCCTCTTGGTATCTTACCATTGCAGGTAATTTCTGCATTATGTGACCCATTACAAATGAAGCTGAACGCAACATTCTTTTTGATAGTGGGATGTGTGTACCGATTCTTTTTGCATCAACAGTAGCTTCTCTTACTTTAAAAGTAGATTCTGCTAAAGTTCCGTTTTCATCGATAGTACCTGTGTTTCTATCCCAATCGTAAACTTCTGTAAACGCTAAGTATGGTAAATCTGTAGGAATAACAGTTAACAAATCTCTTACGTTTAAACGTGTTACTTCTGGGTGATCTACAACTCTAGAATCTCTAGATGTAATGTGTACAAGGCTATTACCTGTATAATCATCGGAAATAGAAACAGCTTTTAAACTAAAAGATGCTTTCTTTTTTCCGTTAGACTCTACAAACTCTTTATATTCTTCACTGTCAAGAGCTTTTTTAAGTTCTTCTTTAAAAGCATTTTTAGCAGATGTAGGAATACCGCCATCCTTAAACTTAGCAAGTTCAATTCCTTGAGCTTTAGATACTTTTTCTAATTTTTCTAACGCTTGCTCAAATTTATCGAACTTATCTGCATCCATTTTCTCAAGCTTAGATTTAATCTTTTCAAATTCCTTATCAAATTCTTCTTTAGTAATTAAATCTGCTTTTGATTTAGATACCAAATCTACAAGTTCAGATTTTACATCTTCAATTTGCTTTTTTTGATACAAGGCCTTATCAGCGAAATATTGAGTCTGTTCTTCATCTGAAAGTTTAGCAATTTCATCTACTGATAACTCTTTAAAAGTTCCTTCTTTAATACTTCCCCAAATTGGAACTAAGGAAGCGATACTCATAGCGCCACCAGCTAGTGGGTCTAATAATGCAAATGTTAATGCCACCGCAAAAAGCAGGCATAAAAACAATACTGTTTTGTTTTTAAAAATGTTTTTCATTTTTAGTTGTTTAAATGATTAATAATTAAATTTCGTTTGGCTTGAAGTGCTCTCGCGGCTTCTTTCTGAGTGCTGTTTTGCGGCTCATAGTTTTTCACCCAAAGGGTAGGTGTAACGCTGTTGCTGCCAAACACAACTGCGCTTCCCTCACGTTTCTTAGCTTCGTATATTACCCAGAAGTAACCGTATTCATCTGCTACTTCAGGATTAACACATTGTTGTTTCATTTCATTGAAGAAGTCCATTTGCTTTTGGCTATCTTCATCGTAATAGGCTATATCTAAATCGACGTATAGCATACCTACGGAATGTTGATCTACATCACCGTTTTTATAAGCATCGAACATAAAAGGTATCTTTGAGCGTTCTAATACAAACTCATTGATGTTGGCCACCGTTTTAAAGTTAACATCGAGACCTAATTGATTAAAGTTTGAATTCTCGTTGTAACTCTTAGCTTTTTTTGAGATGACGCTCTCGAACTTGTTCTCGTGTTGCTTTAAATGATGGCTATACGGATTATCTTTTACGGTTTTATTCCAGATGTTAGGCATGTGAAGATCTAAATGGCTATCAATAATGTTTGTGGTATTAATAACTGTTTTTACTTCTATGAAATCTGAGGTTATATCTTCAATTTGTGGCTCAAACATCTTTGTTTTAAGTCCACTTATAATTGGCTGTGAATTGGTTTTGTATTCAGCTTTCTTTATTTCCTTTAGTTCTTCAAAGTGTTTTTTGATAAAACGTGTTTGGTCCATCTTATCCGTGAACTTCTTGTCTGGATATTGTTTTATTGTATAGTTCATTTTGTCACGGTTTTAGAGTTGGACAATAGTTTTATTTTGCGATCTAAAGATTCTTTTAACCGAGCATCACCATTATTCTCGGCTTTTTGTCTTAAGGCTTTGAGTTGTTCAATTTTGGTTTCCATTGTTCTCGGTTATTAATTGTTTGTTTATAGCTGCTTGTTGTTCTGGTGTTAAATCCCAGATGCGTAGTTCGCCTATGGTTTCGTTATGAGGTAAACCGATAGCGGTTAAATAATCGTTATAGTTTATTGCACCACTTCTAAAGGCACGTTCAGCAGTTTGTGAATGTTTTTCTGTGGTTTCGGCTTCCTCTTTTTTGTTGGCTTTTAGTATGTTTAGATGCTCATAACTTCCTATAATTTCTATTCCGAGACTTTCGGTATTGAAATAGTTATTGAAGTTGAGCATGAAATCTTCTGTTTCAGGAATTATAGTAGAATCGTAAAGGCGTTTTTCTGACGCGTTAAGGTTTTCGAATGTGCCACCTTGCACATAGTATTTAGCTAGTAACTCTGGCACACCTTTAGATGTTGCTATTGCTATGGCATCGCTTTCTACTTCTTCAAACAACATTAAATCCTTTGTGCTAAAGCCTGTTTTTTGGAACTTTAAAGGCATAGGACTTATAACCTGTGTGTATTGGTCGTCCATAATGCCATACTTAGAAAATGCTTTTTGCACATCTGCTATTTGGTCATCATCCATTGGAACTGAACCCATAACATCATCTTTAAGCTCTGATGTCCATGCACCTTGTGGCCCACGTTTTTCAATAAGTACATTTCTAGCTTCGTATGCTTTTGATATGTTGGTGATTGGTTTTACAAGTGCTAATAAATCTGATTTACCTATTGTAAAATCTCTATCGAAACGGATATTGACATTATTAAAATGCATTACCGTATTTGGGTGTAAGTCTTTGTTTTTATTGTTGAAATTCTTTAAAACGTACTTACTTATAATTTCCTTTTTTTTAGTAGCTGTAAGCCAGTTGCCTGTAAGTACCGGACTAACACAATAAGGTGGTAAGTTGTTAAGAACTTCGATGTCCTGGTATGTGAAATTGTTTTCCCAACCTATAGGAATCATTCCGTAAACAAAACCGTTACCGAAAACCTCGTAGTTAACTTTGAGCTGTCTTAACCATTCTGATCCTGTTTGTAATGGGTTTGGTTTTTTTAGTAGCTGTCTTAGCTTTCCGCCATCAGCGTCGTATTGCTCTAATGGGATTATTTCGCCTGTTTTAAGGTCTTTTACTTTAAACTTTAAGTTGGCAAATGCTTCGGCTTTTATGTTAATGATTGCGTTTACTACTGGGTTAGAGTAGTAGCAGTCTAATAAATAAATGAGTTCTGAGAAGTTTTGCCAAACTGGTGTACCTGTTGTAAGAAACGTAGATGGTGGTATAAGCCTTAAGGCGTTTTGTGCAGAAGATGAAACGGTAATTGAACTTTTGTCAACCGTTTTAAGAATTTGCTTATCGTACCACTTTTTGAGCCTATTAGCCATCTAAATCGTTAATTTATAATGGCACTCAAAGGCACTCTAATAGCAAATATAAAAAAAATATGTATTATTTAGAATGATTCTAAATAAATGTTTATATTAGAGCTTTGATTTTTTAATCAAAAGTAAGATTTAGTTAATTATTAGAATTAGTAAAAACCCTCAGCTAGTTGTTGAGGGTTTTTTGTTTCATGCTACTTTAAGGTTGTTTTCACACCATTCTAATAATTCAATAGCGTTGGTGAATGACTTTTCTTTAAACTCTGTGTCGGAATAATAAACTATTATATTGTCCTTGTCAACAATTCCGATTTTGTAGATTTCAGGAAAGCAGCTCATGATTCCTAAAATAGTATTGATTGCATCTTGCATAGTTTTTGTTTTTAATGTTCAATCAAAACTACAATCAAGGTTTTGTTATTCCTTACTGTTTTCCGTATTGAGCGCTAGTTCTTTTCCTCTAAGTGCTAAATATAGGTTTTGAAGTTGGTGTACGTGTTTAATATGGTTAAAAGTTATTTCAGACAAATCACTACTTAAATCTGAGCCTTGTAATATCTCAAGATTAGCACTAAAGTTTTCACCTAGTCTAATCCATAAATTTACTTGAGTTTTATCCCAAATAACATGTTTTAAATCTTTTAAGATTAAACTAAAAGCACCATTTTTTTAGAAAACCCAAAATCAATAAGCCATTGTTCGGTTATTTGGATTGGTTTTAATGTTATTACAGGTGTATTTGGGTAGGAATGCTTACTTGCAGTTTGTTTTATATATTCAGCTAATTCATATTGTTCGTTAAATAAAGCGTTTTCAAGATGATACTTCAGGAACTTATTTGGTGATTCATCTACTAGATCTTTGTATCTACCTAAATTATTCATATAACTTTCATGGCTTTCTTGTTCATCATTATTAAATACCTCACGCCAAATATTATTTTTTGTATTTCTATAAGGTAGATCCGTTATAAAAATCTCATCATCGTAATCATCTAAAGTATCTTTTGAATAAGAAAATCCTATACTTTCTAAATCATCTTTTAGTTCTAAAGGCTTTTCATTGTGTATATGAATAGTTGAGCTTAGAAAGTGACCTATTGCAATTCCGATAATTAAACATAGTACGTATATCATTTCAATTCAATTTTAAATATTTCGTGTTTTTTATATGTGTAAGGAAAGTCTTTTTTGCCTTTGAGATAACCGTAATTGAATAGAGTAGGATTAGAGCGACATAGTTTTGTTAGCGTGGTGAATGCTTCCATGTTGTTGTCTTTTTTTAATATCAATACAGATCTCATAATGTATAAATAATTGCGTTTTCTTTCGAGTGTGAGACTAAAATAGTTTTCTTAAAGATTGCTTTTTTATAACCTCTGAAACGGATTTAATCTTATGGTTTAAATCTGTTTGATTTAAGTGTTTTAGTTTACTATACCAAATATCTATTTGCAATTGTGTTGGTGTTACAAGTGATATATGAGGCATACAATGACCTAATCCAGTTCCTTTAATGTTATCTGTTACGCAATTCATTACTTTTCAATCTTAGCTTCTATCAGTACTTTGTATTTGTTTAGGTTGCTAAATTCAAATGATGTTTTACATCTAGGACATACACAACTTATATTTGTTGCACCTAATGCTTCAGCTACCTTTCGGTTGCAGTTAGGACATCTTATTTCGGTGGGTTTGTGCATTATTGAAAGATTATTTTTTAACTATATTTTGCTTTGCTTTATCTAATTCATTTTTAATATTATCAGTCATTGGTATTATTTTAATACCTTCTAAATATGCTATTGCAGCATCTGCCATCATACCATCTGAAATTCTATCACCATACAATCTAAGTTCATCAACAAAACCACTTCTTAATATATGGGTGTTATTTTTAATCCCTCTTTTGCGTTCTTCTGGGTTGCTATCGTCTAACGCATGGCAATCGATGAAATAAGGCGCAAAAGGCACTACATCTGGTTCGTTTAGATTTATTTCTCTCGAAATATTCTTTATTTTTTTCAAGTTTCCTTGTACGTCACCACTTATTGGATGGGATATGTAGGCTGTTTTCATTCTCTAAACGTTCTTTCAAGATTATTACCTGTTAATGCTAGGAATATTATTAGAGACATTTCCCAACCATAAAAAACAGGTGCAAGTATCATTGCTATAATACCTAATAGCATTCCTAAAATTCTAAGTGCTTTTCTCATTTTTATAATTTCAAACTTAATTAGTATTCTTTTACCTAAATTTCTAATATCGTATAGATAGTTTAGTTTTATCATTTTAATTCATACTTCTACCACAAAGCCTTAGCTAACATCACATATCTAGCAGCAGCGAGACAGTCTGGTTCGTGTCCGTCTGGCTCTGGGATGATGTTTCCGTTCTTATCTATCTTTCGCATCCAGCTATTAAGCCCAGAAACAATATTTGGACTATCTGGCAATACGTGTATGTTATAGCTTCGCATACGGTTTACGCCTGTCATCTGTGAGCCTTTAGGTTTTTTTACACCTCTAACGGAATAACCATGTTTTGCTAAATCCCTTAGTTCGGTTGCCCCTGAACTGTCTCCAATGGTCAAATGCTTTTTTATTTTTTGGATTTCAGCTTTTATCTGCCTGTCAACATCTGTTTCAGTTTCGTTTTTGTAATTTTCTTTGTTGTACCCAAAATAGAAATCCTCATCCTTTGTGAAATCTGTTGAACTAAACATCAACCTTACTTTCTTTAGCACCAACCTATCCTTGAAATCTACTATACTATCACGCTCTGCACCTTTTATTTTTTCGGTTAGTAGATTGTATTCAGTAAAGACTTCTTTTAAATAGAGATCTGCTCCATCCAAATAAACTTCAACTTCACAAGTCGGATCTGGCGAACTTCCAAAGTCCATTCCATTAGGCAAACGTATTGCTGTACTCGGTAGGGTAGAAGCCATTTTGTATTGGTACATTCTGCGTTCGGAATAAGTTCCTGTTTCACCACGTCCATATACTTTAAACCATTCTTCATCGTGTCGCATACTTTCGATATGCTTTTTCTCTGAAGCTGGACACATTTCGTTATCTTGATAGGTAATGATTATCTTTTCGCAGTTATCCTTAACTTCTAACTTGGTATGCGCCCAAAATTCAAAATCTGGGTTAAAATCCACGTACACTTCTTTACTACGTGCTATATAATGCTTTACAGCTTCCCAACCTACACGGTTTCCCTCATTAATGTAAAGTATTCCACGTCTAGGGCCTTTACCTTTGTTAGGCTTGTTATCATCTAAATAACGAAACTGTATTTTTGTATCACAGTAATAACAAGTCTTATCTTGTTTATTGTAGTAGTCGTAGAAATCCATTCCCCAAAGACCAAACACAAACTCAAAATCAGCAATTGCACCATCTTTTAAATTCTCGTAAGTGTCGGTCATTATAGTTATGGTGTCTCTAAAAATATTTTCATCTTCTGCACGTTCCAATAATCTAACAGCCATTGCCATGTTCTTACCAGCACTTTGACCACCCTGAAGCAAATAGATGTCTATTCCCTCTTTTTTTTCGAGTTCCTTAATTTTCCAATATGTCGTCGTATAGGCTAGGCTCAATCTTGTACTTTGTTTTTGTAGTCGCTCTTGTCGATTATCTGTCTAGGTGGTAATGTCTTTTGACGGTTGTCTTTTTCAAAATGTCCGTGCTGTTTTGCTAACCTATCCCTTGCAGAATTATAACCATGTGACCCTATAAAACGAATAGTTCTTTTAGCAACATCTAGTTGTTTTTCTGTAGAGTTTTCATCTTGAAGGACATCTAAAGCTTTTTCATATCGTTCTATAAGCTTTTTATCACCTCTAACAGATTCTTCTAAGGTGTATAGCTCTTTGTCGCTTAATTCTTTTTTTAGATCTTCTATCCTTACCGAAACTTTACCGTGTGAAGAAAGTTCGTTAGCTTTAACCCAAATAGTTTCATCTGCCATTTTTGAAGTATCATAAGCGTGTCTATAAGCATCGGATTTATTACCGTGCTTTACGTAGTGTTGTGCAAATGCTTCTTGTTTTGGTGTTAAAGGCATTTATAAATATTATTTAAGGTTTAGTAACTTCTTCTACAGAAACACTAATACTAACATTGTAGATTTTGTTATTAAAGCCTATGTTAGTTATTTGGTTAGATACTTTTTTTAGGTTGTTACCCACAAGTATTCTGGCTACGTCTAACATAAGTAGAGTAGAGGTGTTGTTTTTTATTTTGGATTGTGGGTTCATACAACTAATTTCTATTATTATTTAAATTTTAAAGGTTAAGGAAAAATTATATTACTTGGCGAATAGTGAAATGTTGCATCTGGAAACAATTTATTTCCTAGAACATTAAGCCTATTAACCATTCTATCATATAGTTGCATTCCTTTTTGAGTGTACATAAATGATATTGCACCATCAAAATCATATAAATCTTCGCTGTCTGGTTTTCTAGTAAGTCCTTTTCGTACTGGAAAATCCTCTAAGAAAGAGTCTAAAACATCTGATGCTACTAACTCCCAGTCTAGCGCATCATTAATTGTAATTGAGTTTCTAAATTTCATAATTAAGCTAATTTCTCTTACCTACCTTTCTATAACTTAAACCTAGATTATCGAACTTAATGATGTGCTTTACTTTGCTCAACTTTAGATTTAGCCTTTTAGCTATGGCTTCTTTGCTTAATCCATATTGGTATAGGTTCATTACCTTGTTTTCGATTTCCTTTTCCTCTTTAATGTCCTTTAGGATCTGTTCTAAGGTTAATCCACTCTTTGCTATGGCTTCGGGTAAACATCCGCAGTTGTTGAACTTTACTGTATTTTGGAATCTTATTTCTCTAACCATATTTTTAAGCGTGATATTCTTCTGTCGATTTCCTCGATGCTTATTGAGCGTTGTTTTTCGTTTCTTTGTTTCTCGTAGTGCTCAATTCTATCGGTTATATGCTTTTTTCCTGCTTTTGAGAGCATGACTTTTTTTAAAAAAAGCTAGTCTTTCCTAGCAGTCAGAATTACTATTCAATTCGGTCAGAAAACAATGTTGTATTTAGGTCTGTGTGATTGTGCCTCTCGCTTCCGGTACTGTCCGTATTACTATTAATCTTTCCAGTATGTCAAAAGTCTTTCCTTTTTGTCTAAATCACATTTTGGCCTTAATGCCTAAAACTCATGTTTTCGATTTCATCTATCTGGGTTGCGTTGTTGCGCGGACAGGATTCGAACCTGCGACC
Organism: Flavobacteriaceae bacterium; assembly: GCA_002706045.1. Classification (GTDB taxonomy): domain Bacteria; phylum Bacteroidota; class Bacteroidia; order Flavobacteriales; family Flavobacteriaceae; genus Winogradskyella. Next base: position 30,156 of record PAJL01000108.1, read on the forward strand.
TTCGGATTATGAGACCGATGAGATGACCACTGCTCTACCGCACGATATATAAAAGCATATAGCCTTAATCTGCATAGTTGCAAACAGCCTTATTGGTAAGGAAATAATTTAAGAAATGATTTGTGCCTTGCTAAGTTGCCTGGACTTGAAATGATTTGAATTGTAAATATAGTAATATTCTATATAAAATTATACTTTAAGTGGTTTTATTTTTTCATTTAGTCCACTTGGAATTACCAACGGGTAATCATCTGTTATTTTCTGGGTTTCGTATAAAGCCATTTTGCTTATTCGCTCAACCTCTTTTTTTATTCTACCCATTTCAAATATTAATTTATCCTTTTGTTCTCTGGTTAAATCGCTAGTTGAACAAAACAGAAAATCAAAATATAGGTTATACTGCTTTATGAGTTTTATTCTTTTGGTATAGAAAGTTTCTGATCTCATTAACCAATGTCTTTTAATGTCAATACCATATCACTTAAAGATTCTTTACTTAGGTGATAATATCGTTGAGTTGATTTTGGTGATTTATGACCAGCAAACTGTTGTACTTTCATAATATTATGTTTATTATCCATAAGATTTGTAAGCGCGGTATGTCTTAATAAATGCGGATAAACATGTTTGTTAGTTCTTATCTTTTTTACAACGTTTCTTATAGATGATTGCGAGTACTTTTTACCTTTTACAGTACTTTCAAATAAATAAGTTTCAGGTCGGTATTTTTTGTAGTAAATACGTAACTCTTTTAAATCTCGATCAGTTATAGGAAAACGTCTTGATTTACCACCTTTACCGTTTTGTATTAGTATGCGATTATTTTCAGAATCAATATCTTCTAAAGTTATATTTTGAAGTTCTGATATGCGTAAAGCACCCACATACAATAAGTTTATTATACACCTATGCTTAATGTTATCAATTAATAAAAGACTATTTTTTATTTCATCTACTGAAAGTATGTTAATTTCCTTTTTTGAATCTTCTTTGTATGGAATGTTTTTAAGTTTTTGAGGTTGTTCTAGTAACTTAAAAATAATTCTAACTGAAGATAACATTTGGTTGTAATAAGATACTGAATACTTCCTGCTGAAATTAACAAAATAAGTTTCAATATCATTAGCTGACATTCTGTAAATCCTACTATTTGAACTAACAAACTTTTTAAAACAGCTTTTGTAGTTACTAATAGTATCTTTAGAGGTATAATTCAACTCTAAATAATTGTCATAATTTTTAAAAAGTTCTGTCAATTTCATTTTGAAAGTATTGTGTTTATTGGTGTTTTAGTATATTGTGGATAAGTACCGTTACCTGTAAGCCAAGAACAATAATTAGAATCAAAATAAATGATAGAAAAAAACATAGGATTTATTAAACAAATAATTGAAGAAGGTATTCCAGTTCATAAATTTTTAGGACTAAAATTATTGGAACTTGAAAAAGGGTTTGTAAAAGTTAAAGTTCCCTTTAGAGATGAAATTGTTGGAGATATGAGAACAAACAGGTGGCACGGAGGAATTATTGCTACAATAATGGACTCTGTTGGTGGTATTGCAGGAAGCACTCACTTTACGTCATTGGAAGATAAATTAGTAACTATTGATTTAAGAATAGATTATTTAAAAGGTGCTGAAGCATCTGAAATAATTGTGGAAGGTAAAATAGTTAGGTTAGGTAATAGAATACTTGTAACGAAAATGAAAGCCTTTCAGAATGATGAATTAATTGCAGAAGGAAAAGGCGTATATAATTTCATACGAATTAACAAATCAACGGAAAAATAGGAACTGAAACAAAATAGCCTACAGGTAACAAAGTGTAAAAATAATAAGGGTTTTAGTGCTTATCCCAAAGTGAAGTGCATTTTACAAAGTCCGCAAAATTTACAATTTTGCATGTCTATTAATTAAAGAAAAAATTGCAAATTTGGCTAAGTGATAAATTGAAAGTTCAGTCCTTCGAAATCCCTTACTATTCTTACACAAACCGTTGTAAACAAGCGCACCAATCTTTACCAATCAGTGCGCTTTATTTATGCGCCAGATTTACAACAATGCATAACCACAATGCCTAAGTATCGGCTTCTTCATCTGGCTTCTGTTCTAAATCTGCCGTTTTTATATTTTTTTCTTCCCATCCTTCAACACACTCAATAAAACTATCAACTTTATGTTGGTACTTCTTAGGAATGCGATTGCGGGTAATGCTAGTTTCATTGCCCGCTAATCTTCTGCTCAGTTCTTTCCAGTTTATTAGATCGCTCATTATTTCCAGTAATTAAATGAAGTAACAGCATCATCAAATCTTCTTTTGAAGTTTTCGTTTCCATCAACTTTACTAGATAAATCAGCTATCAAAACAGGAATTTCTCTTAAATCCTTATTGTAGTTCTCTTTACCTCTCTTTGTGTTTAGAGTTTTATGTTCTCCGATAAATTTTACTCTTAATTCTAATCTTTCTAATTGCTCTAAAGTTGTCATAATTTTAAGTTTTAATATCTCAGCTTCATTGCTTTCGATATTCAAATATACAACTATCATTGAAATAAAACACTATAAAACTTAATTATTTTCAACTTTTGTTGAATTTTTATAATATCCTCAATAAATTTCAACTTTAATTGAATTATTGTTAATAGTTTTGCTGTCGCAATCTGCCTACGCTCAAAAAAATATAAAAACTAATTTGTTCTGTAAAGCTATCTTTTAGGCTTAAACACGGCACTATGGTTATGCTAACCGTTAGCATTCATTTGCCAACGCTCACCACTTCAAGATTATCCCAGTTAATTATCCGTCTGCCTTTGCGTAGGTGTTTTTTGAGAGCTTCTAAATCTTCACTAAAAGCAATTTCCTTCCACCTCATTGGTTGGTTGGTGTTATTCTTTGTCAATTGTTCAGGTCTTATCTGCTTTAGTATTGCAGGCGGATAAGGCTGTAATGATTGTAATGCGTATTCTGCCATATCTTTAAAGTTTCTGCCAACGCTCAAAAACGAAATGCTAACAACGTATATAAATAAGTGCTAGTGTTTCTTTTAAAAGTTGGCTGTTAATTCAATGTTTATGTTTTATTTGTCTACGGTGGATTTCCTTCGGAAATCGCACCTATTCATATACAAACCGTTATGTACAAGCGCAATATCTGTACGCACTCAAAACGGTTAGATGCGCCAGTACATAACAATGCGTATAAAACATAGCTATGTAAGTGCTTAACCGTTTATTTCGTGTGTACTTGCTCATAATTAACAATTTTTTCCCTCGCTTTTTTTCTTACTCAAACTCAATTAGATTCTTTAATTCTAAATTGGTCTGGCATACTTTTATTACCAGGTAATTTTTCATAAGTAAATTGAGCGCCTTCTAATGCTGTTTTTGCATTATCAATAATGTTTTTTGCTACACCATTAATTGCTTTTGCTCTTTCAATTTCTTTCTGTAAATCTTCTTGGGTTAAATCTTCATCGCCTAATCTTTCTAGTTGAGCGAATAAATGATTATTTAAGTCTGATAGTGTGTTTTTAGCCATTTTGTAAAGTATTTAATTTATTTTCTAATTGTTTATTTAAAACCAATGATGGTATTATTTCTTTTGGGTAACTATGTTTAGAGTTTCTATACATGTTTTCAGTCATTGTAATAAGTTCAAGGTTTTCAATATTTGTGTTTTCGGTGTTATCATCCTTAAAAACCACCAAATGATTATCTGGTATTTTTCCGTTTACTTTTTCCCAAACAACTCTATGGTACAATTCCCAAACACCTTTTTTAATCCTTACATATTTATAACTACGTCCAGAAGAATCTAATCTTGTAACAATAGCACCATTACCTTTTTTGTTTGTGTTATGTGGCTCATTACCTTTTTTAAACCTTGTTTTTTTAGTTCTTTCAATAGCTTCAGTAGTCATATAATCAACTTGCTTTTTACCTTTATTAAATGGTATGTCGCCTTTTTTCTTTCTACTATCTAATTTTCGTTTTTCAATTAATGCTTTCGGTATTTCTAAATCATTTTTTTTTAGAAATCTCATTATTCTGCCATAAGTAGTTCCTAATTCATCAGCTAATCGTTTTACAGGCTTCAATAAAAATTCATCTTTTATCTTCTGCTCTTGTTCTTTAGTAAACGGTATATAATATCCTTTTGGCATTTCGTTTGTTTTGCTTCCTAACGTCAGCAATTTGCCAACGCTAAAAATTGTTAATTATTTATTTCGTTTTTTATTCAAATGTTTGTGTTTTCTAAACGCTACGTTTCATACGCTCAACGTTGTAAACAATAAAAAATCAATTGTTATTTTCACTTTTGCTAATTTCGTCGGCTATTTGGCTTGTTCTATCATCACATTCATTACACATTCCTTGGTCTTGCAAAGCTATCGTCTCTAAGTATTTATTGCATACCACGCAATTTTCTATATAATCCATATTTTTTACAGATTTACAACACAGTATATAAAAAATGCTGTGTTAGTTATTTTCTATTAAGACTTGTCCTTCAAAAATTTTAAAAGCTACTGCGTTCCAATACCCCTCGCTCTTACCTATCTTTTCAGGGTGTTTTGATTTTAAACAAACGCCTTTGTAATTATGTTTTGTTTCATCCCAAAAACCAGTCGCTAATATCAGCGTGTTATTTCTTTCGTTATACATTAATTTAGGAAATTCTATTTTTTCCGCTTTTAAAATTCTGACTTTCATCTCTGTTTATTTATTAAATTAATTTTTAATTATACGCACTTTTCATATACTCGGCACGTTGTAAACAATTTACTTGCATTTATCACAAGGGTGTTGTTTAGGTTCACCAACAATACCACCTTCAAACCAAGTGCAAATATCTGTTGGATGCTTGCAAGTAAACTGCTCGCTATCGCTTTTACAACACTGTATAACATTAATAGCTTCATACAGTTTTTCTATACCAAATATTTCAATAGGTTTATTTCCGTTTTTATCCATTTTATAGCTTTCTAAAGCAATTAAATGCTCTTTTGCTAACTCTGTAAATTTTTCTTTACTTATATTCATAATTATGTTTGTAATTCACGCTACTAATGTTATACTTTACCGTTGTAAGTAATTGATAACCTACAGTTTTAAAATAATTCTAATTCATAATTAATTTCCTGTGCTGTAGGATTTGGTTTGTTTAAATCGTTTACAGCACAACCAATTCCGTTGCAATCCATTAAAGGTTTTGGTTCTCTCGCTTTAACATCTAAAACCGTTAAATTATTTGGATAGTCTGGATGCGGTTTTAAAAAAAGTAAGTTTTCTCTATCTGGTTTCGCTTTTGCTTCGGATGATTGATGTTTACACATAGTAACTTGATAACCTCTAAGGTTTGTTAGATCATGCTCTATTTTTGCCATAGCGTTAAACTTGTCTGGAAACTCTCGATACATTTTTTGCCAATAGCCAATACCACCTTGAACACAGCCAGTCTTTAAACAGTTATTGTTATGAAAACCATATTTATATGCTCTTGGCACTTCAATACCAGCTTCATTTACTATTTCTAAACATTTTTCTTTATCGTAACCCAACATAAGAAGCGGAAATATTGCTTTTGAATCTGGATAATTTTTAGCAACGCTTAGCGCACGATTAAACTCACGCTTATTAAATTCAAAACCAAATACTTGGTGTTTATAGTTGTTTTCTTTTTTCTTTTAACAGATAAACCCATTTAGCCTTTTCACTATCTTTTTGCCAGTCTATTATAAAATCCTCAAGCATTTGTCTATCCATATTTTTTGTGATATAGTCAACGTGTTTCTGGACTTTTTCTTTATGTTTTTTTTGTAATAACTTTTTCTTGTAACTAAATATATCTTCATCTGTCGCAGATTGCCTTAACTCTGGTTTAGGTTGGTTTTGTTCTCTTAAAATTGATTTTTGTTCCATGAACTGAGGAAACCATTCACCAAAAATTAAGTTACTATCTATGCCTTTTTTTGCACTTCCAAATTTGCCTGATCGTGCCATCTTGAAAAACAAAATAATGTCTTCTAAACTTTCATAAGCAAAGTTTTCTAAAGTGTCTACGGTTAGTATTTCTACTTGAGAATCGTTTAACTTTGTTGAAAATGCGAAGGATTCTAAAAATCTATTCACTAGTACTTTTACAACACTAAAACCAATCTGACCTGTATCGCCTTTAAACACGCTTCGCATCTTTGCTTTGTTATCCGATTCAGCTAATGTTAAGCTCATTTCTATCATTGCTAGGCTTTGTTTTCCTTCAAGGATATCTTTACTTAAACTTAAACTGCTTTGCTGTTTCTGATTGCATAGCTTCTGAGAATACTTCTGTATTTGTTTTGTCTTTTCCATCTGTTTTTTGAATTTCGATTTTTAGCCACCTGTTGAAATGTTTCTTAGCGTCCTTTACGGTCTTACATTCTTCACCGTCGCCTTTGATGAGTTTAAAGAATTGCTCTAGGTAGTTTTCTAATCTTTCCATGTTGAATCCTTTTCTAACTTCAGAGAAGTTTCTGCAAAGGCTTTCTTTCCATGTCACTTCATTTTCAAATTGTTTTTCTAAATCCGAAATGCTTAACAAGGTTTCAGGGTCTACAACGATGCTTAAAAGTTTTTCAGACTTTTCAAAAGTTTCTTCTTCATCTTTAATATTACTTATATCTACATCTTTATCTATATCTATTAAAAGGTTAACCTTTTGGTTAACCAAATGGTTAACCAACTCTTTTAGTTTTTCTTTATCTTTTAATTTGATAATATCCTCAGTGTCTAAGTCGTAAAGATGTTTTTTAAGTAAATTTATTGTTGTTTTTTCCACACCTAAATCTATCGCATACCTTACAACTACACCCATTGCAGAGCTTCTGTCTTTTCCTTTTTTATAGGATTTTCGCTTTTGAATAACATCTTTTGCAAAGTCATTTTCTAACCGTTGGTTATTATTTTGGTTAAACTTTTGGTTAACCACTTGGTCAACGAATTGGTTAAACCGTTCAAACTCGCTAGGACGAACTCTACATATACCTGCCATTTCATCTAAATCGGTTGGAACTGAGCCATTATCGAACTGATGTAGCAATAAATCGAAATACCATGCTCTAAATTCAGCTTTCATTCCGTTAGTTGCAGAAATCCATTGCGCTATATATACTAATGCTGCTGGGTCTTTACTCATTACGCTGTCTTTTCAAGTTCTTCCATATCAAAAAGCGTAGGCACGTTTAATTGATATTCAATAGATTTTAGATAGAATAACCCATCATCATAATAATCAGGATTCAACTCTACAGCCCAAGCTTTGCGGTTCATTTTTACAGCTGTGTAAGGTGTACTGAATAACCCACCAAAAGGATCGCCAACTGTTTCACCTGGATTAGAATATTGAAATACCAATCGCTCAATAATATCTAACTGAAGTGGGCAAATATGCTTTTCCTTTTTACGATTCTTCTGGTTAGCGTTTAGAGTTTTTAATCGGTTAACGTCGTTCATTACGTCTGGTCCTGTTGGTCTATTCATTAAGCTCATCATCTTTTTTGAGAGCTTTCCTGCCTTGTCTAAAGTTTCACAAGCATCTAAGTGTAGTTGATAATCGTATGGAACTACACGGCAGTATTCTTTCCACCATGCGTAAATGGTTTTAGGATTTAACTGTTCGGCTTGTTCTAAGGTTAAAAATCGATTACCGTTGCTTTGCCATATCGCATGAGCGTCTAACTGCCATTTAGCTAAAGTGTATTCTTCTTTAGACTTGTTAACAGGTAAATCTGCATAAGCATTTTTATCATCGCTTGGTGATTTTCTGAATAACAGAATGTACTCAGGTAATCCGCAGCCCATTTTAGTACTATCCTTAACCAATTCACCCCAAGTTAATCGGTAAGTTTGGTTATTCTCTTGTACTACATCAGTAGGTACTGTGATTTTTCCTATAAGATGAAAACCGTGCTTTGTAAAGCTTCTTACGGTTTCACCACTAAAATCATCTATTGTGGTGTAACTGATATTTTTTTGATAACCATAACGGATCCTATCTTTTACATGAACCGCACATATACGTCCTGGCATAAGCTTATCCAGTAACTTTGGCACGAGATAATCCATCTGCTCAAAAAAGCCTTCGTTTGTTGGATTGTGTCCAAAGTCGTTATAGTTGTTAGAATATTCGTAGTGATTACCGAACGGAATAGAGGTTACAATCAATCCGGTTGAATTGTTTTCTATCTTATCTAGTTCAATTGTGCAATCGCCATTATATACCGTTGCATTACCGACTGTGTGAATTCTGGTATCGTTAAATATTTTTCGTTTCATATCGCTTGAGAGTTTATTATTATTTAGTCCGTAATTTCTAACGAGGTTTATCATTTCGGTTTGAAGCTCTACATGTCGCTTCCATTTAGCTTTAAGTTCTTTAAGCACCTCACGCTCGTTTTGGGTGTGAATGATGTAGATGTAAACTTCTTTAGATTGCTTAAATCTGTAGATGCGGTGAACTGCTTGTATAAAGTCGTTGAACTTATAATCGATGCCAACAAATATGGCACGGTTGCAATGGTGCTGAAAGTTACATCCACTACCAGCAATCTGAGGTTTTGTAGATAGTATTTGATAGCGACCTTCTGAATAATCGATTAACAGTTTTTCTTTTAAGTCGTTGGATTGACTACCATAAACCGATTTTAAAACGACATTATCAGGGCATCTTTTTTCGATGGCCATGCGCTCGGCTTCTCTATGATGCCATAGAATAACATTAGAGTTCTGAAATTCATTTTCTATGATTTCAAAGGCTTTGTTAACTCTAAGTTCTACGGTTTCAGATTTCTCTCTGGCTGTGTCGTTAAGGCTCTTTGTTACGTCCTTAAACATTACCAAATCACCATCCTTGTTTATAATTGGTTTACCTGTTAAGTTTTCAACTTCAATTTCATGGATATGCATTTTTGGTAGGTCATAACCTTCATCACTATAACCTAAATCTGAAGGTTTGTTAATGAACACAGCCCAACTGCTAACCCATTTCCAGAATTCATCTTTTTGAGTGTCGTTAATTTTTAAGTTTCCTGCCTTTTTAGAATCACGTTTAAAGAATTGCGTTAGTGCATGACCTCTATCAATAACACCTAGAAACTGAGCATAGTTTAAAATCTCTATGTAGTTATTTGGTGTAGGTGTTGCTGTAAATACAAATCGATACGGTACTTTTCCGAAATGCTCTAAAACATAGTTTGTGGTTTCGGTCTTTAGGTTTCTTAAAACTGATGCTTCGTCAAATGATACACCACCGAATTTAGAGGCATCTATATCACCTTTACGGATGCGCTCGTAGTTGGTAAGGTAAATTTTAGGTTGAAAGTCGTCTATTGTATCAGTGTCAGTGATATACTGTATTTCAACATCTGAGCCTAAGAGTTCATTATCTCTTTTAAACTCGCCAATAACACCAAGCGGTAAACCAATTAAGAATGGTTTGTTGGTTTTTTTAATGATTTGTTGTGCAATAGCCAACTGCATTACGGTTTTTCCTAATCCAAATGAAGCAAACACAGCTCTACGTCCACCTTCAATAGCCCATTTAGTAATGTCTTTTTGGTGTGGTAGCATGATTTCTGGCAGAACATCTGTTGTTATTTCAAAGCCGTAATTCTCTGCTAGTATGATTTTGTTTTCTAAGAATTCTATGTAATCCATTAGGCTAACATTTTTAATTTATTATCTAATACTTTTCTCACTTTGTCTTTGTGTATTCCTGTTATTTTAGAAATGTTTTTAAGGCTGTTATCTTGCAATACATCAAACCAATACAAAACTATATCTGTGGTTATGGGATGGTATCTATCTGCCATTTTTAAACCTTTCAATTTTCTTTATTACTGATCTTACTTTTTCGGTATTTGGAAGTGTTTTAATAATGTTTAAAACTTCTTCTCTTACTTCTGAATTAAATTGTACTAACCCTTCTATTCGGTTTATAGAATATATTACTGTGCAGTGTGTAAATGGCTCAGTACTTTTAAAACTTCCTATGGTTTTTAGTGATACATGATAGCCTATTATTAGCCTTGAGATATATTGAAACAATTGTCTTACATAAGCTCTACGTCTGCAGGTGTCTTTTACTACAATGTAATCTTCATCTAACTTGTAGAAATCTGTAACACATTGGTATATGGTATTTAGATTTATCATAGTTTTTCTATTGATGTGGCAATAATGTTATTATAGGTATGGCCAGCTTTGGTTAACTTACCGTGTATATAGACTTCGGCTTTGATATTTACACCAGGTAGAATACTGTCTATAATAGCCTTAAGGTCACCTCTAAATTCTACAAAGGATCTATTTTTTTGATAGTCTATAATTTCTACTTTACTATAGATTCTGTTTTTGTTTTCACTGGCTATAGTATTGCCTATTTTACCTATAATCGTTGGCATTATGCACTGAGTTCTGTTAATAATACGTTTCTGGTTTCGTCGCTGATATCTTCTTTTAAAAGGCGTTTTATAGCGTGGTTTTTTTTGGACTTGTTACGGTCTTTTGCTAGTTGCTCAATCTCTTTTGGATCGGTTACAATGACTAATTTTGAAACCTTTGATACTTTACTTTCAAATTGACCTGTAATCTTTATGACACCCATATCTAATAAATCTGACACTCTTGCGGTTATTGAGCTTTCTCGCATACCTGTAGAGAAGAATTTTATATCTTCAATAGTATGTTCTGGATTGCGTTTTATGTAAGCGTATATCTTTGCTTTTTGGCTATTGAACGTGCCATTGTTAATGCCTTTTAAAAAGGCTTCTGTACTACATTTTGTCATGGCTAATTAGTTTTGAGTTTTTTAAATCCCTACACATTTCAAAACAATTAAGGTTATTGCAATAAGTGCTAATACAACTAATGGTTGTGGGTTTTGTTTGATGTTGTTTGTCATGGCTTTTAGAATTTAAAACCTAGTCTTACAAATCCACTATTAACTGTATGGTAATCTTCATTTCCCCATAGCTTACTATCGGTTTTCATATCACTGGCGTATGATGCACCTATAAAGATGTTTTTAGTGATATTGATATCTAATCCTGCTTCTAAACCTAATAGAGCATGTACACGTTCTTGTCTGTAAATTCCACCTATGCGAGTTCCGGCATAAAATCTTATTACTTTAAGGTTAGCATTTAAACCAAACCTACCTATAAGATGTGTATAATCTATATTGTTGAGTTTTGGGAAGTGGTACAACTCAGGACCAACATATATAATGTTGTTTTGGTGCTCGTACTGAATTGCTATACTAAAACCATCATCATAAGAGTTTGGCGATTGTACTACACTTATGTTATTGCTTTCTTGTGCCAATAGTGTTATTGGAAATAATAATAGGATGTAAATAATTTGTTTCATGATTTGTTTTGAAATTTTAAAATGAGTTTATCTAATTTCTCGTGGCAGCTTCTACAGCGTACCTTTATATTTTCTTCATCCCAGCATAATTCTGTTTTACCTTGTTCTTTAGCCAATTTTATGCTGATGTTGTGGCTCATGTCTAGCCTAGTTCCGTTACCATTTCTACCACACTCTACACAGAAATTATAACCGTGCTCATCTAATTGGGCTTGTATTACATTTTCCTTTGCTACACGCATTCTGCTTTCTATTTGGCTTTGTGTTACGCGCTCGCCTGTAGAGGTTTGGTAGGTATTAGACATATAAATTATTTTTAATCATATATTTTTTTCTAGCATCAAAAGCTTTAATTTCTGTTTCATAAAATCCTAAATGAATATTTCTCTTTAAGTGTGTTATATATGAAGCCCATTTATTTTTGTCTTTCATAAAACAAACACCTACATATTTACTGGAGCTTTTTAAATGCTTTTTATTTGTGTTTTTTCTTGTGCTTATGTATTCTAAATTGCAAAGCCTATTATCAGTTCTATCAAAATTTTTGTGATTTATAACATCGTCTATATTCTCTTTTTTTAAAAATGTAATAGCAATTAACTGATGTACTCTTTTTGTTTTCCTTAAGCCATTACATCTAATAGATACAGAAGTGTATAAATTTTTATTACCCATGTATGGCTTTAATATTTTATCATTAATTAATCTGTAAGAATCATCACCATTTTTAACATATCTTTTTTTACTTCTTATTCTACCTAAGTTACTAGCCTCATAACCTTCGTGATTTGGTATGTTTTTCCAAAACTCTTTCACTTTATGTTTATTTAGTTTAAGCATAACCTAGAATGGTAAATCGTCGTGATCTTCTTCAATTGGTTCTTGAGATTCTGGTTGATTTATACCTTCACGTACAAAGTCTATTTTGTAAGCCACTAAGTCTTGTGCAAATCCTACAGAACCATCATCTTTAGCAAATGATTTTCCGTTTATTGAAAACCCTACTTTAATGATGTCACCAACTTTATATTGGTCTGGATTGCATTTTTCGTTGAAGATTTTAAACCTTGCATGATTACTGTATTTTTCACCAGTCATTTGGTTAAATCTTGTTAGGTCTAAATAGAATTCCTGTACTTGAAATCCGCTATCAAACGTTTTTGTTTCGCCTACTGAGTGTAATTTTCCTGTGATGTCCATTATTTATAAGTGTAATATTCGTTACTGCATTTTACGATTGATCCGTTAAGGTTCAATAGATTGGTGTTTTCCTTAAATTTTTTGACTTGCTTTTTTTCGCACATATCAAAGAGTTCTTCGTCACTGATTTCGGGTGCGCTTGTAAGGTCCTTAAAGATGATATCTCGCATAGGAAAGAAGCCATCTATACGCTTTATAATTTCCTTTTGCATAGCTTCATCTGCATCTTGGTAAAAGAAATGAGAGCGTTTTTCTGGTGCTATCTTGTATTCCTTTTTATTTCCAAATTCATCCACGTCAGCACTTGTTAAGTAAAGGCATATAGCCCCTTTTTTGTGCTTTGTAGCTATCATCTGCATTTGGTTTTGGGCTTTATAACCTTCGTTAATTTTCTTTACGTTGTTCCAAAAGGTGTAAGGTGTGTAAGGACATTTAATGTCTATGGTAAGCCCTTCAAATTCATCTGTAACGTCTGGTGTGGCCCAATACGATTTTTGTTCTACTTCTGAAATAAATATTGAAACATCTGATCTTAAATTTGCATTAGGATATTTCTTTATTACCACATCTCTATAACCATCAATCTCTGAGTTGATACCGTGAAGCATGGCGTTTGTAGATACATAATCTCTATAACCGTTAATGAGTTCTAATGCTTTTTCGTAAGCAAATGAATGAGCAGTTTTAGCATCTAATCCAGCTCTTGTAAAAAGTTTTGACACTTCACTTGCACCAACACAGCCCAATTTTTTAGGGTCGTCGTGTATGGTGTTTTCATACAGTTCTACGTCAGAAACCGCAGCCGAATGTAGATTCGGCATCGATTTCTTAAGTTGTTCAATAACACTCATAATTAAAGTACTATTGGTTTAACAGACCATCTATCGGATTGGTAAGAATTGGTTTTGTTCTTACGCTTTCCTAGGTAGCTTAAACGTATAGGTGTTTGTCCTAAAACAAGTTCACCGCTTTCAATAGCACTTTCAATAGTTGCTACCAATCGCTTAGATCCATTTCTAATAGTATTGAAACTTCCATCTTCTTCTTGATTTAACATGATGATGCATGGTAGTTTTACTGTTTCACCAGACTTATCATCTGTGTAGTTTTCTTCTTTGATTTCCATGATAACACCTACTTTGTATTCGCCCTCAACTTCTGGAGTCCAATAGGTAGAGGATAGTTCTCTAGGTGATACTTTAGCATTGTGAAGATTAGGTAAGCTATCTAATGTCGCTATTCCTGTTTGATTTTCTGCTTCTGTTTTCATTTTTAAAAGATTTAGTATTAATGATTTATTGAATTATTTCAAATTTTCGAGTTTGGATGTGAGTGTGTTTTTTAAGTCCTCTATATCTAATTTAAGTTCTGTATAGAATGTTTGAGAAGCTTTGTCCTTTAGTTCTGGTGCTTCTTGGTGAATACCTATTGAAGCGATTATAGACTTTAATTTTTCTAAATCTGGTTTAAGTGCTTCAGCTCTTTTTTCAGCTTCCTTTTTAGCTTTAGCTTCTGCCTTAGCTTTTTCTTCAGCTTCAATCTCAGCTTGTCTTTTAGCTTCTGCTTCAGCTATTTTTCGTTTTTCTTCTTCAATAGCTTCACGTTCTTTTCTTAACTTTCCCTCAGCGGCTTCACGTTCCTTACGTTCAGCTTCTAACTTCTTTTGACGTTCAGCTTCTTCTTGTTCAGCTTTTTTGCGAGCTTCTTCCTGTTGTTCTTCAAAGGCTTTGCGTTCGGCTTCTAACTTTTCACGCTCAACACGAGCTTCTTCTTTTTCATTTAAGTCTGTTATCTTTTCTTGAAGGAAATGAAAAAGTAGGTTTTTCTTTTCAGCATAATCCATGTCGAATTCTTCAAAGTCTTTTTGGTCGAACTTTTCTAATATGGCGTTAAAGACTTCTTTTGTGTTTTCAATATCCAAAAATTCTAAGTTTGAAATCTCACACTTCAAATTGTTGTAGAATTGGTTGATTTCACTTTGGATTTTATCCTTTCGCTCTTGTTCTAACCTTAGCTTTTCTTGACGTTCAGCTTCTTTTATAGCTTCGTAGCGTCTAACTTCCTCTTGTTGCTTTTCCTCATGAGGTACTGTAATGGCAATCAATTCTTTTGATGCATCCGCAACTTTGTTTCTAAAAGATTTTAGTTTTGAAGCAATAAGCTTTTCTTGCTTTTCAATAGTGGTTCTAGCGGTTACTAAAGCCGTTCTATTTTTTTTTGCATCTTCATAGCTTTTATGATCTTCAATCTTTACGAATGGATTTTCTTCAACTATTTTTAATTGAGTTTCTTTCCATCCATTAAGTTCTGGAAGCATGTTAGCATCTAATTGATCTAATTCTATTAAAGATGTTTCTTGATTTGATTTTGACATGGTTAATGATTTATTTAATTATTTCAAGTTATTTTAAGTGGCTTTATTACAATTCTGTAAATGCATAGCCCTAATGCTATTCCTATAAGTATGTCCATGATTAAGTAGGTTTAAAAGGCTATAAGTGCAATTATTAATAGTAAAATGAGGTATCTAAACTTTACGATGTAATACATTACCATTAGTGGGTTTGGTGTTTTCATAATCCTAGTATTTCGTTTTTCTTTACACGTCTGTTAGAGCTTAGTACTTCATCAAAAAACTGTTGTCTTTTTTGGTGAGGTGAAATAGGGGAAGGGATTTCAACTTCTTCCCCATTTTCTAACTTCTTTAAGAGTGGTTTTCCTTCTTTTAAAAAAGCTTCTGCCTCATTGATTAGTCTCCGCAGACATTCAATATTTTTGTTGTTTTTTGCCATTTGTTATGCTTTTCGGTATTTGGGCTCTGGTGCTATAAAACCAATATCTATCGTGAATAATCCAAAGCCCATTTACCTAGTTTTTTCGTCTTACTCTTGTTCTATAAACCTTGTGGGTTTTTTGCTTTGTAGGTTTTCTGTAATCATCCGTATAGTCACCAAACATTACAATACTTTGTATGGATAGAAACATTACGGCTATCATAGTTTTAAAAAGCTCTGGGTGCACTGCTGCATATTTTGCTATAAGATGATAACTAGACTTAGCACTTGCTTTTTGTATGGCACGTTTTACCTGTGTTTTTACGGTGTGTATAGAAACACATCTAAGGTCTGCTATCTCTTTTTCTAAGTAGCCTTGAGCTTTTAGTTTTACAACTTCATTTTCAGATTTGGTAAGGGCTTGTAACATGTTATATTAGGTTTAGGGCTTTTTTGTTTGTTTTGGTATCTATGGATATTCTATCCTTTCTGTTTTCTACAGCTTTAGCAATTATGGCGGTTATAAATGCTAAATTGTTTTCGGTGATCTTGCGCTCACGTCTTATGAGTTTTCGTCCTAGCTCTATAGAGCAATCATGTGCTATAGCTATTTCTTTTTGTTCATCTGTAGTTGTCCACTGCTCAATGTAGTTAGACATATCTACGCTTATGTAATTACCTGGTTGTAGTGCCATTATAATGTTGGGTTTATATCTTTGCTGAATAGTTTATTTAGTGTGCTATCTATAGATTTAGAGTAAGCATCATCATCGTTGTACTTATCACTATCTACTTCTATTGTAGTTTTTACTTTACAGTTTTGGGCTGTGGTGCGCAAACCTCTTTGATTATTGAACATGGTTACTTAATTTTTACGGTTATTTCGCCTTGAGGTAGTCTAAATCTATTTTGATGTACACCTAAAAGAGACGCTCTAATAGCTTTACTTGTAGGTTCTTGTATTTTGCGTTTTAGGGTATGATACAAATGACCTATGCGTTTTCTTTTAGCTTGAAAAGCATCTGAGCACACTTGCTCATGGCTCAATGTATCTTGCTCTTGCATTAACAAATCCCATCTATGTTTTAAAAGCTGAACTCGTTTAGCGTATATTTTTTTTAGATGAGTGGTTTCTGCTGTTTCCATTTTGTAATGCTTATGTGGTATTTTGCTTACAACAACTTTTTTTATATCAATTTTTGTTATTACTTTGTTGTTGTATAGTACAAATATATGCAGAAGTATTCATATACGCAATACTTTTCGTAAAATAATACGTAAAAATATTCATATAAAAAGTTAAATGATTGATTTTAAAAGGATTAGAAAAGAAAAAAACATGACCCAAACCGAGTTTGCAAAGCTTATAGGTGTGTCTTTAAGGTCTATTCAATCTTATGAAAAAGGAAATACGAAACCTTCTGCGGATGTTCTTATGAAGATTATGAATTTTGATACGAATAATGATGCGTATTTAAATAATGATGTTTTAAATAAAACCAATGAACCAGATGCTATTTGGGTTAATTATGAAAGTTTTATGCTTGTACCAATGGTAAGTCATAGAGCACAAGCTGGTTTTTTGAGTGGTTGGGGTGATGAGGATTATTTAGAAGAATTACCAAAAGTACCTTGGGAAGTAGATAAAGAATATAAAGGTAAGTACATGACCTTTGAAGTTTCTGGTGAAAGCATGGAAAGTGAGGACGACCCTAGAGATAGTCTTTATGAAGGTGATTTACTATTATGTAGAGAGGTGATGCGTCAACATTGGCAAAACAAGTTGCATATTAATAAGTGGGATTTTATAATAGTGCATAGAGAACAAGGTATATTAGCTAAAAGAATTACTAAGCATGATACCGTAAATGGAACTTTAACACTTCATAGCTTAAATCCTTACTATGAGGACCAGACAGTTAACCTAGACGACCTTATAGCTATTTTTAATATTATAGATGTAAAACGATCCCGTAAAAGAAGATAAATATGAGCGATAAGAAAAACCTAAAGAAATTAAAGTTTTTACAGTCTTATGAAGGCTATGATACTGACCAACTCTTAAAAGAGCTTTTGTATTATCAAAAAACACAAATTGAAAAACTTGAAAAAGTAAGAAGTAATACTTCTACTTTGGTTTGGTGGCTTGTTGCTATTCCTATAATATTCGGCATTTTATTTTTCATTTTATAACATTATTTATGAAACAGGCATTATACATTTTATTAACGTTAGTTATTGTAAGTTGTTCATCTTCTGATGATGGTGAAGCTGCAAAACAACTACCAGAAAGTTATGATATAAGAATAGAAATAGATGGTGATCTAACTGTTCCTAGTATTTATATAGCTGTAAATTCAACTGTAGTTAATGAATGGGAAAATCAAAGCCTACCATTTGAAGTTGATTACACTTATAACACAATAGGTAATGAACTAACTTCACACACATGCGGTTGTATTACAATATCAGTAGGCGCTTACTTAAGCCAAGTAAATAACATGACAAGTTTTAGACTTTATATAGATGGTGAATTAATTGATAGTACAAGCGTTACAAGCCCAAGTTCAGGCGGTTTTGTTAATCCTACACGTTTAGAATTCGTCTATTAAAAAAGGGTAAAATACAGGGTAAAAAATAGAGTAATATTAATTTTAATTTGTTTGCAAATCATTTTATATCAGTTATTTAAGATAAATCATTTCGGAAATAAGGGATTCCCTCTTTCTCCGCAAAGGCTTTACCAACATTGGTAAAGCCTTTTTTATTTTCGTAAATTATTTGTGAAATATTTTACATGTTAAAACTCACGTTATCAATTTTTTTGGCATTTTAACAATTAATTATGTGCTACTGTAGGTTTCACAATATATTTAGAATCAGAAATAAAGAGACTTATATAAAAGCCTTAAATCAAACATATTATGAGTAATACATCTACGCTAAAACAAACTAGCTTGTCACCTACAGAAGCAGCATTAGAGATTTACGATTTAGCAATTAAACATCGAGATGAAACCGAACAACTAAGAAGAATGGCACCAGCGGTTGTTGACCGTATGAAAGATTTGCAATTGTTTAGACTTGGTTTACCAAAATATCTTGGAGGATGGGAAGAAAATCCTGTAGAAGTATTCAAGGTTTATGAGTTATTAGCAAGCGCTGAAGCATCTGTAGCATGGAGTGCATGGAATAATCATTTGGCTTGTACCTTCGGTAGATTCCTAGATCAGGAAAGTATGAATGAAATTTATAAAAATTCATCTGATGTGTACGCTAACTCTGCACGACCAGAAGGTGTAGCGGAAATCGTAGAAGGTGGATATAAAGTTTCTGGACGTTGGACACTAGTATCTGGTTGTGAAATATCAGATTGGTTTGCTTTACGTTGCCTTGTTACTTCTGATGATTTACCAAAAACATTAGGACCTGGCGCCAAATTAAAATTATTCTTTCTTCCTAAATCTGAAATAAATATTATTGACACATGGAGTGTTGGTGGGTTGAGAGGAACGGGAAGCCATGATGTTGAGATAAAAGATGCTTTTGTTGAAGAAAAATACGCCATTGATTTCGATAGCCCAGTTGAAATTGATAACCCTTACAGTAGATTACCTATAGGCTGTATGAATGCCGTAGGTAATGCGTCAATTGCCCTAGGGATTTTGAAGTCTGCTATTACAGATTTAAAGCGTTTGTGTGCTGAGCGTGTTACACCAGGTAAAAATCCTGATTTAAGAGATAGGCTACAAATTCAGAGTGCTTTAGCCAAGGCAATAACAACTTTAGATTCTAAAAGATGTCAATTGCACAGTACAGTAAATGTAATATGGGAAGAAGCTAAAGCTAATAACAGATATACAGATATACAATTGGCAGATGTTTGGTCAGCCTCTGTACAGGCAGCAACAGAAGCAAGAGCTATGGTTACTGAAATATATGCTGTAGCAGGAACAGCGTCATTGTATACAACATCACATATAGAACGTGCACACAGAGATATTCATGCTGTTCTACAACATGGTATTATACAGCCTCACTGGTTAACTCAAGCAGGTAGAGCATATGTTGGTTTAGAGCCTACAGGAGCAATGTTTAGGGTGTAACACTAATTTTAAAATTTAACATAAAACAACTTTAATTTATTAAAATATTAATGCTTTTCTATAAGCATTAATTCTAATTTTAAATTAAAATAAAAAGTTTAATGATAGACGTTATAAAAAATAAGAAAGAATGGGTTGAACTTTTAGAAGTCTTTGGAAATATTGATTTCTATCACACTTATGACTACCACCAACTTTCTAAAAATGAAGGGGAGTTTCCTGTTTTAATAAAATATACTGAAGGTGAAACGGTGTTAGGTTTGCCACTCTTAATAAGAACCATAGAAAACTCAGAATTTAAAGATGCTGTATCAGTTTATGGCTATTCGGGTATTTTAAGCTCTGGCACAGACGAAAAATTTAATAAGGACAACTTTTATAAAGAGTTAAACGCTTACTTTAAAGAGAATAATATCATTTCAGTTTTTTCTAGATTTCATCCTATATTAGAGTATCAAGATGATATTTTAAATGGTTTAGGTCAAATCACAACACTAGGAAAAGTGGTTTGTATAGACTTAACTGATACCATTGAGAATCAAAGAGCAAAATTCAATAGAAGATTAAAAACATATCTAAACAAATCCAGAAAGCTATGTACAGTGATTAATGGAAGTGTTGAAGAGTATAAAGATATTTTCGTGAATTTATATGAAGAAAATATGAGGCGTGTAGACGCTGACGATAGTTATTTCTTTTCCGACAAGTATTATCAAGAAATTCTTTCAAGTGATGACTTTGAGTCAGTATTAAAGCTTTGTATTCATAATGAAACTCAATCTATAATAGGTGCTGCGATTTTTATAAAAACAGGAGATATTGTTCAGTATCATTTATCAGGATTAAGCGAAGATAACTATGAGGTAGATCCAATTAAACTCATTATTGATGAAGCCAGAATAGAAGCTACAAATGAAGGTTATAAAATTTTTAACCTTGGAGGTGGAAGAGGTAGTAACGAGGATTCCTTATTCAGGTTTAAAAGTGGTTTTTCAAAAGATTTCAAAGATTTCAAAGTTTGGAAATATATAGTAGACGAAGAAGCTTATAAGAGTTTATTGAAGAACCGTTTGGGAACAACAGAAGATATTGAATTGAGTTATTCTGGTTTTTTTCCAGCTTATAGAGCAAAGCTAGAAGTAACAGCATCATAAGATTTATTTAATTTATAGGAAGAAGGCCATAAATTTTGATAAAGTTTATGGCTTTTGTTTTGGGTTAATTGTGTTAAGACATTGAATTCTATATTCAAAAATCAATATCTTTGAAGTAAATAAAACTAGAAAGTAAATAACTTCATTTCTTATGGATTCTCTTTTCCAAATTTTCAAAGTTGATGTTGAAGAAGCAAATCGAATAGCTTCTGAAGCTAATGAACCGCATAGACATGACTTTGAAGAATTAATGATAGGAAACAAAGGAGTTTTAGAACACTTTATTGATTTCGATTCGGTTGAAACCAGAGCGCCTTTTGTGAGTTTTGTAACCAAAGGTAAAGTACACCGCGTGCAACCAAAGCCATTAAATGGAGAGTGTGATATTTGGGTAATCCGTTTCAAAAGTGAATTTATTCCTGAGACTACATTTCAATTGTATTCCTATTATCATAATCAGGCAGATTTACAGTTAGATTGCGGAACTTGCTTTAATAGACTGATTTTATTGTGTCAGATGATTTTTGATGAAAACCAAAAAGCTGTTCCTAATTATGCTATTATACAGCAAACTTTAAACCTTATTTTTACGATTGTTGAGGGTGAAAGACAGCGAATCAATCCATATGATGAGGATTTGCAGAAAACGCAACACATATCTTTCAAAAATTTCCTATCAATCCTTGAAGAAAATTACAAGCGTTCCGTTGGTGTGGAATATTATGCTGAGAAGCTTTTTATGTCTTCAAGGAATCTGAATTTAATTTGTCAGAATATTTTATCGCAAAGCGTTTCTGAAATTATTGAAACAAGAAAGCTTATTGAAGCCAAAAATTTGTTAGTCAGTACTAATAAATCCATCTCTGAAATCGCATACGAATTAGGTTATAATGAGAATTCTTATTTCTCTAATGTATTCAAAAAGAAGGCCGGACAAAGTCCTACAGAGTTTAGAGAAGAGATGAAAAACTTGCTAATTTCTTAATTTTACAACTCATTTACCGAATAGTGTAAAGAACTTACTGTATTCTCATTGCATCTTTGTACCAACAAAAAACATAAACAATGAGTACTACAGCAAAATGGACAATTGATCCAACACATAGTGAAATCAATTTCAAAGTAAAACACTTAATGATCTCTAATGTTAAAGGTGAGTTTACTGAGTTTGAAGCAGAAATTAGCGGTGAAGATTTTACAGCATCTAAAATTTCAGCAAAAGTAAAGTCAGATTCTATTTTTACAAACAACTCGGATAGAGATGCACACCTTAAAAGCGAAGATTTCTTTGACGCTTCAAAACATGAATTTATAACTTTTGAAGGTACAAAGCTTACAAAAGTTGATGATGATGAATATTCATTAGAAGGTGATCTTACCATAAAAGATACAACTAAAAACATCGCATTGTTATTAGAGTACGGAGGACAAATGAAAGATCCTTACGGAAACGAAAAAATCGGATTTTCTGTAAATGGTAAAATTAACAGAAAAGATTGGGGACTTAACTGGAACGCTGCTTTAGAAGCAGGTGGAGTTATGGTTAGTGATGAAGTTAAAATCATCGGAGAATTACAGTTTGTTAAACAAGCATAATTAATTTTATTTCTCTAAGATGAAGCGAAGTAAATTTATTAAATCAATGGCATTGCTGCCAATAATAGGAGCATCTATGAACTTACAAGACTTAAACAAAATAACATCTAAAATGAGTAATACCAGCAAAATGCCAGTATTATTCCTAGGTCACGGTAGTCCAATGAACGCTATTGAGGAGAATGAATTTGTTTCAGGCTTTAGAAAGTTAGGTCAGGAAATTCAAAAGCCAAATGCTATTCTTTGTATTTCAGCGCATTGGGAAACCAAAGGAACCTTCGTTACAGCGATGAAACAACCAAAAACTATACACGATTTTGGCGGTTTTCCACAAGCGTTGTTTGATGTGCAATATCCAGCACCTGGTAGTCCTGAATTGGCTCAAACCACTAAGGACTTAATTAAAACAACAGAAGTTGGTCTCGATGAAAATTGGGGATTAGATCATGGCTCTTGGAGTGTTATAAAGCACATGTATCCAGATGCAAATATTCCTGTGATTGAGCTGAGTATTGATTATACACAACCGGCACAATACCATTACGATTTAGCAAAACAACTTTCAGAACTTAGACATAAAGGCGTTCTAATTATTGGAAGTGGAAATATGGTACATAACCTTAGAATGGTAAACTGGAGAAAACTTAACGAAGAATATGCTTACGATTGGGCTATTGAAGCTAACGAAAGCATGAAAAACTTCATCTTAGACGATAATCATAAAGATCTTATAAACTTTAGATCACAAGGTAAAGCCTTTGACCTGGCAATACCAACACCAGAGCATTACATGCCATTAATTTATACCATGGCATTTAAAGACAAAAATGATGATGTATCATTATTTAATGATAAACCACTAGGAGGATCGTTGACTATGACATCAGTTAAAATAACACCAAACACTTAAAATTTTAAACACTAAAAATTAAAAATCATGAAAAATTATTTATTAATAACATTTACACTTTTTGCTACGGCTTTTACAGCCTTAAACACTACATGGACTAATGATGATGCGCATTCTACATTAGGATTTACAGTAACGCATTTAGGTATCAACGATGTTACAGGAACATTCAATGATATTGATATTACTTTAGAAGCGTCAAAAGACGATTTTAGTGATGCTGAATTTTCATTGGAAGCTAAAACAGCTTCAATTGATACAGAAGTTGAAGCTAGAAACAATCACTTAAAAAGTGCAGATTTCTTTGATGTTGAAAAATTTCCAACATTAACTTTTAAGAGTAACAAAATGAAAAAAGTAAAGAAAGATCATTATACACTTGAAGGTGACTTAACAATGCATGGTGTAACAAAGTCAGTAACATTAGACCTAACGTTTAGAGGAACAACAGTTAACCCAATGAATAAGAAAACAACTGCTGGTTTTCAAGTTACAGGAACTTTAAAAAGATCAGACTTTAACATTGGCGAAAAATTCCCTGAAGCTATGATTAGCGATGAGGTTAGAATTAAAGCTGATGCTGAATTCATCCAATAAATATTACCTAAAATAGATTGATTGATAGCTAAAAAGTGGGCTCATTATTTATATGAGCCTGCTTTTTTCTTATTTTAACTCAGCTTCAATAAATACGGGAAAATGATCTGAAGGAAATTTGAAATTTACAGAACTAGAGAAAATAGCATATTTCTCAACATTCACCTTAGGGTTTTTTGAAACCAAAATATGATCAATCCTTCTTTTTACAGGCTCATCATATTTAAAACCAGTGAAAGTTCCTTCTGGTCCAAAAATAATATCAGCTATTTCCTTTGAATCATAAAAATCTACTTTTGTTTGTGCTATAGCATCACTGTTTGGTTCTACATTGAAGTCACCAGTAATAAACACAGGAAGGTTTTCCGTGTTTACTGATTTAACTTTATCTAAAATCAATTTTAAACCTTTCTTTTGGGCTACTTTTCCAACATGATCTAAATGTGTATTGAAAACCCAAAATTTTTCCTTTGTAGATTTAAGAGTAAACAACCCATACGTGCATACTCTTCTACAAGCACCATCCCAGCCTTGAGATAACTCATCTGGTGTCTCAGATAGCCAAAATGTATTATCTTTTTCTACTGATACAGTCTTCTTATTGTAAAAAATAGCTGAGTATTCACCTTTATCTACGCCATCTCTGGCTTTACCTATAAAATTATAATCAGTTAATAAAGTATCTAAATCTTTCATTTGACCAGGCAAAGCCTCTTGAACTCCAAGCACATCAGGAGCAAAAAATAATACTTGAGAAGTCAAAAATTCTTTTCGGTTTGGCCACGCGTTCTCTCCGTCAGAAGCTATATTAAGTCTAATGTTATAGGACATTATTTTAGCATTGTCTTCAGGAACTTTTTTCTCTGCACAGCTTGTGAAAACAATGATAAATAATAAGAGTGTTGCTTTTATAAAGTTCATATTTTATGTAATTGGTCTTCACAAAAATAATAAAGCTGTTATTAAGATTTCTTTAGTAGGTAATATTATTTCCATCATAGATTAAATACTTATTTTTGTCAAAAAAGAGACCATGTCTATTATAGAAAAATTACAGTGGCGCTACGCTACAAAGAAATTTGATAGTAATAAAGAATTATCAAATGATAAACTCCAAACTCTTAAAGAAGCTTTTAATTTAACAGCCTTATCTTATGGATTACAAACTCTAAAGTTAGTTGTAGTTAAGGATAAGACTAAACGAGAGGCGTTATTGCCATGTGCTTTTGGACAACGTCAGGTAATAGATTCCTCTCATCTATTGGTATTGTGTATTCAATCAGAAATAGATGATAAAGATGTTGACAATCATTTTGATAATGTTAAAAATATCCGTGAAACTCCAGATCATATTCTAGACCCATTTAAAGCTCAAATGAAATCTACAATTTCTTCTATGCCATTAGATAGAAAAGTAGATTGGGCAACAAGACAAGCTTATATAGCATTAGGAAATCTAATGACTGTTTGTGCTGTAGAAGGTATTGATAGCTGTCCTATGGAAGGATTTAAGCCAGCAGAAATAGACAAAGCTTTAGCTTTAGATGAATTAGGTTTGAATTCTGTTTTATTGCTTCCAGTAGGTTATAGGGCAGAGGATGATATGTTTTCAACGTTTAAGAAAGTTAGAAAAACAGTTTCAGAAACAGTAGTTGAGTTATAATTAAAACGCTAAGAAAAGTAAATATTTATGCCAGGATTTGAACTATTTGGTGATGCAGAACGAAAAGAAGTAAATGATGTTTTAGATAACGGAGTGCTTATGCGCTATGGTTTTGATGGGATGCGAAAAGGCCATTGGAAAGCAAAAGAACTTGAAGCAGAACTCGGAACTGCATTTAAAACCCAATACGTGCAATTGGTATCTAGTGGAACTGCAGCTGTATCTGTGGCATTGGCTTCTGCAGGTGTAGGTGCAGGAGATGAGGTTATTATGCCAACATTTACTTTTGTTGCTAGTTTTGAAGCTATTATGATGTTAGGGGCAATTCCTGTTTTGGTTGATATTGATGACACTCTAACTTTAGATCCTAAAGCTGTAGAAGCAGCTATTACGGATAAAACTAAAGCTGTAATGGTGGTTCATATGTGTGGTAGTATGGCAGATTTAAATGCACTTCAAGATATTTGTAATGCTAAAGATTTAATTTTGGTTGAAGATGCTTGCCAAGCCATTGGTGCCACTTATGAAGGAAAGCCACTAGGAAGTGTAGGTGATTTGGGTTGTTTTTCATTCGACTTTGTAAAAACTATTACTTGTGGAGAAGGAGGTGCTGTTATCACCAATAAGGAAGATTATTATATTAATGCAGATCATTACAGTGATCATGGTCATGATCATATTGGCAATGATAGAGGTGCGGAAACCCATCCGTTTTTAGGATATAACTTTAGAATTTCAGAACTCCATGCAGCTGTAGGTTTGGCTCAGGTTAAGCGTTTACCAGAGTTTCTAGAAATTCAACGTAAATACCTCAAAATTTTTCAAAAGACATTATCTCAAATTCCTGAAATCACATTGAGAACTGTACCAGAAGGTGGAGTAGAGAGTGGAGCTTTCTTCAATTTCTTCCTTCCAAATATAGAGATTACACGAAAAGTAATTCAGGCTTTTAAGGAAAATGGTATAGATGCTTGTTGGAACTATTATGACAACAATTGGCATTACATTCGTAAATGGGACCATTTAAAGGATTTAAAATCATTATTCCCAATTTCCGAAGAAGTTAAGGAAGGCTTAAGTTATCTTCAAACAAAGTCTTTCGAACAATCAGATCATTTTATAGGTAGAAATATTTCTTGCCTGATTAAATTATCTTGGACAGAACAAGAAGTGAAGGACAGAGCATATAAGATGGCTGAAATTATTAAGAGTGTACTTTCTTAATAATTTACGTAATCAACGATTTCTAAACCATAGCCAATCATCCCAACACGTTTGGTTTGAAGACTATTTGAAATTAATTTCAACTTGCTGATTTTTAAATCGTGTAGTATTTGCGCTCCAATACCAAAATCTTTGGAATCCATGGCAATACTTGGAGCCTTTATTAATTTACCTTCAACTTGCTCTTCTTTCATAATTGCTAATCTATTTAGCAAATTCATAGACTGAGCTTGTTGATTAATAAATATGATAGCGCCTTTGCCTTCCGTATTAATGACGTTAAACATATCGTCTAACTTTTGATCGGCATTGTTTGTGAGCGTACCAAGAATATCATTATTTACCAAAGTAGCATTAACACGAGTTAGGATTGGTTCATCAGATTTCCAATTACCTTTTGTTAAAGCAATATGAACTTGATTATTGGTAGTTTGTTGGTATGCTCTTAATCTAAACTTACCGAAGCGCGTTTCTATATCAAAATCTTCTTTTTTTTCAATCAAAGAATCATATTCCATACGATAAGCAACCAAATCTTCAATGGAAACAATCTTTAAATCGAACTTTTTAGCGACCTCCAATAATTGAGGTAAACGTGCCATAGAACCATCTTCATTCATAATTTCAACAATAACACCAGCAGGTTCAAAACCAGCTAGACGCGCAAAATCAATAGCAGCTTCTGTATGTCCTGTACGTCTCAAGACTCCGCCATCTTTAGCAATTAAAGGGAAAATATGACCTGGTCTTGCGAGTTCAAAAGACTTTGTTTCTTTATTTACTAATGCTTTTACCGTCTTAGCTCTATCGCCAGCAGAAATTCCTGTACTAACACCATTTCCTCTTAAATCTACAGAAACCGTAAAAGCCGTTTCCATAGGATCCGTGTTGTTAGTAACCATAACCTTTAAATCTAGTTCTTTACAACGCTTTTCGGTTAAAGGTGTGCAAATTAATCCACGACCATGAGTAGCCATAAAGTTAATCATCTCAGGAGATACTTTTTCAGCAGCAGCTAAAAAGTCACCTTCATTCTCTCGGTTTTCGTCATCAACAACAATGATGACCTTACCTTGGCGAATGTCTTCAATAGCTTCTTCAATAGTATTTAAACGTGTTTCGGTATTCACAGCACTAGATATCATAATGAAAATTTATTAAGCAAAGATACGCTTATTTTATGTTCTTAACGCAACTTAGATAGAAGTCGTAAGAAATCTTATTTCTTAAATAAAGGTATTTTAAAGGGTAGAAAGGAAGTGACAGAATTAAAATCAGAGGATTAATTCGTTTTTTCTCATCCTTTATAGTTTTATAAAATTTTGAATAGACGTAAGCATCCACAATTACGTAGATAGCGTAAAATATAAATCCGATGA
Organism: Flavobacteriaceae bacterium; assembly: GCA_002706045.1. Lineage (GTDB taxonomy): Bacteria > Bacteroidota > Bacteroidia > Flavobacteriales > Flavobacteriaceae > Winogradskyella. Next base: position 58,163 of record PAJL01000108.1, read on the forward strand.
TGCTTAAGCTTAAAGAGGCTTCTGCAAATTCAGGAAGTTTATTGTTCTTAAATACAAAATGAAGAATTAACAATATGGCACCTATGCTATAACTTACTAAGCTGGTTTTTGAATAATCTTTGTAGTCCTTCATCAATGATTTGGCCTTAATGAGCTTATCAGGAACATAGAGGCCTTCAGATTTAAGACCTTCAAGAGCTATATTTCTACTCAATATACTATGAAGTGCTATTTCTTTAGGTTTTTTATCTAAATCAAATTCGTCTTGTTTTTTAATAATAGCGACTAACTCTTCAATTGAATATTTTTTGTAATAGTTATAAGATTTTGTGTCACTTTCAGAAAGTTGAAGTTTGTTCTTTGGAGCAAACATTCTTCTAAAAGGCGCAATAAGATTATCGAATTGAAAAACTCCCTTGTCATTTGTGGCTCTTGTGGTAAGATAAATACTTAAAGGCAACATTATGGCTGTTGAAAGCCACGAACCTATAATTGGGCTGAAACTTCCTTTTTCAGCACTGTTTTTTGCGAATATTCCAAAGAAATGATAGGTTAAAAACAATACTATAGCAATAACCATTGGTAGACCTAAGCCACCTTTGCGAATTAGAGCTCCAAGAGGTGCTCCCACAAAAAACAGAATAACACATGCAAAGGCTAAAACAAATTTATCATGGAGGGCAATAATGTGCTTGTTCAACCAAATATTTTTAGATTCTTGATTTTTTAGATTTGAATCTATAATTTGTCTTGTACTATTAGCCGAGTTTATAGCGAGATTAATAACTTGTACTTTAGTGTTAGTTTTATCGAATAGATCAATAATGTTATTAGTATAAATTGAATCTTTCTTCTCTAATGATTTAATCTCAATATTCTTATTAAGGGAAGCATAAGTTGATCTATTATATAAAGTATTTGATAAGGCTTCGGCATCATTAGTTTGCTTTGCCGTTAAACTATCTATGGTATAGTTTAACTGGCTTATATTTTGCATATTATAGCGATCTGAATGATTTCTTTCATCCATATCATCAGCATTCAACTCTTCGAGATCTACATTTATAACATAGGTGTCAAAATAACTTTTGGCGTGAGGCTTTTTTATATTTTTTCGGACGTCTTTATCTACAATTTCCTGATAATAATTACCATTTTTTAATTCGAGTTTAAGAATATTGGATTCTTCACTACTTTTTAATTCACCTTCTTCAGATTTAATTACGGTGTAATTTCCTTTACGAGTATCGCTTTTTTGGTGAATGATAACATCTTTGAGGAACTGCCCATTTTCACCTGTTTTTTCTTCAACTTTAATATTGATATTACCAATTTCATTGAATTGTCCTACAGCGATAGCTAGTGCAGGTTTTTTCTTGGCGATATTACGTCTTAGGTTATAAAAATTATATTCACCCCAAGGAATAACATTATTTGCAAAAAAGAAGCAACCTATACCAAGAATCACAATAAATACACTTAGGCTTCGCATAGCACGCTGTAGCGAAATACCTGTAGATTTCATAGCAGCAAACTCATAGTTTTCGGCAAAGTTTCCAAAAACCATAATGGAAGATAACAACACACTCAATGGTACTACCAAAGGAATTAACTTTGGCATGTAGTAAAAAATAAACTTTACCGTAACAGCAACATCTAAATCCTTTCCTGCAAGTTCGGAAATGTATAGCCAAACCCCTTGCAAAACAAAGATGAACATAAATATAACAAAGACGCTAAAAAACGTTCTTAAAAACGTGATAAGTATGTACCTATCTAATATTTTCACTTAATAATTTTTTAAGCTTGAAACTTAATCAATTTTGTTGATAAAGTAATCACTGTATTTACTTTCGTCAAAAGTAAATAAGGTTTTTGAGATAGGTTCGTTGGTTTTAAAAGAATTAACAGTAAGTGTAGTTTTGGTACCGTTATTTCCAGCTTCAATTAAATTATAAATATGTTTTGTTGTGGCATCAATACCTAAAAGAACATACTTTATTTCAGAATTAGCATCAATAGGACTCAATTTTACATATTGAATTTTTCTACCCTTCACGTTTTGAACAATATCCATCTTGTAAGTGTAGCCATCTTCATAAAATGAAAGCATATCACTAGGAGTAATTGTATTTTCATTTTCAGTATTGTTGGAAGAGATAGTGACTTCTTCATCTTCCGGACTGATGGTATACAAAGTTTTGCCATCATAAATTCTTGTAATACCTAGAATATTAAGTTTGTATTTTTCACCTTCAATAACAACATCACCACGTGTTTCTTGTTTAATGTTTTCGCTTAGGTTGTTCAATTCGTATTTAAAATCTAAACTGATGTTTTTATAAGATTTAATCTTAGCGCTTACTTCATTTAGCAGTTTTTCAGCTTTAGCATCATTTTGCGAAAAAGCTGTAAACCCAAAGGCTAAAAAGGCAAATACTAATATTTTTTTCATTTTTATTTAAGTTGTTATGTTTATTATTCGTTTTCTAATAATTGATCCAAAGCTACTAAATCTGGCACTAATACTTGTCTGGCTTTACTACCTTCAAAAGAACCAACTATACCTGCTGCTTCTAATTGATCAATAATTCTACCAGCTCTATTGTACCCTAATTTTAGTTTTCGTTGTAGTAGAGAGGCTGAACCTTGTTGTGATGTCACAATAATTTCAGCAGCTTCTCTAAACAATTTATCTCTGTCAGATATATCTATATCAAGATTTGTGCCACCTTCTTCACCAACGTATTCAGGTAATAAATGTGCATCTGGATAAGCTTTTTGTGACCCTACGAATTCAGTGATTTTTTCAACTTCAGGTGTATCAACAAAAGCACATTGTATACGAATTAAATCATTACCTTGTGTGTAAAGCATATCTCCACGACCAATTAACTGATCTGCACCAGAACCATCCAAAATCGTTCTACTATCAATTTTACTCGTTACTCTAAAGGCAATACGTGCTGGAAAATTCGCTTTAATGATACCTGTAATTACGTTTACCGAAGGACGTTGGGTTGCAATGATTAAATGAATACCAATGGCACGTGCCAATTGTGCCAAACGTGCTATTGGAGTTTCTACTTCCTTACCTGCAGTCATAATTAAATCTGCAAACTCATCTACAACCAATACAATATATGGTAGATAGGCATGGCCGTCGTTTGGATTTAATTTTCGTGCTTTAAATTTGGTGTTGTATTCAGCAATATTTCTACAAAATGCATTTTTAAGCATTTCGTATCGGTTATCCATTTCAATACAAAGTGAATTCAGCGTATTAATAACCTTGGTGTTATCTGTTATAATAGCTTCTTCACTATCCGGAAGTTTAGCCAAATAATGACGTTCTATTTTATTGAAAAGTGTAAGCTCTACTTTTTTAGGATCAACAAGTACAAATTTAACCTCTGCAGGATGCTTTTTGTAAAGTAAAGACGTTAACACAGCATTAAGACCAACAGACTTACCTTGACCTGTAGCACCAGCCATAAGTAAGTGCGGCATTTTTGCTAAATCTACAACAAGTGTTTCGTTACTAATGGTTTTACCAAGCGCAATCGGGAGTTGCATTTTGGATTGTTGAAATTTCTGTGAAGCAATCACAGAACGCATCGATACTATAGTTGCGTTTTTATTTGGTACTTCAATACCGATAGTCCCTTTACCAGGAATTGGCGCGATAATACGAATACCAAGTGCCGCTAGCGAGAGCGCAATATCATCCTCTAAATTTTTGATTTTAGAAATTCGGATACCAGCATCTGGCACAATCTCGTAAAGAGTTACAGTTGGACCAATTGTAGCTTTTATACTGGTGATGCCAATTTTGTAATTATTGAGTGTTTCAACAATTCGGTTTTTGTTTTCTTCAAGTTCGTCCTGATCTATTGAAATTCCTTCATTTTCGTATTTTTTCAAAAGATCTAAAGGTGGAAATTGGTATTTACCAAGTTCTAGAGTAGGGTCGAACTGCCCGAAATCTTCAACAAGTTTATCTGCTAAATTATCAGTTTCGGATTTTTCTTCTTCAAATTTTTCAACTTCAACTTGTAACTCTGGTGTGTCAATAGTTTCCTCTTCTTTTTCTGAAACTTCAATCTTTAGGTTTTCAATTTTCTTGTCAGGAACAGGTGTTTTTTCGGTTTTAGAAGTGTTGTCGTCTAAAGAAATTTCATGAGCCGACTTAATCGCTTCAGCTTCTTCGGTTAAGCTATTGTCAATAATAACAGTTTGCTCTTCTGAAGCAGTTTGAAAATCATCTTTAATATTTCGTTTTGCACTTTTGAAAAGGTTAGCAATAGATTCGCCTGTAACTTCAAATCGGATAGCCAAATAAGTAATGAATCCAAAAATAAGGAGTAGGATTGTACCTATTTTACCTATATAATCTTGAAGAAACAGATTGATTTCATACCCAATAACTCCACCAAGAATATCAAACTTATGTGTAAAAAAACCGAATAAAATTGATAACCAAATGACGATTAATGTTCCCCAAATCCAGTGTTTTCTTAGTTTAGTCTTTTTTAGATTTAAAGTCACATAGACTCCAGAGAGAAATAATAAACCTGANAATATAAATGAAGGTATACCAAATCCTTTAATNATAAANAGCTCNCTTACCCAAGCACCAAGCTGACTTGCCCAGTTTTTATAGGCNTCTGANCGNTCTGGGAAGTTACTAAGAATACTTTGNTCTTCTTTTCCTGTAAAAATGAANGATAAGAAGGAGATAAAAAGAAGCACACCTAAAATAATAAGNANGCTACCAAAAATNAGTTTTTGCTGATTGGATAACGCAAANGAAAGCTTTCTTNGTTTAGCTTTAGACTTTGTTGTGGTGGTTTTCTTTTTAGTTCTTTTTTTTGCCATATNATTTCGAAAATACCGAAATTATAGTGTTTAATTATATGTTTTTACTTTTTCGGATAAACCATTAACATAACGGTCAATCATTTGAATGGATTGTGCAAGCGAATCTCCTTTAAATCCTTTGATATCTGAATACTTAATATTGCTATTGTAATATTTCAAATATTTACTTGCTAAAGGTAAATACGACCAATGCCACATTTCTAGATTATAACCGGTTCTTCCATGATCTTTCTCAGTGTAAGGTTGATAAAACCCATACGTCTCTGCATTTTTGGCTAACCAATTATATTCTTTCTGTCCTTTTCCGCTGCTAAAATACGAATTACTTAAACTATTTAGGTCAATATCCGTTCCCCAATGATGTCTCGATGTTGTAGGCATTGAACTGTAGGTTAAGATTTTTAAAGCACGTTCATTAGGATTGAGGCTGTTATAGGTTTTCCATTTTCTTTCCCAAATGACTTTTTGCTCATCAAAATTACGAGTTCCTGAGATAATTTTTAGATCTATTCCATCATTTTTTGCAGCCTCAAACATATTTACATAAGCTGTGTAAACTTCTTTATTGAGGTATAATGTTTTTGAGGCGTGAATACTTTCTACTTTTATAAAATCTGAATGCGTTCTATAATTGAATTTACCTAAAACAAAATCTTTGGTCAGGTTATCATAGATAGTATCTTTTATTGGAATGACTTCTGTTTCTGGAATTATATTTTCTGCTTTTTCTTTTGGTTTCGTTGTTTCTTCCTTGCAGCTAGCAAATAGAACCGAAAATAAAAGTGTTAATAANNTAGGTTTCATTCTTATGATTATAGAAATATTAAAACTAAACAAATTCTAGTTTAGAAACGGGTTTAGGGTAAATTTTGGTTTATCATTCAATATGACAAATAAAAAGAACAGATGGACAGGGTAATTTTTAGGACACCACTTATTGCTTACAAATCTGAAAATTTAATTTTTTGTTAGAACCTCTAAAGCATTCCAAATGTCGTCTTTAATTAATTCACCGAAGTGACTGATAAAATTTCCATCTTCTGAAATTACAACGAAACTACTACAAGGATAATGACGTTTAAAAAAAGCATTTTCTATAGTTTGTTCAGGGTCTTCAATCCATTCTTTATAGGCGTCATTTCTTCCATAAAGCCCATTTGTATTCTTATAAATATAAAGAATGTTTGACTCCTTTATTTTGCTAATTCCTTTTTCCATTTGGTTATACCAACTTCTTAATGAACGCCTAGTTGCTTTACCACTAGAGTTACATTTATCTTTACCAGGATAATATATGATGACCAAAGGTTTTGTTGAATCAATTTTTTTAGAAGTAGATATGGTTAAAAGAGAATCTAAGTATTTGCGATTTTCTATCAATCCATTACTCTCCCTTTCAGATAAAATTTTATGATTAGTAGAGTCGCCTTTTATACTCAACAATCCTCTTTTCCACTTTCGTTTTTCAAATTCGGATTTTGATATTGGATTGTAATTTTCATCAAAATATTTATAGTCTTGATGATTAATTTCGTTATTCTGTGCATAAGAAAGTTTAACAAAAACTAAAGCTGTAATAAAAAAGATAAATATGTTTTTCATTTAGTTAGAATTTCGGCAAATAAATAATCCCAGAAATTATAACCGCAATAATTGAAGCAATAAACACAGCTCCTGCGGCTACATCTTTAATAAGACCTATTTTATGATGATGTTCGGGATGTACAAAATCAGCAATGTATTCAATAGCAGTGTTAACACCTTCAATACTCATAACTAAGCCTATCATGGTGATTTGCGCCATCCATTCGGTTTTTGAAATCTCGAAATAAAATCCTGCAATAGTCACCACAATAGCAATAAACAACTGAATCTTTATACTGGCTTCAGTTTTTATAAGAATAAGCATGCCTTTAAAAGCATAGCCAACACTTTTTAGCCTATTAATGATAAAAGGTTCTTTTTTTTGCATGAATAAATTCTCGCTAAACTTGTGTTGAATCTATTTTAAAGCTTCTAAAGCCGACTCGTAATTTGGTTCATCTGCTATTTCTGCAACTTGTTCGGTGTGTAAAACCTTGCCATCTGTATCTATAACAACTACACATCTTGAGAGTAAAGTTTCAAATGTTCCAGAGCTAAAAGCTAAACCGTAATCTTTACCGAAGTTACCCGTTTTGTAATCGGACAGACTAATAACATTATCTAAACCTTCAGCGCCACAAAAACGTTGCATGGCGAATGGTAAATCTTTAGAAATACAAAGGACTTTGGTATTTTCAAGCTGACTTGCTTTTTCGTTAAAAGTTCTTACAGATTGTGCACAAGTCCCAGTATCTACACTTGGAAATATATTCAAGACTAAACGTTCTCCTTTAAAATCAGTATTGGTTTTATCTGATAAGTCTGTTGCAGTAAGTTTAAAATCTGGTGCATTATCACCAACTTTTGGTAAGTTTCCTATGGTTTCTACTGGATTACCACCTAATGTTACTTTTGCCATGTTTTTTTGGTTTTGTTAGAACCATAAAGTTAGAAATAATTAAACCAACAACTATTAAATAAATAATAATGTTTGTGTAATTAATGGCTAGTGAAAAAAGAAGATTTTAAAAAGTACCTACAAAACCAANGGTGTTGCCCGTAAAAGAGAAATTCCATGAGACCTTATTGTTTTGATCAGGTCTTTCTATATCAAAGGCTTTTTCTTTGAACAAGAAGTTATCAATACCATCTACAACAATAATACTAACAACAGTACTAAAGGCAATATCCGTAAACCAATGTGCTTCGTCAATGAGTCGAGAGACAGGAGGAATCGCTCCAATAGTGTAAATGCCTGCTTTTACCCAAGGATTTTGAAATTGTTTGGCTATGGAATGTGCCATCGTTATTGATAAAACTGTATGTCCAGAAGGGAAAGAATGTTGCCCTCCTTCTTTTGAAAATGGTTTAAAAATTAA
>PAJL01000109.1 GCA_002706045.1 Flavobacteriaceae bacterium
AAAGCTGGATATGACGTACATGCCGTAAGTGTGAATACTGGTGGATTTACAAAAGAGGAAATCAGTAAAATTGAATCTAATGCCTATAAAATGGGTGTTTCAACTTACAAAAACATAGATGCAGTTGCTTCTTATTATAATAAAGTGATTAAGTATTTAATTTTTGGTAATGTCCTAAAAAACAACACTTATCCTTTGTCTGTAAGTGCAGAACGTATTATCCAAGCAATCGAAATTATTGAATACGCAAAAAGTATAGATGCTAAATACATTGCGCATGGCAGTACTGGCGCAGGAAATGATCAAGTGCGTTTTGATATGATTTTTCAAACTTTAGCACCAGAAATCGAAATTATCACACCTATTAGAGATCAAAAATTAACCAGACAGGAAGAAATAGATTATCTAAAAGAAAATGGTATTGATATGTCCTGGGAAAAAGCAAAATACTCTGTAAACAAAGGACTTTGGGGAACAAGTGTTGGCGGATCAGAAACCTTAACTTCCGACAAACCATTACCAAGCGAAGCCTATCCTTCACAATTAAAACATTCAGATCCTGAAAAAGTCTCATTGACCTTTTTAAAAGGTGAATTGGTTGCCGTAAACGGAATCGAAAACAATCCAGAAGTCAATATTGAAGTATTAAATACTTTAGCGTCTGCCTATGCAATTGGACGTGATATTCATGTTGGAGATACTATTGTTGGCATAAAAGGTCGTGTTGGTTTTGAAGCTGCTGCAGCCTTAATCATCATTAAAGCACACCATTTATTAGAAAAGCATGTATTAACCAAATGGCAGTTACAGCATAAAGATTATTTGTCGAATTTCTACGGAATGCATTTGCACGAAGGTCAATATTTAGATCCAGTAATGCGAAATATGGAAGCCTTTTTAGAAAGTAGTCAGGATAAAGTTTCTGGTGATGTCGTAGTTACTTTAAAACCGTATCATTTCACATTAGATGGTATTTCTTCTAAACATGATTTAATGAGTGCGAAGTTTGGAAGTTACGGTGAAGAAAACAAAGGTTGGACTGCTGAAGAGGCTAAAGGGTTTATCAAAATCTTTGGTAATCAAAATAAAATCTATCAACAAGTAAATCAAGAATTATGATTAAAGCAGGAATAATTGGTGGCGCAGGATACACAGCAGGCGAGTTGATTAGAATATTAATCAATCATCCTGAAGTAAACATAGATTTTGTGTACAGCACATCCAATGCAGGCAATACTATTGGTAAAGTGCATCAAGATTTAATTGGTGAAGATGTATCGTTTTCAAATGAAATCAATCCAAATGTTGATGTTGTCTTTTTGTGTTTAGGTCATGGAAATTCAAAAGCATTCTTAAGTGAAAACGAGTTTTCAACCAAAACAAAAATCATAGATTTAAGCAACGATTTTAGACTTGAAATAGATAAGATTTTCAATGGAAAAACATTCGTTTACGGTTTGCCTGAATTAAATAAATCAGATATAAAGCAAGCGAATTATATTGCAAATCCTGGTTGTTTTGCAACTGCCATACAATTAGCGTTATTACCATTAGCGAATGCAAAGTCATTAATCAAAGAAGTGCATGTCAACGCAGTTACTGGTGCTACTGGTGCAGGAACTTCGCTTTCTGCAACAACACATTTTACATGGCGAGATAACAATTTTTCGTATTACAAACCTTTCACACATCAGCATTTGGGTGAAATCAATCAGTCGGTAAAACTGTTACAAGATAATTTCAATTCGCAAATTAATTTTATGCCAAATCGTGGTGATTTTTCTCGTGGAATTTTTGCAACGCTTTACACAAAATTTGATGGTAGTTTGCAAGAGGCAAAGCACTTGTTTTCTGATTTTTATAAAAACGCAAAATTCACTCTGATTTCAGATGAAGAAATTCATTTAAAACAAGTAGTCAATACCAATAATTGCATACTTCATTTACATAAACACGAAGATAAATTATTGGTTACAAGCATTATTGATAATTTACTAAAAGGTGCGTCTGGACAAGCCATACAAAACATGAATTTAATGTTTGGTTTTGAAGAAACAGCTGGTTTAAAATTAAAGGCGAGTTATTTTTAAAAAGTATGAGTGAGTACTAAACACTGCCAACTAAACACTAATTACTAAACAAATGAAAATAGCAATCATAGGAACAGGAAATTTAGGGAAATCGATAGCCAAAGGATTAATTACTAACAATGCGATTACGACTCTGTATTTAACAAAACGAAATGTAGATAGTATATCTGAATTTGATGGTTATAAAAACGTGACGATTACAACAGATAACATGTTGGCAGTACAACAATCGGATATTTTGATTTTTGCGGTTCAGCCAGCGCATTTCGAATCGATTTTGAAGGACATTAAACCTTTTTTAACCGAGAAGCATGTCGTAATTTCTACCATTACAGGTTATACCATTCCTAAAATTGAAGCACAAATTGGGACTGATCAGTTTATCATTCGCGCTATGCCAAATACAGCAATTGCAGTTGGTAAATCTATGACGTGTTTATGTAGCAATGCACAAGGTGAAAAACGGATTAAAATTGCTCAAGCTATTTTTAATCGTTTGGGACATTCGTTAGTAATTCCAGAAACACAAATGCAAGCCGCTACAGTAGTTTGTGCTAGCGGAATTGCCTTTTGGATGCGCTTGATTAGAGCGACAACACAAGCGGCTATTCAGTTAGGGTTTGACTCAAAAGAAGCACAAGAATTAGCGATGCATACGTGTGAAGGAGCAGCTAATTTACTAATCACAAATGGGAATCATCCAGAAGAAGAAATTGATCTCGTGACTACACCTAAAGGTTGCACAATTGAAGGCTTAAACGAAATGGAACACAAAGGATTGAGTTCATCTTTAATACAAGGTATGGTCGCATCATTCAATAAAATTAACAACATTAAAAAGGAACAGATATGAGTTTGTTTAACGTTTATCCACTTTTTGATATTACACCTGTAAAGGCAAAAGACGTCTATGTTTACGACGAAAATAATGTTGAATATTTAGACTTATATGGTGGTCATGCAGTGATTTCTATTGGGCATTCGCATCCAAAATATGTGTCTGTAATTTCCAATCAAGTGTCAAAATTGGGTTTTTATAGCAATGCGATTCAAAATCCGTTGCAAGTCACTTTGGCTGATAAGTTAGAAGCGCTTTCAGGCTGCAAAGAGTATCAATTATTCTTGTGTAATTCTGGCGCAGAAGCGAATGAAAATGCCTTGAAATTGGCATCATTTCATAACAGAAAAAGTAAAGTGTTAGCCTTTAAAAATTCGTTTCACGGTCGTACATCTGCAGCAGTTGTAGCAACTGATAATCCTAAAATTGTGGCACCAATAAATGCGCAACAAGAGGTAGAATTTGTGGAGTTAGGTGATTTAATTTCAGTTGAAAACATTCTGAAAGCAAATCAAACTTGCGCAGTAATTATCGAGTGTATCCAAGGTGTTGGCGGATTGGACGAAAGCACTACCGAATTTTATCAAGGTTTAGAAGTGTTATGCAAACAATACAATACGATTTTAATTGCAGACGAAGTGCAATCTGGTTTTGGTAGAACTGGCGATTTTTTTGCTTTTCAAAAACACAATATTAAGCCAGATATTATTTCTATCGCAAAAGGAATGGGCAACGGTTTTCCTATTGGTGGTATTTTAATTCATCCCAACATCAAACCAAGCTTTGGTTTGTTAGGTACAACCTTTGGTGGCAATCATTTGGCTTGTGCAGCATCATTATCAGTTTTAGAAGTGATAGCAGAAGAAAAACTACTTGAAAATGCAAATGAAATTTCTGCTTATTTTATTGAAAAAGCTAAAGAATTACCAAGTCTGAAAAGTATAAAAGGTCGCGGTTTAATGTTAGGATTAGAGTTTGATTTTCCTGTTTCAGAATTAAGGAAACAACTGATTCACAAACATCACATGTTTACAGGAAGCGCCAAAAACCCTAATCTTTTACGAATTCTTCCACCATTAACCATTCAGAAAAAACACATTGATGTCTTTTTCGAGGCATTGAAAATTGAGTTAAATACATAAAAACCTCTCGACTGCGCTCGAGGAGACATTTTACTGTCAGGTCGAGCGCAGTCGAGACCTAATTATTATGAAAAAATACACCGAAATAAAAGACATTCCTAACCTAAACGAAACTATAAAAGAAGCTATTTTATTAAAAATGAATCCTTATGATTTTCAAGAATTAGGAAAACATAAAACCTTGGTTATGTTGTTTTTCAATGCCAGCTTACGTACCAGATTAAGTACAGAAAAAGCAGCAAAGAATTTAGGAATGGACGTTATGGTTTTAAACGTAAATGATGCTTGGCAATTAGAGTTTGAAGACGGAACCGTTATGAATGCCAACACATCAGAACACGTTAAAGAAGCAGCTCAAGTCATTTCGCAATATGCAGACATTATTGCGGTTAGAGCCTTTCCTACCTTAACCGATAAAACCAAAGACCAAAGCGAATACATTTTAAAAAGTTTTAAAAAGTATGCTACAGTACCAATCGTTAACATGGAAAGTGCGACAACGCATCCATTACAAGCGTTGGCAGATGCGATTACGATTACCGAATTGGCAGAAAAACCAAAACCTAAAGTCGTTTTGTCTTGGGCACCACATCCTAAAGCACTACCACAAGCTGTGGCAAATTCGTTTGTAGAAATGATGCAAAATTTAGAGGTTGATTTCACCATTACACATCCTAAAGGTTATGAGTTAGATAAAAATATTACAAAAGAAACACCAATCAATCACAACCAAAAAGAGGCTTTAAAAGATGCCGATTTTGTGTATGTAAAAAACTGGAGCAATTTTAAAGACTACGGAAAAGTATTAAATCAAGATAAAAATTGGATGATGACACAAGACAAGTTAGGCAATGCCAAATTTATGCATTGCTTACCTGTAAGACGTAATGTTGTTGTTGAAGACGCAGTTTTAGATAGTGAAAATTCAGTGGTAATTAAGCAAGCCAATAACAGAACATTTGCAGCTCAAATTGTATTGAAGCAGATTTTAGAAGGATTAAAATAGTTTGTCAGGTCGAGCATTGATTGAAATCAAAATATATTTTGATTGATAGCACACTACGAAGTAGTCGAGACCTAAATTAACCTCTCGACTGCGCTCGAGGAGACAAAAATTAAAAGATACTCGCTTTCGCGAGCATAATTATGAAAACACTAAAAGTCATAAAAATAGGCGGAAATATCATCGATAACGAAGATACATTACAAGCTTTCTTAAAAGAGTTTTCTACGATTGAAGAACCTAAACTATTAGTGCATGGTGGCGGAAAATTAGCAACAAAACTTTCGAATCAAATGCAAGTTGAGGTTAAAATGATTGATGGTAGACGCATCACAGATGCTGAAACTTTGGATATTATTACGATGGTTTACGCAGGTAAAATTAATAAGCATATTGTGGCAAATCTTCAAGCTAATAATTGTGATGCTATTGGGTTTTCTGGTGCAGATGGCAACACAATTGTATCAGACAAAAGACCTGTAAAAACTATTGATTACGGTTTTGTTGGTGATGTAAAACAAGTGAATACAAAAAGTTTAGAATTACTCTTAAATAATAATATCACGCCTGCATTTTGTGCTATTACACATGATAAAAATGGACAATTATTAAATACCAATGCAGATACAATTGCTTCAGAATTAGCTATAGCATTATCCAAAATTTTCAAAACAGAATTGTATTACTGTTTTGAAAAAAACGGTGTTTTAAAAGATGTTAATGATGATCGTTCAGTGATTGAATTAATAACTTCAGAAAACATTCAGCAATTGATAGATAATCAAATTATATCAGAAGGTATGCTACCAAAAATTAATAATTGCATGCATGCTGTCAATCATAATGTCCAAAAAGTATGCATTGGAAAACCAGAGATGCTTTTTGATAAAAATTCAACCTATACAACCGTTTCAAAATGATATCAACGTTAACAGAACAAGCTATTTCGTTGTTAAAACAACTGATAGAAACACCTTCGTTTTCATCTGAAGAAGACCAAACTGCACAACTTATTGAGCAATGGTTTCAGCTTCATAACATACCATATCAACGCACAAAGAATAACGTTTGGGCAATCAATAAACATTTTGATGAGACCAAACCAACGTTGCTTTTAAACTCGCATCACGATACGGTAAAACCAAATAATGGCTACACTAAAGATCCGTTTAAAGCGATTATCGAAGAAGGGAAATTATATGGTTTAGGTAGCAACGATGCTGGTGGTTGTTTGGTAAGTTTACTAGCGACTTTCGCTTATTTCTATGAACAAAAAAAACTGAAATATAATCTAGTAATTGTTGCTTCTGCGGAAGAAGAAAGCAGTGGTGACAATGGTTTGAATAGCATGTTAAGTGTAATTCCAAAAGTTGATGTGGCTATTGTTGGTGAACCAACCTTGATGCACTTGGCAGTTGCCGAAAAAGGTTTGGTAGTGTTTGATGCTGTTGTAAAAGGCACGCCAAGTCATGCAGCACATCCTAACGATGACAATGCAATTTATAACACGATTTCGGTATTGGAATGGTTCAAAAATTATGAGTTTGAGAAAAAATCTAAAGCATTAGGCGATGTAAAAATGACTGTGACGCAAATCAATGCTGGTAAGCAACACAATGCTGTTCCAGCAAATGTTGATTTGGTGGTAGATGTTCGTGTGAATGATAAATATTCTAATCAAGATATTGTTGATATTTTACAAAAAGAATCGCCTTGCGATAGCATTATTCCACGAAGTATAAAACTGAATTCGTCGTCCATTCCAATTGACCATCCTTTGGTAAAAGCTGGTATTGAAATTGGAAGAAACACTTACGGTTCACCAACCTTATCAGATCAAGCAGTGTTAAGTTGTCCGTCATTAAAACTAGGACCAGGAGATAGTAAACGATCACACAGTGCAGACGAATTTATTTATATCAATGAAATTGAAGAAGGCATAAAGATTTATATTGAATTGTTAGAGAAGGTATTATAAAAAGACATAAGAATCAAGAGACAAGAACCAAGACGATTGATTACTCTAGCACTAGTGTGAGTCATCTTGATTCTTTAAGCGAAGCGATCTTGATTCTTGGTTCTAAATTTTAAGAATTAAAATTTAAAAACATGAAACTCTGGGATAAAGGCATAAGCATAGACAAAAAAATAGAACAATTTACAGTTGGAAATGATCGTGAAATCGATTTGCATATCGCAAAGTACGATGTTCAAGCCTCATTAGCACATGCTAAAATGTTGCAAACGATAGACATTTTAACGACTGAAGAATTACAACAATTAGAAAAAGGACTTCAAGATTTAGCATCACAAATTGAAAACGGAACATTTACCATAGACAATCAATTTGAAGATGTGCATTCAAAAATTGAATTTGAACTTACCAAAACCTATGGTGACGTTGGTAAAAAAATCCATACAGCACGCTCTAGAAACGATCAAGTTTTGGTGGCATTGCAACTATTTTACAAAGCCGAATTAATCAATATAAAGTCTAAAACAAAAGATTTTTTTGAAATGCTTTTAGAGTTAGCTGAAACAAATAAAAAAGCATTATTACCAGGTTACACACATTTGCAAGTCGCAATGCCGTCATCCTTTGGGTTATGGTTTTCAGCTTACGCAGAAGTCTTAATTGACGATGTGTATTTGTTAGATGCAGCGTTAAAAACCGTTGATCAAAATCCGCTAGGTTCTGCAGCTGGTTACGGAAGTTCATTTGCAATTGATAGGCAATTAACTACAGAACTTTTAGAGTTTTCAACTTTAAAATACAACGTCGTTGCTGCGCAAATGAGTCGTGGGAAAAGCGAACGTACTATTGCATTAGCATTAGGTAGTTTAGCCAATACATTGGCGCGTTTTGCGATGGATATTTGCTTGTATATGAGTCAGAATTTTGGCTTTATAAGTTTTCCGGATGAATTAACTACAGGAAGTAGCATTATGCCTCATAAAAAAAACCCTGATGTTTTCGAGTTGATTAGAGGAAAGAGTAATAAAATACAAGCGTTACATCACGAAATGGTGTTGATTACTAATAACCTTCCAAGTGGTTATCACAGAGATTATCAATTGTTGAAAGAAAATATGATTTCAGCCATTATGGATATGCAAGATATTTTAGAGATTTTCAACTATTCTATTAAACAAGTAGAGGTGAAATCCATCGACCTCAACGACGAGAAGTATCAATATTTATTTACTGTTGACAACATCAATACACTCGTTGAAAGTGGCATGAGTTTTAGAGAAGCCTATCAAAAAATTGGTAGTGATGTACAAAATGGAACCTATAAACCAGACACCTCAAAGCAGCATACGCATATTGGAAGTGTTGGTAATTTGTGTCTGAACAAGATAAAAAATAAATTTCCTAAATAAAAAAAGCACCTTAAAAAAGGTGCTTTTNAGTTGCTATGNGGTTCCTGCTTTCGCAGGAATTAATTACACTCTAGGCAAATCAAACCCATCCTTTAAAGGCAAATTAGATTCNCCCATTAAATAAGCATCAACATGATGTGCCGCTTGNCGTCCTTCAGAAATTGCCCAAACAATNANNGATTGNCCTCTACGCATATCNCCAGCTGCAAAAATCCCTGAAACATTTGTAGCATAATCTTTAGTCGAAGCTTCAATGTTAGTTCTAAAATCCATTTTTAACCCAAATTGTTCGGCTAGCGTTTTCTCTGAACCTGTAAAACCAAGTGCCAATAATGCTAATTCACAATCCCAAGTNTTTTCAGTACCTGGTATTTCTTTTAATTGCGGTCGCTCACCTTCTTTAAACAGCCACTCTACCTCAACGGTTTTTAAGCCTTTCAGATTGCCTTTTTTATCACCTATAAATTCTTTGGTTGAAATACTAAAAAACCGTTCTACACCTTCTTGATGCGAAGACGTCGTCTTCAACTTCATTGGCCAATATGGCCATGGTTGATGCGCTGGACGACCTTCTGATGGTTTACTCAAAATTTCGAAATTGGTAACTGATTTTGCCCCATGACGATTAGATGTACCTATACAATCGCTTCCTGTATCACCACCTCCAATGACAATAACATTTTTACCTTCGGCTGAGATAATATTTTCAAAATCCACGACTCCATCAACATATTCGTTATTGAGTTTTAGAAATTCCATCGCCTGATGCACACCTTTTAAATCTGCACCTGGAATCGGTATATGGCGTCTCACTGTAGCTCCACCACAGAGTAGAATAGCGTCGAATTCTTCTTTCAATTTTGAAGCGTCGATATCAATACCGACATGTGCATTAGTTTTAAAAATGACACCTTCCTCTTCTAAAACTTTGACGCGTCTGTCTATGATATGTTTTTCCATTTTAAAATCTGGAATTCCATAACGCAACAAGCCACCAACTTTAGCATCGCGCTCATAAACCACAACATAATGTCCTGCTCTATTCAATTGTTGCGCAGCAGCTAAACCAGCAGGTCCGGAACCTATAACAGCAACCGTTTTCTTAGTTCTTACTTTAGGAGGTTGTGCCGTAATCCAACCTTCTTTGAAAGCCGTTTCAACAATATTTTTTTCAATATTTTCAATAGTTACTGGGTCTTCATTAATACCCAAAACACAAGCTTCTTCGCATGGAGCTGGACACAACCTTCCTGTAAATTCTGGAAAATTGTTTGTTTTGTGTAATATCTTCGCTGCTTCTTTCCAATTGCCTTTGTAAACATTATCATTAAAATCGGGAATTAAATTACCCAACGGACAACCACTGTGACAAAAAGGAATACCACAATCCATGCATCGCGCACCTTGATGTTTAAGCTCCGATTCCTCTAATGGAATAGTAAATTCTTTATAGTTTTTTATACGTTTTTTTGGTGCTTCGTAAGTTTCATTCTGACGCTCGTATTCTAAAAATCCTGTAATCTTTCCCATATCCTACGCTATTTGTAATTTTTCGTTTTCTAATCGTATTAAAGCCTGTCTGTATTCCTCTGGAAGTACTTTTTTGAATTTAGGCAGATAGGTTTCCCAATTTTCAAGAATTCGTTTTGCCAAAGGACTGTTTGTAGCCTCAAAATGATTTTGAATTAAGCCTCGTAATTGCTCACTATCATCACCTTTTAAAATGATGTAATCTATATTTAAATCTTCACCGTTACANTTTTGTTTGAAGGTGTTATTTTCATCTAAAACATANGCAATTCCNCCACTCATNCCTGCNCCGAAATTTCGTCCTACTTCACCTAGAATGACTGCAACTCCACCTGTCATATACTCACAACCNTGNTCNCCAATACCTTCAACNACAGCTTTNGCTCCTGAATTTCTCACACANAAACGCTCACCTGCNTTTCCGTTGATGTAAACTTCNCCTGAAGTNGCACCATAAAGCGTNACGTTTCCTGTAATGATATTNTCTTCTGGAACAATTGTACTTTGNTCTGGAACTCTAATAATCAGCTTTCCACCTGAAAGTCCTTTACCNAAATANTCATTNGTATTTCCATGAACCGTAAATCGTAAACCCTTAGTAGCGAATGCNCCAAAACTCTGACCTGCCGAACCATAAAAATCNATNTTTATGGTATCNTNTGGNAGNCCATCTGCACCATAAATTTTTGAAATTTCATTACTAACAATAGCACCTACAGCCCTATCNATATTAGTNATAGGCATTTCTAAAGTTGTTTTTTGTTTTCTGAACAAAGCTTGATGGGCTTGTTTTATAATCTGAAAATCTAGATGGCTTTCTAAATGATGATCCTGCGTCGTTGTATTATAGAGTTTTGTTCCTTCAGGCACATCGATTTTATGTAAAATCGGAGTTAAGTCAATNCCNGAAGCCTTGTAATGTTCAATCGCTTTATTTCTATTNAGCTTATNAACCTGACCTACCATTTCATTAACCGTTTTAAANCCTAAAGAAGCCATNATTTCTCGTAATTCNTGCGCCACGAAATACATGTAATTTACCACATGCTCTGGCTTACCTTTNAATTTTTTNCGTAGTTCAGGATTTTGNGTNGCNATACCAACAGGACAAGTATTTAAATGGCAAACNCGCATCATAATACATCCTGAAGCCACCAATGGTGCTGTTGCAAAACCAAATTCTTCAGCACCAAGCAAGCATGCAATAGCGACATCTCTACCTGTTTTTAATTGTCCATCACATTCCAAAACAATACGGTTTCTTAGGTCATTCATCACCAAAGTTTGTTGAGCTTCGGCAATACCTAATTCCCAAGGTAACCCTGCATGTTTTAATGATGTTAATGGTGAAGCTCCTGTACCACCATCAAAACCTGAAATTAAAATCACATCAGCTTTTGCTTTAGCAACACCTGCCGCAACCGTTCCTACACCAACTTCTGACACTAGCTTAACATTAATCCGCGCATCTCTATTAGCAGATTTGGCATCGTAAATTAATTGTGATAAATCTTCAATGGAATAAATATCGTGATGTGGAGGTGGAGAAATAAGTCCAACATAAGGTGTAGAATTCCGTGTTTTCGCAATCTCACGATTTACTTTAGGACCTGGCAACTGACCACCTTCACCAGGCTTTGCACCTTGTGCTATTTTTATTTGAATCTCGCTCGCATTAGTCAAATAATTTGAAGTTACACCAAAACGACCTGAAGCGATTTGCTTAATTGCTGAATTTTTCCAATCACCTTGTGAACTTTTATAAAAACGCTCTTGATCTTCGCCTCCTTCTCCAGAATTGCTTTTCCCAGCAATTCTGTTCATGGCAACAGCTAAGTTTTCATGCGCTTCTTTACTAATTGAACCATATGACATCGCTCCTGTTTTGAAACGCTTAACGATTTCTGTCCAAGGCTCTACTTCATCTAGAGGAATCGGGTCATATTGATCAAATTCAAAAAGGCCTCTTATAGTCATTAAACTCTTGGATTGGTTATTCACCAATTCAGAATATTCTTTATAAGTTGTAGCCTTATTT
>PAJL01000110.1 GCA_002706045.1 Flavobacteriaceae bacterium
ATCTTCTGCAGCAGCTACTTTACTACTTTCAACTGCTTTATTAACTGCATAGTATTGATGATAAGCAGCGACTTTTTTTACTGTATCAATGGTTGTGATGCCCGTTTTTAAATCTTCTTTTTTAGATTTCTCAAAAACGGTGAAATATCTAATTAAATCAATTAATGTTTTCTTATTTAATTGACCTTGTGCTAAAACCTCCATTTCTGAGTCTAAATGAGATGCTGTCATTTCACCATCTTTTGTTTTCCAACTCATAAAACGTGAAAAACCTGCTGATAATGAACCTGATTTTGCCTCTAAACCATCTGAAATAACGCAAAGACTATTGTAAGTAAATAAACTTGGTATTGTTGCTTTGTAAGTTTGTAGTTGTTTGAATGCTGATTTTATGGTTGCATTTTCATCTACTGCATTTTTTAATTCAATAACCACTAATGGTAAACCATTTATAAACAAAATTACATCTGGTCTTTTTGTATGATTATCTTCTATTACTGTAAATTGATTTACAACTGCAAATTCATTGTTTTCTGCGTTCTCAAAATCTACTAACCAAACTATATCACCACGAGAGACACCCTCTTTTTGATACGATACTTTTACACCTTCTGTAAGCATAGTGTGGAACGCCTCGTTGTTTACTAACAAATCTGGTGAGCTAATACGCAAGACTTGATTAAAGGCATCTTGTCTTGCTTCTTCTGGTATTGTTGGGTTGAGTTGATATATGGCTTCCTTTAGGCGATTATGTAATACTACATCTGCATAGCTTTCACGTTCAGGAAATTCGCCATCGTGTGCTATTTCTGGACCATATACGTAATAGTACCCTAAATTTTCTAACTCTTCTATTAGTAATTGCTCTATATCGTCTTCAAATAATTTTGTCATTATATACCGTAATGCGCTTTAATGATATTTATAAGCTGATTATGATTCTGTTTTAGCTCTGTGATTGTCCATTGAGGCTCTTGCATTATCCTCAATGAATTTGGAAAGGTCTCAATACTGTTTGTGAAATATTTAGCCTTTTTATCGCTAAAGTCTAATCTACCTTGACCAGAGTTTTTACGTCTGCTAATTAGAACAAGATTACCTAATTTATGCGTCCATTCTTCTTTCTCTTCTTCTGTAAAATCCTTATTCCATTGGCTGTCGTCTTTTGGTGTTTGAGGTAGTACGTGTTCTACTGTCATTTGACCATAAGAGTTTCGTCGTTCGGAATACAAAGGTGCATCCAATAAGAAATCTACTTTACGTAATATGTAACGCGCAAAACGTCTTCCATAAATTGTACTATGTTCTAATTGATTTAAAAATTCTTGTGTATTGAATTTAAACACAGAGGATTGAAATAGTGTATCAATTTTAACTTCAGCATCTGCATCAAGCTTTGCAACTTCCTCTATCTTTTTAAGAATAGCGTTCATTGCTTCTATTCTTGTCGTAGGTGTTTCTCTTGCAATCCAATCACCAGAAAATTTGTTATCCAATAGTTTTAGAAATTCGTAGATTTTTGTGTCTCCAAAATTCTTTCGATAGACTAATAATGACGGTATCCAAATATCTGATAAAGCTGTGTCCTGAAGTACACTAACCAAATTATCAAAAGCCCAATTATTTGTGATGGTATAATTATTACCGTCAAATACTTTATCGAAATGCCCTTTGTAACTTTCTATTAAATCAAATGTTGCATCACCTTTAGTTAGTAACGGTGTGGTACGCTCATACTTTTTTGTTCTTTGATTATACACTTTTGGTGCATAAATGCTGTCTTCGAACTCTTTGAGTAAATTATAACGTGCCTTCTCCTTTACCAAAATGGTACGTATGTAAGATAAAAATTGGTCAAAATCTTCTCCTAATTCCCCTTCTAATTCTTCCCAAAACTTAGCATACTCAGCTTGTTTTGTAGGTGTACTAACTTCTTTAAGATTGTGTGCTTTAAGAATATCGCTATTTCTTAACTTGATACCTCTATCATTTAACACCGTAAATAACCTAAAGGCATCTTCTAACTCTCCACTTGCTACATACACAAGCACTACATTTTTACGCAAGTATGGAAACAAAACATCTACAGATGTATTATTCTCATCATCAATCCATTTTTGCATAATTAATATAGCGTTTGCCATATTGCGAATGGAAACATCTTTTGAAGTTGCTATTATTTTTTTTAATTCATCGATTTGTAATGTTGCCTCTTTAGGCTTAATGTATTTATCTACAAATTTTGCAACCTCTGAACGTATTGCAAACTCTACACGCATACGCTCTGGAATACCATCATCTGGATTACCTTCTTGGAAGATTACCTTATCACAAGAGCTTTTTCGTGAACTATTGGTTGTTTTATCTCTTATGACTGCGTGTAATAGATACAAAGTAGTTAATCTTTGTTGACCATCTAGTACCGCATTTTCTACATATGCTGTTTCTTCGTGTTCTTTATCTTGGCAATGCAATACTAATGAACCTAAAAAGTATTGACTTTTAGGTGTGTTTTCTGCTGCGTGAGCAATATCATCTAAGAGCGTAGATATTTGGTCTTCACCCCAAACATAGGGTCTTTGGTAATCCGGTATGTTAAACCACATATCTTCTGCAAAAACATCTTTAATTGCTATTTTGTTAGTGGTGATTTGCTTTCCTGCTACTTCTATTGCCATTACTTATGGTTTTAATTTGTTAACTAACAAATCTCTCTCCGCTATTGCTCTATCCAAAAGGCGTTTATTTTCCTTAGCAAACTCCATAGCCATCTTCATATCTTTTTCTTCCTGATGTGCATTATTTGATGCATCCTCTAAAAAATCTTGAAATAACTTATGCTTAGTTTGATAAGACTCAATTATATCATCGTATTTCTTTATTAGTTGTTCTGTAATTTCTTTCATAAAAAACATTATTTTACTGTTTCACTCTTACTTCTCCACTCATAAGTTTAGGTAAAAGTGTGTCTCTTAATTTTTCTAAATTTTTAATTTCTTTATAATTCAATTCCATTTTATTACAATTACCCAAAATTATTTGATCAAATTTTTCAATTTTGGTTAAATCAATTGGAATTGGAATTTCATAATCCATTAAATGTGAAACTTTAATACTTGGTTGCACAGAGCCAATATCAAATTCTTTAATATCTCTTTGATAAAAACATAAAACTTCGTACAAATAAAAAGGTGACATACCATTGATAGGTGAAAATGCTACTACATTTTGAGCAATACTACCGATTTCCAAAAGAAACATTGAAACCTCTGCAATACTACCAACTGTTGAAAATAAAGTATCATATTTTTTAGGATGTGCCCTAAACCAACCCTCGAATATTTCCTCATCAACATATTTTCTTATAACACTATAATCAACGAGCCTTGTTTCATCTTTAAGGGCATTTACTTCTATTAAAGGAAAATTTGTTTTTTCTGGTTTATTTGGTGGTGTTTTCCCTCTATTGTCAATTGTATTAACATAATTACCTAATTTCTCAAACTTGCAATCTTCTATATTTTCATAAAACCATTGCCTAAATAAAGTTTTAGCTAATTCTTCTAAGGTTTTGTTTTGGCGGTGTAGTAGGTCTATTTTAGTATCTAAACTGCTTAGTACGGTAGCTATTGCTTTTTGTTCTGGTAGTGGTGGAAGTGTAACATCAATATCATTTAAAACAGAAACAGTCAAACTTGGGACAGCAGAACCAACATTTAAAATTGTGTAGTCTATTAAAGTTAATTGATAAAATAGAAATTTTGGAAATACTTTTGTTTTATCAATTTTAGACCAAAACATTGTATCTACAGTCCAAAATGGATTGTTTTGATACATTATATTATTTAAAGAACCTTTTCGAGGAATTAATATAGACTCTTCATCATATAACTGAGTATCGACATAACGCATTATTCCTCCACTTCCAAAACAAGGTATATTTCCATTGTTTAACTTCTTATGGTCTTTACCATATTTAATTTCAATTAAATCACCTAACTTCTCCTCATTCCATTGAGAAACATTGTCATTTTCCGCTTTCGCGAAAGCGTTATCTAAAACCTTTTCCATATTACAGCTTATTGTTTTTACCAAAAAGCTCTATTGCCTTAAAGGTGGTTTCACTTTCCAATTCAACGTCTATAAACTCGCCATAATAATCGGTAACATCTGGGTGTGGTTTTAATATGTGCGTTTTTAGTTGGGTTACTTCATTAAAACCATCTTCATAACCACGTACTACCACTTTTGTATCTGAGTCGTGTTGTTCTAATTGCTTTAATAATTGTGCTACGGTCATTAATTTTCTGGTATTACAATGTTAGCAAGGTTATTTTTTATAGCTTGGTTTAGGGTTGCTTCTTCTTTTAATTGTGCTTCAAAGGTTGCTTTTAGGCTTGTAAAACGTTCTGCAAAATCAAAATCATCTTCTTCATCTGGTAAGCCTACATAGCGCCCTGGTGTTAATACACAATCGAGTTCTTTTACACGCTCTATACTTTCTGCTTTACAGAAGCCTGCAACGTCTTCATAATTACCATCTGTATTACGCCAATTATGATAAGTATCTGCAATGAGGTTAATATCCTCTTCTGACAACTCTCTTGTTCTACGGTTTATTAAATGCCCTAAATTACGAGCATCTATAAATAGTATTTCGTTTTTACGGTTTCTAAACTTACCATTGGTACGGTTGCGACTCATAAACCATAAACAGGCTGGTATTTGTGTATTTAAAAAGAGTTTTGCAGGTAGGTTTACAATACAGTCTATTAAACCTGCTTCTACTAAGTTTTTACGTATGACATCTTCACCAGAGGTTTTGGTGGTTAAAGCGCCTTTAGACAATACAAAGCCTGCTTGTCCGCTTGGTTTTAGATGATATAAGAAATGTTGTATCCAACCATAGTTTGCATTGCCTTCTGGTGGTACACCATATTGCCATCTTCCATCTTTACGCAATAGATTACCACTCCAGTCATCATCATTAAATGGTGGATTTGCAATTATGTAATCTACTTTTACGTCTTTGTGTTCGTTCTTTAAAAATGATCCTTCGTTATTCCATTTTACCTGTGAACTATCTATACCACGTATGGCTAAATTCATTTTTGCCAATCGCCACGTGGTTTGATTACTTTCTTGTCCATAAATAGAAATATCGCTTACATTTCCTTGATGCTCTACTACAAATTTTTCACTCTGCACAAACATACCGCCACTACCACAGCAAGGGTCCATTACACGCCCTTTGTATGGCTCTAACATATTTACTAACAGCTCAACTACGCTTCTTGGTGTGTAGAACTGACCGCCTTTTTTACCTTCTGCTAATGCAAATTCTCCTAAGAAATACTCGAATACGTGACCTAATACATCTGCGCTTCGGTCTTTAACTTCGCCCAATGCAATATTACCAATCATATCTACCAATGTTCCTAAATTGGTAGTATCTAAATTTTCCTTTGCATAGACTTTAGGAAGTACGCCCTTTAATCTTGGGTTTTCTTTTTCGATAGCATCCATTGCTGCATCAATGTACTTTCCTATTTCAGCATTTTTTGCATTGTCTTGCAGGAAACTCCAACGTGCTTTTACTGGCACAAAGAATACATTCTCGCCTTTATATTCATCTTTATCTTCTGGGTCTGCACCTTCATACTCGCCCTTACCTTCATCTAACTTTGCATATAAATCTTCGAAAGCTTCTGAAATGTAACGCAGGAATATTAAACCCAATACTACGTGTTTATATTCTGCTGCATCGATATTCTTTCTAAGCTTATTAGCAGTAGCCCAAAGTACTTTTTCTAAAGGCTCTTCTTTTTTGGTTTTGGTCTTTGCCATATATTATTTAACTAAACTGTTGTTTTTAATAATTCTTTTGGGTCTACATTTAAGATTTTTGCAATCTCGTATAACACTTCTAAACTTGGTTGGCTTCTGTTTTGCACATAACCATTAACTGTATTGAAACTCTTACCCAAACGTTCTGCAAGCCATACTTGCTTAATCCCTTTTTCTTCCAGAACTTCTTTTATCCTGTTCATAATCTTAACTTTAAGATGCTCTAAATATACATCTATTTGCTTATAAATACACCGTATTGCGTTATATTTATATACANATTTTTATAGTATTGGTATGATNATTAGGAATGATNAGGNTTGTAGAAGATTGTAGTTATTTAAGTTGCGCTTTCGTANTNCGACAAGCTCAGTATAAACTTNAGCANAATTAAATTTTTACCCCTGTTTTAGACTATACTACACGTCTTAAAATTGGTCTAATTGTTTATTGAGTAGTACGCTTTCGCTTTAAGCTTTTCTAACACTATTTTTTCTGCTTGTGAGTCCTTGTGTTTAGCTAATAGTTTTAAGTACTGTGAGCGGTCTTTTTTGTAGGTTTCCTTATGATACTCTTTCATTGCTTTAGCTGAAACATCACAATTCATATAGCCGTACAAACGTGTTTCTTTAGTTGAGCATTTAGAGAAATCAAAATTGGCATTCCTCTTTATTGCGCTATAAAAATTAAGAAGCTCATTAGCCAGTAATTTATATTTAATTGGGTCTATCAAATCCTGTACTGTATAAATGCCAATGGAATTTTTACGATTGTTGAAGTATCGATAATTGCCTTTCAATTCTACTCGCATTAACTGCTCATTGAGTTTTATACCAGACGTTTTGTTTGCCTCAAAAGTTTTATCGTAAACTTTGAACTTATTATTAGTCTGCCTAAACTCACTACCATAAACCCTATTATTTTTGATCATTGGTAAGGGTCTTTTTCCTTTATATTCCAACCAGCTGTTAACTTCTTGTGCTGTATCGTGATTAATCACAAAACCTATATCTGCTCTTAAAAGGGTGGTTTTATAAAGGTCTATGGGAAGTTGCTTGTTGAGCGTGTCAAGCGCAGTCAAAACCTGCGAAAAAGTAAAATCTTGATAATTGTTACCCATAAAGAACTTTTGCAATGAGTTCTCAATTTGCAATTCGCTACCGTATAATTTGAGATGCATATTTTGCAACTCTGTTTGATAACCTATTACAAATGCCTTTTTATTCTGAATAGGACGCCATAGGAAATCTTTCCAATCTATATTTTGAAGCTTTCCGGCATAAAACATATTAGGTAGATTGTCAATAGTGACTTTGGATTTGATAGTATCGTACAAAACAGGTACGGCAGATACATAAGAACTACAAAAAGAGAAACGCTAAAAACCGAAGTTATTAGCGTGTCTTTTTGAATGCCTTATTATAGTTCTTATTCAATAGAGCTTGTACGTCTGACATACGGTAATATATCTTATTCCCAATTTGAGAAAATGATATTTTACCTTCATCACGCCACGTTTGAGCGGTACGCTTACTGATGTGCATAAGCTGTAAGAAGTCGGCATTATCTAAGAACCTATCTTCTGGTTTCTTAGATGCATCTGCAATTTTAGAGTTGATTTCGTCAATACGCCCTAAAAGTTCTTGGTATTGGTCTTTGGAAAGAATAACTGCTTCCATAATTACTGTTTTTAAGTGTTAAACAAATTATTATGGTGCAAATCTGCGTTATAGAGTAACGCCAAAACAGTTACATAGGGTTATATAACCCCACGCAAAACCCTTGTTATCATTGGGTTTATAGAAAATAAATTATTTCAATTTTTTAATTTCAGCTAACATAGTTCTGAGGTGTTTTTCCCAAAATTCGATTGCTTTACTGTCTGGTTGATTGAATAAGATTCTAAGTTTATTTTCACTTATACCATTCTCAACACTTGAATTTTTAGTTTGAAAGTTGGCAGAGATAAAACGGTGTAATTCTGCTTCTGATTTCAAATTGAAGATAGACGGTTTGAGGTCGCTAACCATTTTAAAAAGTAACGCAAGTTGCGGTACTGACATATTAACTTTTAGCCTTTCATTACTTGTTGTATTGCTCTCTTCGTTGGTAGGTTCTTTTTCGTGTTTTGCTAATTCTGTGTTTATTATTCGTATCAGTTCATATATCGAGTAAAACTCCCACGGAAACAAAAGCGATTCAGTATTTATATAATATGAAGGTTTATCGCCTTCTGTTCTTTGACTTGGTAATTTCAATACTTCACGTAAATACCCTAACCTTACTAAATCTTCTGTTGTATTACCTTGGTCTCTCTTTTCTTTAAGAGCTTCTTCCCTTTGTTCCCAAGTAAAATTTGCCTCATAAGCATCTTTCTCTGAGAACAAATAAATTTCTACATCATTTTTAAAATGTTTGAGCGCAGTATGTTCTAAATTGGTTTGCTCCTTTAAAATTTTGAACAATTGTAAGCCTGTATATTCTTTTGCTCTAACATCATCAAGCAGTTTATAAATTTCGTTTTCATCTTCTTCAATTAGCTTGTTATATTCTTCCAGTGCCTTTTCTGCATCAATAGATTCTAAAATTGATTTATAGCCTTTTAACCTATCTGCAATAGTCAAATATTTTATAAATGCTCTAATGCTATCATCATCAACTCCGTAAAAATGGTCTTTAATTAACACTTCCCAAAAAGCATCGTCTTCGGTCTCAATTTCTTCTATTGTTTTGAATTTGTGATTCAAAAGGTTTTCGCATACGTCTACAAAGGTGGTTGCAACATAGTTTCTAATGATACGCTCTCTATACTGGTCTAAATTCTCATCTTGAATATCAAAGCTATTTGGATTGATATAAGCCGTCATATAGCCTGCAATGTCAGAAGGACATTTTGCAAGCTTTTTTTGTTGCTTTTTGATTTCTTTTTTGGTTAGCTCTTCTTTTTCTTCATCATTAAGACAAGATGCGTATAGCATCCTGTCTTTATCTGCGTTTTCTTCAATACCTGTAAGCACTTGAGATTCTATTTGCTCTATACATTTCTCAAGTATTAATAATTCTGCTTTTGAAAATTCTCCCATTGATTAATTGATGTATTTATCTACTGCGTTATCTAATTCGCTACTTATGATTTTAGCGTAGACTTGTGTTATACCTATGTCTGTATGGTCCATTAATTTTGATACGTGTTCTATACGCATACCATTGTTTAAAGCTCTTGTAGCGAATGTATGACGACTTATGTGAAAGGATAATTTAAACGGTAGTTCTAACTGTTTTCCCATTCTACTGAGATACATATTACTAAGTGAAATTGCTCTATTGGTAATTAGACTTCTATGCTCTCTATCCTTAAAGTACTGCTCGTCTATCTTGGCAAATGGAAAAATAATATCGTTTTGATTTTTATTTTCTGTCGCATATCTGTCCAGAATGTCAATAGCTTTTTGCCCTATTCTTAGGCTGTGTTGCCTTTTCGTTTTTCTTATGGTTTTAGTGATACGATGATTTTTCTTATCGTAGTTTTTCCATTGTAATTCGATAACATCCCCGAACCTTAAACCACCAGAGAACACCGAGAAAATGAACATATCCTTAATGACTTGTGCTTTATGCTTGTCTGGAACTTCTAAATTCATAAAGGCATCAAACTGTTCTGCATTTAGGTAACGTTTAGTGGTTTTATTTTTCTTTACCTTGAATTTGGTAAAGGGTGCTAATTCGTTGGAAATAAGGTCTTCTCTTTTAGCTTCTCGAAACATTAAGTTTAAGATTCTAAAAGCGTAATTAATTGTAGTGTTGTTATTGCCTAATTTCGAACTGCAATAAGAAGCGTAGTTTTTTAAGGTTGTGGCTGTGATGTCATCAAACATCAATTCTCTATGGCCTATAAACCTTTCAAACTTCTCAATATTGTTTTTATAACTTCTGTAAGTGGAAAGGGTTACAGTATCTTTTAGCTTCTCGCATCTATCAAAAGCAAAGTCAAAGAAGTTAATTAAAGGCTTGCCTTTGATAGCTTCTTTAATTCGTCTTGCTGAGGTNGATTGNTTACGTCTTTCTAAGTCGGCAATTTCCCCTTCTGCATCNGCTACCTTTTTTGAGATATAAGCATTTAACCTGGTAGAGTTTTGATGGTTCTTCTTTACCTTTTGTTTNTCATCATCCCATTCATTGGGATGCAGTTTAAGACTCAAAGAAATAAACTTTGTTCTACGGTCTTTGATTACCCTAAGATATAGAGGTGCATCGCCTGTTTTGTCTATCTTGTCTTTTCTCAGAATAATCTTTACCGAAGCCATAATTTNCCTTAGATTTATAGTGTGCAATCTGGTGCATTGCGATACTAAGGTACAACTTTTGGTATAACATTAGGTGCTTTTTCTTGTATTTCTTTGCATTATTTTGCTTTACAAAAATATGTAAAACACTGCAATACAGTTATTAAAGTGAAATTAAGAGAATATAGGTACAACTTCTATATAACAATGTATAACCGCAATTACGGCGGATTCGACTACGTCCGAATCCACTCGGAATTGCTAACGTCAGTGCTAAACCGAAAACAATCGCTAATTTAACCCGTAACTGACGGTTATACGAGACCGTTGTGCAACATTTGAAAAACCACGGAATGAAGATAAAATATAATGAAATAGAAAAAACAATTGAAATTAAAGACGGAGTAAAAAATCATTATTTCGTTATGAAATTTTTAATGATTTTAAATTTATTGAATGCAGTTTTAAGGCTTCTAAATTTGAATAAAACTGGAATAGGATTTCAAGAAATTATTTGGTTCACTTTAGGAATTGCTTCTTTGATAATACTTTATCTATTTATTTTTAAAAGAACAACGAAAGAGAAAATTCCTATCACTGAAATTAGTGGATTAAAGGAAAAATCAATTCTTGGAAGAAGTAGGTTTTCAATAAAATTACTAAACGGAAAAAAGCGCGAACTAACCGAATTGAAAACTCAAGCTGAATTTAACGAATTGAAAAAAATGTTTACTGAAATTGGAATTGCAGACTGAAATAAAAAACGTTGCACAACAATGTATAACCGCAATTACGGCGGATTCGACTACGTCCGAATCCACTCGGAATTGCTAAAGTCTGTGCTTAACCGAAAATAACGCATATCAACCCGTAACTGACGGTTATATGAGACCGTTGTGCGTCAGCTAAAAAACGACACAGTAATAATTAAAATCAAGGATATGAAAAACAAATTGACACATTTTGCCATTCACATTGACGACATTGAAAGAGCAAAGAGTTTTTATGACGGAGTTTTTGATTGGGGTTTCAACTCTTATGGTCAAAACGACTTTTTGCAAATCAAAGCCGACAAGACCGAAAACGGGGAATTAATTGGAGCTTTGCAATCGAGAAAATATTCACCAGTTCCCGAAAAAATTATTGGCTTGGAATGCTCTATTGGAGTTGAAAATATTGACGATATTATTGACAAGGTAAAAAGCAATGGCGGAAAAATCGTAATGCCCAAAACGGCAATTCCATATGTTGGTTGGATTGCCAAGTTTTTAGATACAGAAGGAAACTTGATTTGTGGAATGCAATATGACAATTCAGCAAGATGAAAAATTCACGCCCAATTCATCCAGACTTCCAATTCTTTTTGGACTTAAAAGACCAAGAATTAATAGAGTTGTTTAACGATTTGCGACAATATATTTTGGAGTTATACCCTGACTGTAATGAACTTCTTTATCATACGCACGCATTGACAGCAGTTTTTTCAGTCTCTGAAAAGCTATCAGACGCATTTTGTATGTTACCAATTTATACGAATCACTTCAATTTGGGATTTAACAAAGGAACACTTTTAAAAGACCCTAACCAATTGTTGACGGGAACAGGAAAATTAATAAGACACATTGATGTAAAAACACCGAATGACTACAGAAACCCTAAAGTGACTGCATTAATTCAAGAAGCGATTGACTTTGCAAAAAAAGATATGGACAAACCGACAAAATCTATCGGAAAGACAATATCGAAAATAAAGAGAAAATAAAAAGCCGAACGCACAACACCGTATAAAATTAATGGCTAGTTCTCGCCTACTTACGAAAATTCTCGCGAATTTTCTATCTAGTGTTTATTTGCTAAATTAGATGCCAAAACACGCCACTAATCTTATACATAAACGTTGGGCACAATATGAAAAAACTACTATTTTAATAAAATGATTGACAAAAAAGATGTTTTAGACTTTTTATTAAAATATCCTAAACCAATTTTGGAAAAAATTAATTGTGATGAGATTATAAAAGCCAAAAAATTGGATAAGGTTAAAGTATTATATCACTATTATCAAATCCAAGCACCTTATGTTTCGCCTGTTTATGATTCTGATTCATTAACAGATAAAGAATTTTTCAAGGTTTTTATTTCATCAGATAATCTAGAGCAAACATTAAGTCAAATTAGAGCGAGGCACACAACTTTAAGCGAACCTTCTGAAAAGCGATTCATCTACATAAAGAACAATGAAATAGATACTTTTTTTAATCGGTTTGGCGAAAATAAAGAAGTTATTTTCTCTGATTATTCTAATACTCATATAAAATGGACTAATGAATTAATTACTAATCATAAGGACATTTGGGATTGGGATAGTCTTCATAGAAACCCAGTTATCAAATGGAACTTCGATTTAATAGAGAATAATAAAGAATTTCTTAATTGGTCTTTTATATCTAGTTATCCCAATTTAATTTGGACTGAAAAGGAATTAAAAAAATATGAAGACTATCTTATTTTTTCAAGACATAAATGGTATGCTTGGGAAAAATCAGGTACAAACAAAAAAGGAAAGAAATCCTGTTTAGTAAAGACTTTTGACAATGAATACGCACATCAAAAAAATCCTTTTTCTTATTTAGATGGCTCAATTAGTTTATCGAAAACTTTGAATTGGTCTAAGAACATCATTAATTCCGTTAAGCATTCTTGGGATTGGACTGATTTAAGCTCAAATAATAGTATTCGTTGGGATTCAGATTTAATTGATTTTTTTATAAATCATATTGACTTTAAAAGTTTAAGCTCAAACACAAATGTAGATTGGAGCGATACCTTAATAAAAAAATATTTTGATAAATGGTGTTGGAATTCTTTAAGTGGTAACCCATCATTACCTTGGTCATTTCAATTTATTTCAAAATTTGAAAATAAGTGGATTTGGAAAGACTATACAGCTCTTGAATATTTTAATTTTGATAAGGAAATTTTACCAAGCATTTCCTCTAATAAAGGCATCCTATGGGACAAAGAATTACTTTCAAAATACATTGACAAAATTGATTTATGGATTATATCTCGAATAGGTAAATTGACAAATGAATCTATCAGGCTTTTTAAAAACCATTTAAATCGAAGTGAAAAAATTGGAGTAAAAACACACGATTGGAGTGACTGGCGAGAACACGAAAATATTTACGTAAACGGTTGGGAAAACCTCGCACAGAATAAATTATTTAAAGTTTATAAGGAAAACTTGAACTTTTATTTAAATCAAAAAATCGATTTCAGCTATTTGGTCGGTAACCTAGCACATAACGGTTATTATGAAGTGAAATATAAAAATGTTTTGGAATTATTTGAAAACTGCGAGTTAGCAGACTTCAACTTTAAAGACTTTATAAATCTTGATAAAGAATGGAATTACTGCTTTTACAACGACAAATTTATAAATGAACATCTATGGACTAATTTTGTCAAAAATCATCTTAATATAAATTTAATTGAAAAATTCATTAAGAAATTGTTACTTAAAATATTTTATGAAACATCACTTTTTCTCGAAAAATATAAACCCATAACTGAACTTTTAAAAGAAAATTATTCTGCTTACGATATAAGAGATAAACAAAAAGAATACAAATTACCCGAACTTAATAAAATAAGTTTTCAGTATAGAGTTAATCAAAAAATTCACGAGTTTATTAAAACATATAATTTAGAAAATGACCTCAAATGTAGTAGCATATTACGATAAAAATAATTTCAAAAAAATGGAACTTTATTACGAAAGTAATATAGTAACGCAAGTACGCTTATTTTTTACCTGTATTAATAATATTAAAAACAATGTTCTTATAATTAGCGAAAAACATTTTAAAGACAAGTTGACTTATTTTCACGAAAAACATTATATGAAGGAAGGGAAAAAATACATTGAATACTATACCAATAACGAAATAAATTCTTATTTTGAAATAGAAAAGACGAATGAATTTAAAATTACTAAAGGGTTTTCGCCAAATGGCAAAATGTTTAGTAGAGAAAAAATCGAATATAATATTAAAGGTAAAGCGATAACAGAAGAACAATTGATTTTCAACGCTGACGGAGCAAAATTAGAATATAAGATAAATTTATAAACTGAATTTAAAAAAATACTGTGCCCAACAATGGCTATAAGTAATTGCTTGTTCTCGCCTACTTCTGAAAATCCTCGCGGATTTTCAGTTTGGTGTGTACTTGCAAAGTTACGTGCTAAACCACGCAACTACTCATAGCCGAGACCGTTGTAGCACATTAGAGAAATGACTAATGAAATTCCAAAATACATAGGAGACCTTTTAGAAAGGTATGAAAAGGGAGAACGTGAATTTCCGAATTGTGATTTTGAGGTACACGAAAATCTTCAACATTTGACTCTGGACGATTCAAATCTTCAAGGCTCTATGTTCTTTAGTGCTGATTTTACAGGAACTAGTTTTCGGAATTGTAATTTAAAAAATTGCGGATTCAAATGCTGTAAATTTGAACGTGTTGACTTTACAAATGCTGATTTAAGTGGGAGTTTATTGAGTGGAGCTGAATTTATTAATTGTAAATTTTCTAACGCTAAATTTGATGGTGCAGATTGGTATGGATATACAATTACAACGGAAGAGTTTGTTAGTCTAATATTAAACGAAGACAATGAATCCTAAAACGACTGACTTTATGTTTGGATGCAAAAACCTTTATTTTTCAGGAATTCATCCATTTGATTTTGACAAATCGAACTCTAATGAATACAAAGGAATAATTGAACTTGGTAAAGAAATAATAAGTGAAATCGGACTTCAAAATTTTGCTGAATTTATAATGGAATCTCAATATCGTGTTGGAATTTGGTCATCGTTCATAACATTGGAATTTGGAAAACCTGACCGAAATGAAATTTTGAAAATTAATGGAACTGAAACAATAGCATCGGCTTGTTTAGAAAAAATTGAACAGAATGAAATTAATGAATTGCCGAGGGATATTATAGAAAACAAAAATAACTGGATAAATAAAATAAAAACGTGCTACAACAACGTATAAAATTAATTGCTTGGTACGAGCCTACTTACGAAAATCCTCGCGGATTTTCTATTCGGTTTGTGTTTGCTAAATTCGTTGCTAAACCACGCAACTAATCTTATACAAAACCGTTAGCATACATTTAAGAAAACCGAACAACAAATGAAAACAGGAATAATAATTGGAGTTTTAGTATTAATCGGAATTATCTACTTCATATCTAAAAACAAAAACGGAAATAATCAGAATATACAAGTTGCTAAACAAATTCAACTTAACGAATTGGAATCTGTAATGACTCAATTGCTGAACGGACAATTGGAGTACGATTTTTTCGGAATAACATCTGACGGAATTGACTGCATATATTTCGCTGATAATAAAGGTAAGATAAACATTGAATTTGAGGTTATGACAAATGACCAAAAACCTTATATTGAAAAAATTACAAGTTTTGCGAATAAGAATAACTATAATTTAATCAAAACGACTTACGGAAATAAACCTCATTACTCTGATTTAAAAGAAGCACCTGTTTATAAACTCGAATTAAATGTGGATAAATACAAAGCGACTGAAATTGGAAAAGAAATAATGACCACAATATTCAACAAAAACGGAACGACAAAATTTGACGTAGTTCCATAAGAAATAAAAACGTATGCTAACAATGGCTATAAGTAATTGCTTGTTCTCGCCTACTTCTGAAAATCCTCGCGGATTTTCAGTTTGGTGCGTACTTGCAAAGTTAACCGCTAACCCACGCAACTACTCATAGCCGAGACCGTTGGCACCAATTAAAAAATAAACTTTATGCTAAATGAAATACTTGCTGGACTAACCAAAATATTAGGACCAATTGCGACACTTTCTAAAGATAGAAGAGAATTAAAAGATTCTGCTTTAAGAGCAATTTCTAACGCATTAGATGAAACCTATCTGTATTACCGAGATTTAGAAAAAGGTAGCCCTAAAAATCCAGACAGAGAAGCTCTTTTGGTCAAATATTGGTCTGCTGCTGCAATTCCTGTTCGACATTTTGACGAGGATTTATCAAGAGCTTGCGACCATAAATCTGAATATTGGGTAAATCCTGACAATTATGATAACCAAAGCATAAGTGAGCTAGGAATTGGACTTGATGATGTGAGAATGGCATATCGACAAATGCTAAAACCGAATTTTACTCTATCTAGAAGACGTAAATAAAATAATGAAGATAACCTTAAAAGCCTTACCTAAATTTTATAAAACTTCACCAAATGTTGTAAAAGCGTTTGACAAAATGCGCTTTGAAATATTAGATAAACTAGACGAAGATTCGGACGAAGATTCTGAATTTTATTGGTATGCTAGAGAATTCCCTAGATATTATAGATATCACATTGACAATGTGGAATTTCGAATAAAAAAAATTCATTCACTTTATGAATTGCATCTAAAGGATTTTCTCAAAGAAAAGTCTAAAATTGAAAAGAGTGAAATGTATGAGCGAGGAATCTATAATACTTACACTTATCAAATTTATTGGGAATTTGAGGCTTTATTAAATGCATTAAGTGCATCATTGGATATTTTATCAAGAATCTCGGGACTTGAATTTGAGCATCAAACACCTTTGTCTCTGAATCAACTCTCAAAAAAGAAAGATTTAAATGGTGTCGTAGATATTTTTAGAAAGGCAAAACAAGACTGGATTGACGAAATGAAAAATTTAAGAGATTGTTTTGTTCATTATTGTCCAATTGATAGTATGCCAACAATAATATTTTATAAAACTAAAACGATGTGGAAAATTTGGTGTAAACTACCAACAAATCCGAATATAAGAGTCGTTGATGGATTTAAATATTCAAGAAATCTCGATTTATTAAAATACTCTTATAAATTATATTCTAATTTTAAGAAACTAGATGAGGAAGTTGCGAATTATCTATTAGAATTATATGACAAAAAAGAATTTCCGAAAAGAGTCAATAACCTCTTTTTAATTGGACAAAGGCAGAAATAACTGGTGCCAACACCGTGTATAATTCATTGCT
The DNA here is from genome assembly GCA_002706045.1 of Flavobacteriaceae bacterium. Lineage (GTDB taxonomy): Bacteria > Bacteroidota > Bacteroidia > Flavobacteriales > Flavobacteriaceae > Winogradskyella. The sequence goes on from PAJL01000110.1 coordinate 17,222, forward strand.
AGTTATAGCTTACTTACGAAAGTCCTCGCGGACTTTCTATCTGTGATTTATTTGCTAACTTTAGTGCTTAAACACGCAACGAAATCATACACAAA
>PAJL01000111.1 GCA_002706045.1 Flavobacteriaceae bacterium
TTTCTATCTGTGATTTATTTGCTAACTTTAGTGCTTAAACACGCAACGAAATCATACACAAAACCGTTAGCAAACATTACGATGGAAAATGACAAAGTTGTAAGAAATTCATTTAATAGATTTAAGAAAATATACAGATACAAAAGGATAAGTACGATAAGTGACAAAATAAGAGTAGAAAGACAAAAAACCTCTAATTTAGAAGAATATAATAGGAAATATACAAATACAGAATATCACTTGGAGTTTATGCCATATAAACCTTATTTATTTTTCCGTTTAAAATGGTCAATTGCTAGTATTATGGAAAGTAAAAGTGTTAAAAAAATAAAAAACTTCAATGCTTGGTCTTTATTTGTAAAAATTACAGTATTAGTAGCTTTTATAGCTTCGCTAATTGCGATATACGAATTTACTATTAAACAGAACATAGAATAATTTAAAACAAAACGTTATGAACAATACAGCGAGTTAAATATTTTAGTGAACGTACAGATGTACTCGCTTTGAACACAAACCATCTGTACGTGGACTTAATTTAGTTGGGTGGTTATTCAACGATTAAAAACAATACTATGCTTTTAATTAAGTTTAGTAATTTTGAGATGAAAATTTCGATTATTGATGTTGCGATTTTCTACTTATTACTATTTTAAGAAAAAAGGGAGGTGTTAATAGCATCTCTCTTTAACCACTATGATTACAACGTTTGCTAACACTGCATATAATAAATTGCAGAAACAGTATTAAATTAATAATTTTAACTTTTTAAATAACCACGATTAAAATATGAAAAGCATTATATCTCAATTCTGCAACTTATCATATCCTAAATCGTTGGCAATAATTGACGAAAACTTCCCGAAGTTAATAGAATTAATCAAAAAATTATAAAAACTAATATTATGAAAATACTAATTAACTGTTTTTTAATTTGCATTACCTATACTAGCTTTTCCCAGTCGAAAGAATTAGTTATTCTGGATAATAACTCTAAAAAACCAATTGATTTAGTCCAAGTTTTTTATCCAAGTTTAGAAATCGGAAGTATCTCTAATGCAGATGGTAAAGTCAAAATACCTCTATTAGAAAACGAAATAATTGTGTCACATATAAATTATATTGAAAAGAAATTCTCTTTTGAGTTTTTCAAGCAAAAAGATACTTTATTTCTTATTCCAAAAACAAATCAATTAGATGAAGTTGTAATTTATAATCTTGATTTAAAACAGAAGTTTAAGGAGATTTTAGAAAATAGCTATTTAAAGAAATATTCAACAAAAAAAATAATACATAATTGTACCTACAAGGAAACTTTTAGTGTTAATGACTCTTTATCAAGATTATTTCAGGCACAATTAGAATGGTTTAGTAAAAATTCACTTTTCAAATCTAATATTGCAATAGATAAACAAAACATTATTAATCTACAATCGGTTGATTATTCCAAAATAATAGAATTAGATAATTCTTTAGCTAGCTCAAAGGCTGCGTATATTGAAAATAAATTATTTTTTCAATTCACGCACTTAAATTTATTATTAGAATTACTCATTAATTTAACGGATGACTATGAAATAAAATCAATAAAAAAGAATGAAAATACCAATACTGTTTTCTTTAATGCAACCTTGAGACAAAATGGGGAAGTAATTTACAATCATAAAAATAGTTTAATTGTATTTGATAAAGATTATAAGGCTATAAAACAACTAAAATTCAATATGATTTATGATACAGATTTTGAAGACGATATTTCAAAAATTTATAATATCCCTTACAAAAAGAAGACTGAAAGTCATATTACTGAACTTTCGTTTAATAAACTAAAAAATGGTAAATATTCGATAAGTTATTATATTTCAAAACTTAAAGGAATAATTAAAACTGAAAATAATACTGACAAAATTACCTCTGAACAAAGTTTATTTGTTACTCAAAGTAGATTAGGTGAAAAATTATCAAAAGGGAATATTGACTTTGATAAACCTTTTTACAAAAATTTACCTAATAGTCTGAAAAATGAAAATATTAAAATACTACTAACTGAAAATGAAAAAGAATTTTTAGAGAAATAAATTGAATTGAAAACAACTATTGCCAACAATGGCTATAAGTAATTGCTTGTTCTCGCCTACTTCTGAAAATCCTCACGGATTTTCAGTTTGGTGTGTACTTGCTAAGTTAAGTGCTAACCCACGCAACTACTCATAGCCGAGACCGTTGTGCTTAATGTTGAAAAATGGAAAAACAACGAAAATCTACACTGAACTTCCAAAGACTTTTTTCCTGTGATTAGTTCCCCAATCATAAAGTTCAGCTATAACATTTTTCAATGTTTTTGAATATTCTGTTGCCGCATACTCTGTCCGAACCGGAAAGCCATTAACTACCGTACGAGTAATTAAGTGATTTTGCTCCATAATTTTAAGTTCATTAGACAAAACTTTTGTTGAGAGCTTTGGAATACTTCTCTCTATTTTCCTGAAATTCTTATTTCCACTTGAAATAGAAATAAGGATTAATATTCTCCATTTACCACCTATGACATCAAGTGTATCTCGCACAGGAACTAAGGCTGCTAAGCAATCTTTGTGGTCTTTTTTCTCCATATTTTTCTATTTAGATTACCTAAAAGTTACTGATTACCTTTAGGTATCTGATTACATTATGAAACCAAATATACTTATTTTTGTGGAGACAATATTAAAACATTAATAAAATGAAAAAAACAAGAATTATTTACTGGTCAACAACAGCCTTATTTTGCTTATTAATGCTATTTAGTGCATTTAATTACCTCACAAATCCTGAAATGAAGTTGGCTTTTGCACACTTAGGGTTTCCAGATTATTTTAGAGTAGAATTAGCGATAGCAAAAATATTAGGAGCGTTAGCTTTATTATTTCCATTTACACCCAAGAGCATCAAGTATTTTGCTTATGCAGGATTTGCTACTACCATTATTTCAGCAACAATTGCACATATTGCTTCAAGTGACCCTTTGATAGTTGCAATCGCACCACTTATTTTCTTTGCGGTACTTATACTATCATTCTTTTATTATGAAAAAATGGTCAAGGAATTAAAAACTATCAATAATTAACACATGTAACTAATGGCATCAAAAACCATATTGGCAATCGTCATACTAACTTCATTAATTTTTAGCACTTTATATAATAACCAACAAGAAATGGAAATGAATAAAATACAGAGCATTAAAGTTTTGGTTCGGGTGAAGCCCGAATCGAGAGACGAATTTATTGCAAACCAGATAGAAATCGGAAAAGATTTTCGGCAAATACAAGGATGTATAAACTTTGAATTTTCAAATGACCTTGAAGACCCAAACCGATTTATCACCTACATCGAATTTGATTCGGAGGAAAGCTACAAAAGATATAGAAACTCTGGCATCGGACACAAAATAAACACAATGCTTTTCCCACTTCACGATGGAATGCCCTCATACAGACATTATGAATCTAAAATCCTTGATATTAGAAATTAAAATTTATACAATTCAAATAGTAGATAAACACTAAGCACAACAACGTATATAAAAAATAGCGGTTTGAGTGCTAAATCCAATGTGATTTTCATACATTTAAGGTCAATGATAAACCGAAAAGTCAGTGCGTTAAATCCGCTACTTTTCATATACAAGACCGTTGTGCGTAAGCTGACAAAACCGCCAACCAAAGAATCTTACAGAAAAGTAAATGGAAAATTTAAATAAATACGTTGCAGTTTATAAAGAACAACTTGAAAAAGGCGACATATTAATTGCTTACAATGAGCTCGTGAAATTCGTTATGAAATTAAGAACGGAATTCATTAAAACTCTATCTGACCAATATTCATTTGCTGGAATTCTACACGGATATTTGGACTTTACGTATTTCTACTACTCGAACGATTTTTTAAAAAGCAAAAAGCTAAAATTCGGACTTGTTCTGAATCACGTGGAAATGAGATTCGAGATTTGGCTACTTGGAAATACCATTCCGACTCAAAAAAAATATTGGGAACTACTGAAAAACACAAAATGGAATAAAGACAAAACAGAAATGCCAAAATATTCCATTCTTGAAACAACCTTGGTTGAAAATCCCGATTTTAATAATCTGGACAAACTCACTGAACAAATAGAAACCAAAATGATTAAGGCTTCGGACGAAATATTGGACTATCTAAAAACATTGGATTGACTGAAGTGAAAACAAAAAGCCTACGCACAACAATGTATAACCGCAATTACGGCGGATTCGACTACGTCCGAATCCACTCGGAATTGCTAACGCCAGTTCTTAACCGAAAAACATTATCTTTAATCCCGTAACTGACGGTTATACGAGACCGTTGCCAGTAATTTTGAAAAAAACGAACCGAATGAAAAAACAGCTACTTTTTTGGACTATAATCTTTTACTCTTCAATTGGTTTTTCGCAACTGAATGATGAAAATGATATTACAATCCTAAAAAAATTGACTTTAGAGGAAATAAACTATTCTCTGAAGTCAGAAACGGAAAGTGGAACATTTTTAACGGGTATTATTTGTGATTTTAGTGTTTGGGGAGAATGTACAGCATTTGTATATAAAAACTTCGCTGGAAGTTGGTCTTTAAAAGACAAATTGACTTTTTCAAATACAAACGGAGAAATCGAAAACTTTTCTTCTAACGAAAACCTAGTTTATTTTGGCTCTCATTCAGCAGGTGGCTCAAGTGGTAATGGTAGCTATTATTTTAACGCATATAGTTTTAAAGACAGCAAATTTTATTCACTTGAATATTCTTGGAGCGATTATAATTATTCATCCTATGGATTTAGCAATATCGACGAGATAGAAAATAAAACCGTTTTGAACTTTTTTGAGCAAAAAGCATCCGAATCGGAATACGTTTATAAACCAAGCAATGAGTTGACATTAGATGAACATTGGAAAATAGACAATAAGGACATTTATGAGAAAATCTTTAAGGACAAAACGGAAATAAAATTTAGATATACAAAAAATCCGCCTTATGAATTCGAAGAGAAAACAGCCGAGAATAAAGATTATATAATTTACAACCTGTTTAAAAACAATCTTTATGGCTACAAGAAAAAAACGAAAGAATATTTTATTATTTGGATTCCAAGTTGGTTTTACGACACGACCGTTTTTATGTTTTTAGATGATGAAGATAATAGTGTAGGAATACAGGATTCAACTTTAGGAACAAATGGTGCGAGAGTTTATATTAACCTTGACACAAAAGAAGTTTATGCATTTTACAAATCAAATAACGAAGATTAAAAATTTAATTTTATGAATAGTAACGATAAAGTGACAAAAATCACACTAATAGCAATCGCAATAGGTATTTGGGCAATAGTTTTTCAAAATGCAACTGCGAAACAAGATGTTTATGTTAAAGGAGGTTATGTAAACGCTGATGTTTCTGGAGAAGTTGAAGTATCTGGAAGCGTTGATGTGGACAATACTGTTTCGGTTTCTATCGATGAAGTATTAGGTCGTGATGATAAAAAATATTATTTCAATAACAACTGATAATAAAAAACTACTGGCAACAATGGCTATAAGTAATTGCTTGTTCTCGCCTATTTCTGAAAATCCTCGCGGATTTTCAGTTTGGTGTGTACTTGCAAAGTTAAGTGCTAAACCACGCAACTACTCATAGCCGAAACCGTTGGCATTCATTTTAAAAAACCGAGATAATATGCTAAATTTTGCATTAACTTTAGACAAAACTCTTGACGAATTAAGAAAAGATGTAAAAAAAGTTGAACTTAAAACGTTCTTCATTAATAACGGAATTAAATCATTTCGAACACGAATTATTTCAACTTATAATTCAGCTGGAATTAAATTGTCACAAAAGGAATTTGAAGAAAATGGTACAATATTTCTAACTCAAAAATCTTTATTTAATGGCAATATCAAAAAAGGCTACCAAAATTATGATAGAAATAATGAAGAAGACAGTTATGAACTCTACGTATTTAACTCAAGAAATGAAAGAACCGAATTATATCGTAATGGAAAAAAAATTAATGAATACGAATATGAAAACGGCAAAGTTAGTGTTGTAAAAAATTTACCGACAGGAGTCGAAGAACTTTACAAATATGATGGAAATTTTGTAGCTGAAAAATTTCAAACCCCATCAAAATTTCCCAATCCATTAAACCAACTGCTAGGGATAAAAAACAATGGCTTAATAACTTCTTACACCAATGACGAAAACGGCAACGTTTTGGAAATGACAATTTATGATTTGGAAGAAGAAACTATCCATCTATTGACAATGAACAAATACAACAAACAAGGAGACAAAATTGAAATGAACACATTTAAAGGAGACGGAAGTATAGTGTCAAACTACAGCTACGAATATCAATACGACGAAAAAAATAATTGGTTATCAAAATTAGAATTCGAAAAAGGCAAATTAGTTCAAGTTTCAGAAAGAACGATAGAATATTTTTCGTAAAAAAAACCTTATATTAAATATTTTAGAGTTAAACTAATGGAACATAACCAGCCACAAAATATTGAAAATTCAGTTCAACTATTCTATGATGATAACAAAATAAGTCAAATACGTCTTCATTTAAAGGATTTGAATCCTGAAATTAAAAATAAGAAATTGATTTTTAGCCATAAACATTTTAATCAATCAATAATTCTATTCTACGAAAAGCATAAAACATTAAAAAACAAAAAGATTATAGAGTATTATACAAACTCTGTTTTAGAATCATATTTTGTATCTATTCAAACAAATAAGTTTAAAGTCACGAAAGGATATTCGAATAAAGGAATTCTTTTTTCAATCGAAAAAATTAGCTACAATTCAAAAAAACAAATAAATTTCGTAGAAAATTGGATTAGAAATCTTGATGGAACGATTACAACTTCAAAAGAATATTTGAATTGATAAAACTAAAAAAAACGAAATGCCAACACCGTATATAAGCTATGGCTTGGTCGTTCCCTACTTGGAAAATCCTGCGGATTTCCCAAAGCCAGTTTTATTAAAAAAGGTCTGTGGCTAAACACGCCACAGCTCATATACAAACACGTTAGCCAAAATTAAAAACAAATGATATTCAAAGGACACTTTTCAACATTATCACAACCTCTAGATTTCAATAAACTAACAATATTCACAAAATCTGATGGAGAAAAATTTATTCGAAAAGAATATATCTATGAAAAAGGTAAAGTCTTGAAAATCACTGACCACATAAACGGTATAATTTCAGAATATGAGCATCTTGATGATACAGAATTCAAAGTTAGATTTTACTTATTCGAAGACTCAATTTCAGATAGAGTATATGACTCGATTAAAGAAATAACCTGTTCGGATGGTAAGGAAATTAAAGAAACTCTAATAAATATTAGAGACAATAAAGAGGTATTAGTTTACACCACTGAATCTGAATACTCTGGAGATTACTTAATTTTTGAGCGAACTGTTTATCATTCAGATGGTGAAGAATTCAGAATAAAGCATGAATGGAATGACAAAAAAACTATCAATAATATAATTCATATAGATGAGCCTGATAAAGTAAAATATACATTTAACAAAAATGGTTTTCTAATTGAATGTCTTTACTTTAAATACGAAGGGAGTGTTAAAAAGACCACTTATGAATACAAAAATGATAGACTATTTAAATTAGTTCAGTTTCCGCATCTTGAGTATAAAAAAACTCTTTTTGGAAAAATCAAACTCATTGATGAAGCGCAATTTATGGATGAAACAGAATATTACTATTTTGACAACGGTTTGCTTGAAAAAGAAGTTATTAAAGATTATGAGACAAAAGAAATACAAAAAACCATTTATTATCAATATGAAAAATAACTTTGGCTAACAACGTGTATAGCTCATTGCGGCTGAATTCCTAATCGGAATTCATTGCAATTTGCTCTCTTTCGGTTACGGCGGAAAATCATAGCTGATTTTCCGCAACGAGCCATACACAAAACCGTTGTGTGTAATGTAATAAAACACAACTATATGGATAATATCGAAGATGACATAATGAACGGAATTTTAGAGGAAAAAGAAAAATTACCTGTTTATAAAACCTTGTTAGAGATAACAGAAAAACAAATAGAACTACTTAAAGAAAAACCTAAATCTGACATAACCACTAAACAGATTAAAATGAGAGAAATAATGAGAACTAATTATCTTGATGCAATTCGGCAGACGAGAGAACGGATTGGAAATCTAAAGTAACTGAACCAAATTTTGATTTATCTTTTTCATAAAGCTTAAAGTTAAGAATCCATATTCTCATATCTTTATGTAAATTATATAAATCAGACTCTCTAAAGTTACCTGTTAAAAGCGTAGCCCAAATGAGTTTAGCAATTTTAAATTGTTCTTGATAAGTTTCTTTTTCACCAAACTCTCGAATTAAAACTCGGATTTCATCTTTAAGTTCTTCTTTGGTCATAAATTAAAATTTTCAACTAAATTAGAAAAACTAATCGGAATTGAAAGTAATAACAGAAATAAAAACACTACACACAACAACGTATATAAAAAATAAGGGCTAACGTGCCGAGCCCAAAGTCTGCACACAAATCTAAAAAACCACAACGTCGAAAAGAAAAGCGAGAAAACCCTTACTTTTCATATACAAAAACGTTGTGTGCAATTTGGCTACGTTACCAAGATTTGGTATATTTGAGTAAAATTATAGTCAAAATGGGAAAAAACACATCAATATCACTCGGAAATCATTTTGAGGATTTCATAAGAGAAGAAGTAAATTCTGGAAGATACGGTTCAGTTAGCGAAGTAATTCGTTCTGCTTTACGTTTGTTAGAACGTGAAGAAAAAAAGGAAAGGGAACTGATTAAAGCTCTCGAGGTTGGGGAAAATAGTGGATTTGTTGAAAATTTTGACCCAAAACAACATCTGAAAGAATTACATCGTAAACACTTATGAGCAAAAACAAATATCGCATAAGTCAACAAGCGATTGAGGATTTAGATAAAATTTGGATTTATACGCTCAATAAATGGTCTAAAGAACAAGCCGACAGATATTACGACTTAATAATTACGGAAATTGAATTTATAGCTGACAACTTTATGACTGGAAAGTCAGCGGAACAAACTCGAAAGAATTATCGAGTGACTAAAATAAAATCCCATTTGATTTTTTATAGAAAAGTGGAAAATGATATCGTGGAAATTGTTAGAATTTTACACCAACGAATGGATATTAAAAAACGACTGAAATAAAAAAAACTGCACACAACAATGGCTATAAGTAATTGCTTGTTCTCGCCTACTTCTGAAAATCCTCGCGGATTTTCAGCTTGGTATGTACTTGCTAGCTTAATTTCTAAACCACGCAACTACTCATAGCCGAGACCGTTGCCAGTAATTTGAGAAAAAACCGAAATCAATGAGTGAATTAAGCGAAAAAGAATTAAATATAGTTACTTCAAGAGCAAGAGCTGATAAAGCGATAAGCTCTCTCAAAGGAATATTAATCGGAATCAATTCAGACCAAGAAGTAAACAAAGAAGAAATTAACGAACTTCAAAAATGGGCTTCAAATCACAAAGAATTAATAAACCGAAACCCTTTCAAAGAGTTTATGGCAATAATTGAGGAAACTGTTTCAAACAACATTCCTGCAACAGAAACAATCGAAGATTTGTATTGGCTTTGTCAAAAATATGAAAATGACAATTTCTATTATAATGGAGTAACATCTGACCTACAAATTTTACAAGGAATTTGCCACGGAATTTTAGCAGACGGAATAATAGACGACAAAGAAGTTCGTGACCTTGAAAAATGGCTTGAGGAAAATACTCATTTGAGCACTTATTATCCTTATGATGAAATTAGGAGTTTAATATTGTCAATAGTTTCAGACGGAAAAATTGAAGAAGAAGAAAAATTAGTCTTAAAAGCTTACCTAAATCAATTCGTCAATTTAGAGAATAAAGAAATTGAAAAGCAAATAAACCAAGAGACAAACGAAATAAATATTTCTGGTCATTGCACAAGCGACCCTGAAATAGAATTAGACGGAAAAACTTTTTGTATAACTGGAGTTTTGAAAAGTGGCAATAGAGCTTCATTGGAAAAGACAATTTCGGATTTAGGTGGAATTCCTACAAAGACTTTAACTAAAAAAACTGACTATCTAATTGTTGGAGATAATGGAAATCCAGCTTGGGCTTTTGCTTGTTATGGCAGAAAAGTAGAAAAAGCTTTGGATTTAAGAAAAAATGGACATAAAATTTCTTTAGTTCACGAATTTGACTTTTTAGATGCTATTGAGGATTTGAAATAAAAAACTACTGGCAACAACGTGTATAATTAATGGCTAGTTCAAGCTTACTTACGAAAATCCTCGCGGATTTTCTATTCGGTTTTTATTTGCTAAATTAGGTGCTTAAACACGCCACTAATCATACACAAAACCGTTAGCAACAAATTAAACAAACATTATAATGAAAAACAACTATTTAAACTTAATTCTCTTCTTTATTACAACAACTATTTATGGACAGGATTTGAATTTTGGACTTGTGCTTGGCGGAAATATAACCTCTACATACAGCGATGGTGCTTCGGAATTAAATCTTGTAGATAATTCAGGAGTTACAAACTTTTATGGAGGTGCTTATCTCGACTATTACTTATCGAACAAACTAGGACTTAAGTCTGATTTAATATACACGAATAACAAACTTGCAACTGATAGCAAGAATGACATAAAAATGAATTTTCTTGTTCTTACACCAAACTTAAAATACTCTTTTAGCGATGAATACTTTAAAGGATTTTATTTAATTGGTGGACCAAAAATATCTATTTTGACTTCAGCCGAATTGGATGGAACAGATGTAAAAGAAATATTCAATTCTACTACTTTTGGAGCTCAATTAGGAGCTGGAACTAATTTAAACAATTATCTATCAATAGAGGGTAAATTTGACGCAGGTCTTTCTAATATTCTCTCAGATGATTCTGATAAACTGAATTTTATTGCATTCATTTTGACATTGAACTTGAACATTAACGAATTAATCAAATAAAAATCTGTTGCTAACAATGGCTATAAGTAATTGCTTGTTCTCGCCTACTTCTGAAAATCCTCGCGGATTTTCAGTTTGGTGTGTACTTGCAAAGTTTAGTGCTAAACCACGCAACTACTTATAGCCGAGACCGTTGTAGGCAATTAGAACCAACCAAATCGAATGAATGATTATTTAATAATTACTTTAATATTTCTGGTTTATTTTTCACCAGTCTTTTATCATTTATATCTCGCCATAAAAGAAAATAAAGGCGGAAATAAAATTCCGCTAAAGAAGTTTAAAAAATTCTTGAAGTATAGCGTAGCTATAATAATTCCCATTCTTATCGGATTTGGAGTTTTGAGCCACACAAACTATCTGAACTATGAAAAACCGCTAACTTTTGACAAATATGGCCAAATAACTTTTGAAAATTTTAGAGGATTAGAGTTTTTTAAAAAATCACTTTACGGGAATGAAAGGTTTGCATATGTTGTTACATCAATAGAGAGTGACATTGATGATAATTCTGTAAAAGTTCAATCTCTATTTTATCCTTCACGTTCATTTGTTTACAAAAAGAACACAAATAGTAAGGAATTGCTAACACACGAAAAGTATCATATTAAAATAACCGAATTGTTCGTAAGAAAAGCCAAAGAGAAAATAACAAAACTAAAAAGGTTTGACGATAAGAAAATCGAGGGAATAATTCGACAAGCAGAACAAAATGAAAGAAAATATCAAAGACAATACGACTATGACACTTTTCATAGTTACGTTTTAAGCGAACAAAAAAAATATGAAAAAGAAGTTGACAGTTTACTAAATTTGCTGTCTGAGTATAAAGAACCAAAAATAGAATTTAATGACAAAAATTAGAATTATCCTTATAGCGTTAATTAGCTTAACTATAATAAGTTGTAATACAGAAAAACATAAATTCCCACTTGACAAACGCTATTGGGACTTAAATGACTACGATGATGTAGTTTTAGAACTAAAAAATAA
>PAJL01000112.1 GCA_002706045.1 Flavobacteriaceae bacterium
TAGAATGTTCAAAAAAACGAAATGTCAAAAACGGACAATTGGAAGGCTTTAGAGTTTATGAAGATGATCTACAAGGCAAAGATTGTTTAATTGTAGATGATATATGTGATGGTGGTGGGACTTTTATTGGTTTGGCTAAAGAACTGAAAAAGCATAATGCGGGCAATTTGTATCTAGCTGTAAGTCATGGTATTTTTAGTAAAGGTCTTGAGGAACTTAATCAATATTTTACAAAGATTTTTACTACGGATAGTTTTAAAACAGTAAATGAAGGGGTTGAATTGTTGAAATTAGAAAAATTGATATCAAATGAATAGTGAAGAAAGAAAAATTAAGGCAAGGCAAACTCTTGATATAATTGAAAAGGGATATTATCTTGATTCAAATAGGCAAAGAGTTTACATAGAAAATGATATACAGAATGCTGTAAGCGGTTCTTTTTATTTAAATAATGAAGATTTAAAAACTTATAGAGAAAAGGAATTAATTCCTTCAAATATCAAAACCTCTATTGAAATAACATCGGAGGATTCTCTTAGCGCCATTTTAAGATTAAACTCAGAAAGTATAAAAAATATAATGTGCCTTAATTTTGCATCGGCAAAAAAGCCTGGTGGAGGGTTTCTTAATGGTGCTTTATCTCAAGAAGAAAGCTTGGCTATGTCATCGGCTTTATACCCTACGTTAAAAGAGAATTTTGAGTATTATCAAATGCATAGAAATATGAGATCTTGTATATATACAGATGCAATGATATACAGCCCAAAAGTTCCTGTTTTTAGAAATAATAATGGAGAATTAATGGATAACTATTGTAATACAACATTTATTACCTGTGCTGCAGTAAATGCTGGAATTGTAAAATTCGAGGAGCCTAGAAAGGTTAGTTATATACCGTCAATAATGCAACAAAGAATTGAAAATGTTTTATCTGTAGCTAAGGATAGAAATCATGAAGACTTAATTCTAGGCGCATGGGGTTGTGGTGTGTTTCAAAATGATCCAAATACAATAGCAAATTTGTTTTATAAACAGTTGAACGGAAAGTTTAAGAACCAGTTTAAAAGAGTAGTATTTGCGATTTATTCTAGAAATGAAAAGTTTATTCAAGCTTTTAAAAATGTATTTGAAGATTAAGAAATGAAAATCACACTTATAAAAGGAGATATCACAAAAATAAAAGTAGATGGATTAGTCAATGCTGCTAATTCATCCTTATTAGGTGGTGGTGGAGTGGATGGTGCTATTCATCGTACAGGTGGACCAATGATATTAGATGAATGTCGTGATATTAGAAATCGTCAAGGCAAATGTAAAACAGGTGAAGCAGTAATTACTACCGCAGGACATTTACCAGCTAAAAAAGTAATTCATACTGTAGGTCCTGTATACAATGGAGGCAATCGTATTGAAAAGGAAAAACAGCTTTTGGCGGATTGTTATGTTAATAGTTTGAAACTAGCAGAAGCTAATGAATTAAATACAATAGCTTTTCCAAACATAAGTACAGGGATTTATAGGTTTCCAAAATCAGTTGCAGCAGACATTGCGATTAAGTCGGTCTTAAATTATAAAAGCGCAACAATAAAAGAAGTAATTTTTGTGTGTTTTGATGATGAAAACTATCAGTTTTATAAAGAAAAATTAAAATGAAAACAGTATCAAATATGTTCTTAGGGTTAGCCTTGGCGGATGCACTTGGTGTACCAGTAGAGTTCAAATCTAGAGATTACTTATCTCAAAATCCTGTTAACACTATGTTAGAATATGGTACACATCACCAAAGTGCCGGAACATGGAGCGATGATAGCTCATTGACATTTTGTTTAGCATATAGTTTAAAAAATGGATATAGCTTAAAAGACATAGCTCTAAAATTTACACAATGGACTTATAGTGGTATGTGGACACCACGAGGTAGAGTTTTTGATATAGGTATACAAACTAGGAAGTCAATTAATACACTACAAGCAATTCTTGATAGTGAAGACTATGATGCATTAAAATATTTAAAATATGAAGCTGATGAATATACAAATGGAAATGGATCGTTAATGCGTATTCTACCATTATTATTCTACATAAAAAATAAATCAATTAAGCAACAGTTTGAAACCATATGGGAGGTTTCTGCATTAACTCATGGTCATATAAGAAGTGCTATTTCATGTTTGATTTATTTGAAGTTTGCAGAATATATCTTAAAAGGCAAAAGTATAAAACAAGCTTACATAAGTACTCAAATAGATATTAAACAGTTCTTTAAAGATGAGGAAATATCAGAATATGAAAAACAACATTTTCAAAGATTAATAAATGATGATATTTCTACTTTAAGTGTAGATGAGATAAAGTCAGATGGGTATGTAATTAGTACGTTAGAAGCAAGTTTTTGGTGTTTGCTTACAACAAATTCGTATTTAGAAGCTGTTTTTAAAGCTATAAATTTAGGCGATGATACTGATACAACCGCAACGGTTGTTGGAGGTATTTCAGGGTTTTACTTTGGGTTAGATGATGTGCCAAAGAAATGGTTAGATACCTTAGCTAGAAAAAATGATATTCTGAAGTTAAGTGAAGAGTTTAACCAAACATATTTATAATGAACGAAAAAGATAAAAAACAAATAAGTAAATTTTTAAGTCTGGTGTTACGACACCAACCAGACTATATTGGTTTACATTTAAATGAAAATGGTTGGGTAGATGTTAATGAACTTATTGAAAAATCAAAACTCAAGAACTTAAATTTTTCTTTTGAAGAATTAGAGGACATTGTAGTAACAAATGATAAACAACGTTTTGCATTTAATGAAGATAAATCTAAAATAAGAGCAAACCAAGGTCATTCCGTTAAGACTGTAGATTTGCAATTGCAAGCCGTGCAACCACCAACACTTTTATATCATGGTACTGTAGCTAAGTTTATGCAATCTATCAAAGCTAATGGGTTGCAAAAACGAAGCCGACAACATGTACATTTAAGTGAAGATAAAGATACCGCAACCAAAGTAGGCAGTAGAAGAGGAATTCCTGTAATTTTAAAGATTCGGGCTATAGATATGCATCAAAAAGGTTATGAGTTTTACCGTTCAGAAAATAATGTTTGGTTAACGGATAATGTACCTGTTGAATTTATAAATTTTGAGTAAGATGAAAAAAATACAATTAGATCCTCAGATATTTATAATCGAAGACTTTTTAACACCAAAAGAATGTTCAGATTACATAGAAAAATCTGAGTTACAGAGTTTCGAAGAGGCTAAAGTAAATATGGGTGGCACTCAAGTAATGCTAAAAGGTGTTCGTAATAATGACAGACTGTTGTTTTTTGATGAAAACTTAGCAGAAACCTTATGGTCAAAAATAGAACCATTTGTACCAAGTAAAATTGGTTCTAGTGAAGCTATTGGTCTCAATGAAATGTTTAGAATTTACAGATATAATGCCGGCCAACGTTTCAAAATGCATAGAGATGGTAGCTATGAGCGTAATGAAAATGAATTTAGTATTTTATCATTTTTAATTTATTTGAATGATGATTATGAAGGTGGTGAAACCGAATTCAGAAAAATAACTACCATAAAACCAAAAACAGGAATGGCATTAGTATTTCATCATCCTTTACGACACGAAGGAAAAGAAATAACATCAGGAACAAAATATGTGTTAAGGACGGATATTATGTATAAGTTAAAATGAGTAAGAATAATATAAAGGAAGTAATAAGAGAAGGACTTAATAGAAGTAGGAGAAACAATATCACTTTTTTAACAGGAGCAGGTGTTTCTTCGGCTAGTGGTATTCCTACATATAGAGGTTCGGATGGTATTTGGATAAAAGGCACGAAGTTTTATAAGTCAGAATTTTTTGGGACTTTTAAACATTTTGAAAATAATCCAGATGAGGTTTGGCAATATACTTTCTTCAGAAAGAAAATGTTCGCGGAAGCGTTTNCTAATGAGTCACATTATGATTTGGTTGAAATTGAAAATATATTAAAAGAACGCTTTCAATTAATAACACAAAACATAGATAACTTGCACCAAAGAGCAGGTTCAAAAAATATATTTGAAATTCATGGAAATCTGAGAGAGATGCGTTGCTCTGGCGAATGTTCTAAAGAAGTTTATGAAATACCTAGTAAAATATCATTCAAAGATTATGATGAAGATTTAACTATAGAAGAGAAAGAGCTATTAGTATGTCCTCAATGTGATAAGGTAACTAGACCAAATATTTTGTGGTTTGATGAGTATTATAATGAAAGAAATTTTAAAATACATACAACGCTAAAAATAGCTAAGAATACAAGTTTGATGATTATTTTAGGGAGCTCAGGTGCAACTAATTTACCAAACAGCTTAGTTCAACAGACTATAAAGTACGGTGGCTCAGTAATAGACGTAAATATGGAGGACAACAATTTTACAGAGAACTTTGAAGACAAAAAAAGATTTTATTCATACAGAGGAACAGTCTCAGAGTTTTTGAAAGATTTTCTCAATGAAATATAATTATAATGCATAAAACATACGCCATAGGCGACATACATGGAGGCTTAAAAGCCTTACAACAACTCTTAGAACGTTTAGACTATTCAGATAAGGATACATTTATCTTTTTAGGAGACTATGTTGATGGTTGGAGCGAATCTGCTCAAGTTATCCAGTATTTAATTGAGTTTTCTAAAGTGAATACTTGTGTTTTTATTAAAGGTAATCACGATGCTTGGGCAGAACAATGGTTAAGAACTGGAGATGTAAACCAGGTTTGGTATTTGCATGGTGGAAAAGAAACCATGGAAAGCTATAAAAACTTTACTGAAGACGAAAAATTAGAACATCTCAATTTTTTCGAAACCATGAAAATGTTTCATATCGATGAAGAAAACAGACTCTTTCTTCACGCTGGTTTTACCTCTATGCATGGAGTTTTAAAAGAAGTTAATCAAGAGACTTTTTATTATGATCGAACACTTTGGGAAATGGCTTTAACCATGGATAAACGTATTCTTAAAGATTCCATTTTATATCCAAATAGATTAAAACATTACAACGAAATTTACATTGGTCATACACCAACAATAAACTTTAAGGAAGATCAACCTATGAATGCCGTAAACGTTTGGAATGTAGATACAGGTGCAGCATTTACTGGGAAATTGTCAGCTATAAATATTGATACAAAGGAAGTCTTTCAGAGTGATGAGGTAATGACTTTTTATCCTGAGGAAACAGGTAGAAACAACATATCGTATAAGAAGAGAATAATTAATTTTAAACGACGGTTATAATGCAAATAAAATATACTAAAGGTGATGCAACCAAACCGATTGGAGAAGGAAACAAAATTATAGTTCATGTTTGTAATGACATTGGTGGTTGGGGAAAAGGCTTTGTTATGGCTATATCTAAGCGTTGGAAAACACCAGAAGAAGCCTACAAAAAATGGTATGCCTCTGATGACTTTTTTCAGTTAGGTGAAGTTCAATATATAAGAGTAGAAGAAAACTTGTGGATTGCGAATTTAATAGGTCAACATAGGATTAGAAAAGATGAAGATGGAAATGCTCCTATCCGATATAGAGCTATTGAAAGTGGATTGAAAAAAGTCGTTGAAAAAGCTCAAGAATTAAAAGCTTCAATACATATGCCAAGAATTGGATGTGGCTTAGCAGGTGGTAAATGGGAAATTATAGAACCAATAATCCAGAATACACTTATTAGCAACAGTATTGAAGTTACTGTTTATGATTTTTAAATGAATATACTCAATACTTTTATTTGAAATTTGTGTAAATTTCACACAAAATAATTGTTTCCCAATATATTTCATTTTATATTTGTGTAATAATTACGCAAATTAATATATCATGAATCCATTATTATTTACAGACGGTTATAAAGTAGACCATCGCAGACAATATCCAGAGCAAACAACTTTAGTGTATTCTAATTGGACACCTCGCAAAAGTAGAATAGAAGGAATAGAAGAGGTCGTATTTTTTGGGTTGCAATACTTCATCAAAAAATACATGATTGAAGCGTTTACTAAAGATTTTTTCAGTCAACCAAAAGATGAAGTTTGTCAGAAATATCAAAGACGTATCAATAATTATTTAGGCGAAAATAAAGTTGGTATAAAACATATCGAAGACCTTCATGATTTAGGCTATTTACCAATGGTTGTAAAGGCGTTACCAGAAGGTGTTTCTGTGCCAATTCGAGTGCCAATGCTTACCATGTACAATACAAAACCAGAATTTTTTTGGCTAACAAATTATTTTGAAACTTTATTATCTACTACACTTTGGTTGCCATGCAACTCGGCTACTATTGCGAAACAGTATCGCAGGATTTTAGATAAGTATGCTGAAGAAACTTCAACAATACCAGAATTTGTAGATTGGCAAGGTCATGACTTTTCAATGCGAGGTATGGGAGGTTTGGAAGCTGCTATCATATCTTCGGCAGGACATTTATTGAGTTTTACAGGAACGGATACCATACCTTCAATAGATTTTTTTGAAGACTATTACAATGCCAATTCAGATACAGAATTAATAGGTGGATCTGTTGCTGCAACAGAACATTCTGTTATGTGTATGGGAACCAATGAAGGTGAGGAGGAAACCTTCAAGCGTTTAATCACAGAAATTTACCCTAACGGTATTGTTTCTATAGTTTCAGATACTTGGGATTTATGGAAAGTCTTGACAGAGTATCTTCCAAATCTAAAAAATGAAGTCTTAAGTCGAGAAGGTAAAGTTGTCATCAGACCAGACTCTGGCGATCCAGCTGATATCATTTGTGGTAACCCAAACGGAAAAACAGAAGCTGAAAAGAAAGGAGTTATACAATTACTTTGGGAAATTTTCGGCGGTAAAACCAATGAGAAAGATTACAAGGAATTAGATAGCCATATTGGAGCTATTTATGGTGATAGTATCACTTTAGAAAGGGCCAAAGCAATTTGCGAGCGACTTAAACAAAAGGGTTTTGCGTCTACTAATGTGGTTTTGGGTATTGGATCATTTACGTATCAATATAATACGAGAGATACCTTTGGTTTTGCCATGAAAGCAACTTACGGAGAGGTTAATGGAGTAGGAAGAGAAATTTACAAAGATCCTGTGACAGATGACGGCACTAAAAAATCAGCTAAAGGCTTAATTAAAATTGAAAAAACCGAATCAGGTTACATCATGAAAGATCAGGTATCTTGGGAAGAAGAGCAGCAAGGCGAACTAAAAGAAGTCTTTAAAGATGGCGAGCTATTGATAAATGATACGTTACAAGACATTAGAAATCGAGTAAAGTTGTAATTAACAATACTGGTGCGTTAGGAGTTGTTCTTTTTTTGAAAAGCAGGATACAATTCCTGACTCACAAAATCCTTCGGGAAATTTTCATCACCTTCAAAACCTAGTTCAATATCTCTACCATTGTATGGAATATAATCGGTTTTAAAGATGTAATCCCAAAGGCTTAAAGTAATTCCGTAGTTCACACCATACCTAGCATGCTTAGGAAGTTCTTTGGCATGATGCCAAATATGCATTTTAGGATTGTTAAAAATATATTTTAGTATACCATAATCCCAACCTAAGTTGGCATGGTTTAAGTGACCAATTGTTATATTAAAAAAATGAACGATAGCTACATCTTGAGCATCAAACCCTCCAATAATAGCAATGGGAATATAGAGCAAGGATTTGTACATTACAGGTTCCATCCAATGATATCTTAGGTGCGCAGCAAACCCCATTTCTTTTACACTGTGGTGCACTTTATGGAAATTCCAAAGCCAATCAAAACGATGAAGTAAGCGATGCGTATTCCACTGTACAAAGTCGGCAACAATAAAAAAGATAAATAAGCCTAACCATTTCGGTAGATTGTCAACATCAAAGAGTTCAAAATCTTTAATCGATATACCTATTGTGGCCAGAATATCATTAAAAAATTCTGATACGGTATTTGAAAGCGCAATGAAAACAATTAAGTTCAGCAAAAAGAAATTGAAGAACATATAAAAGGTGTCTAACCAAAAATCTTTTCTAAAAACAGGTTGGTTTTTCCGCCAAGGAAAAATCAATTCCAGTATCCAAACTAATAATGAAATTGCAATTAAACCATAGAAATAGTTATCCCAGTGATTAATGTCTATGAGTTCATATTTTAGATAGTTCCAATATCCAGAATATGAATTTTTTATGATGTCTAAATACTTTTCCATAATGTTTTACGATTTCATGAGAAGTTTTCTAACAACAACCTCCACCATCATAGTGGTAAGTAGATTCGCTAATAAAAATATCATCTCTTCCCAAGGCAGCAAGTGCTCCAGCGGTTTTGTCGCAAATAGCTAAAGGTTGATTTTTTAATAACACGTGTCCTGCGTTATCATCAAAATAATTGTCTTCTCCATAATAGATGGCAGCTTTCCCAGTAAAAATGCACGGTCCATCAGCAGGCATAGGATCTTTTATGGCTGCCACTTCAATAGATTCAATGTATATTAATTCATCAGTCGGATAATGCTTCGGATCTAAAATTCGGTAAGGTTTACGAGCTCTAATTTCAATGGTGCCAAAGCCAGCATCCGTAAGTGCTTTTACATAGTCGGCAATCGGTAAGCTGCCACTTAAGCAAAGTGCTCTTAGACGTTCGTCGTTTCGTAAGTCGTCGTTCATAGGTTGCTCACAAGTCGGATCACTCATAACTAAACGTCCATTAGGTTTTAATACACGATACATTTCTGCAATGGCTTTCTTTAGATCTTCAGCCTTAAAAATATTGAACAAACAATTTTGAGCAGCGACATCAATGCTATTATCTTCAACTGGAAGATTCATGGCATCTCCTTTTTTAAGATCAACAAATTCAGATTTAAACCAATCGTTTTGCTCTTCTGCAATTTTGAAATTTTTACGAGAAGCCTCCAACATTTCATCAACAACATCAACACCAATAACACCACCTTTTTGTCTGCTGAAATAAGCAAATTGAAGCAGTTCCATACCGCCACCAACACCAACATAAAGTGTTTTTGGATTATTGGTTAAATCGCGTGCATGCACTGTTGAGCCACAACCGTAGTTCATCTCTTGCATAATTCTTGGAATCTTCAAACCTGGTAATTCCCAGATAGGATTTGTGGTACAGCATAAGCCAACATCTGGTGTTAATGCCGCTTCTTTATATACGTCTTTTGTAGTTTCTAGGTAACTCATATTTTTAGTCTATAGTAAAAAGTCATCAGTAAGTAGTAAAATTAAGACTTGAAACTGCTTAATGAGGACTGTTAACTTATTAAAGTGTTTTAATTAATTCTTTAAATAACGTAATCATATCAGGTTCGGCTTTGTTGGCCATAGCGATAATATCAGCAATATTTACAGGTTCTAAATTTTCGGGATCACATTCGTCCGTTAATACTGAAATAGCAGCAGCTTTTAGTTTTAGATGATTAGCCACAATAATTTCTGGTACTGTACTCATACCAACAGCATCTGCACCTAAAATTTTAAGCATACGATATTCTGCTCGTGTTTCAAGTTGAGGTCCAACAACCGAAGCGTACACTCCTTTGTGTAATATAATATTGTGTTCTGCAGCTATACTTTCAAATTTTGAAATAATTTCCGCATCATAAGGCGCGCTCATATCGGCAAAACGCTCTCCTAATTCTGAAACTCCTTTAAACGCCAAAGGAGAACTTCCTTGTAAATTGATATGGTCGTCAATTAGCATTAATTCACCTTTCTTAAAATTTAGATTAACTGCACCAGCAGCATTGGAAACTAAGAGTGTTTTAATACCTAGTTTTTCCATTATTCTCACAGGAAATGTCACATCCTGAAGTGTGTAGCCTTCATAAACATGAAAACGGCCTTGCATTACTACCACTTTTTTTCCGCTAAGGGTGCCATAAATAAGTTTGCCTTTGTGAAACTCTACGGTTGCCGTTGGGAAATTAGGTATGTGGTTGTAACTGGCTTCAGCTTCTATTTCAATCTCATTGATGAGTTGTCCTAAGCCAGTTCCTAAAATAATACCGACTTCAGGTTTGTCAAATCCTTTGTGTTTTAAATATTCTGTACTCTCTTCTATAAATTTAATCATTGAGTTGTTGAATTTTTTCTTGTAGTTTTTTGTTGTTTTTATAAAAGTCTGAAGCTATTAAATCTTCGTAAGTATCAATATCGTTCAAAAGGTCTAAAATACCAACTGAAATATTAAGATTGTGTAACTCTTGTAACGTCCCTTTTAAAAGTGAAGGTTGGCTCCATGGTTTGTTAAGGAAAATCTCTTCAATTAAACTAGACATACCCACCAAATAATACCCACCATCTTCAGCTGGACCGAAAACAACCTCATTATTATCTAAAGTTTCTATGCCTTTTTTAATATGATTTGCATTGATTTCTGGTAAATCTGAGCCAATCAAAACGATTTTTTTATATCCAGCTTCAAAACCATTTTTAAAAGCATTGAGCATACGTTCACCTAAATCTTCACCTTTTTGAGTTGTCTTATAATCATTTTTCCATTTGTTATCTATAACAGTATCTGAAAAATAGATGTGTTTATCATAACCTAGAGTTTCTGTAGCATTTTTGGTAATCTTTACTAGTTCTTTATAAACTTCAAAGGCACCATGATCTCCAATGGTTTTGGCTAATCGGGTTTTTACTTTACCTAATTTTATATTCTTTACAAAAACGATTACGAGTGCTTCTGTCATCATATTCCTTTTTTGAGCCTAAGCAACTGTTCCTTGGCAACTGCTACCTGCACCAGCCGTACAACCATAACAGTGCTGGGAAATCACAATATCTCTGCCTTCTAAAATCTCTTCGTTGTATTCCGAAATGTGCTTAATTTTACTATTTACAGGAAGTTCTAACATCTGGTTAAAGTCGCAATCGTATAAATAGCCATTCCAACTTACGGAAAGTGTGTTGGTACACATCACATTGGCAACAGCAACAGGATTATAAGCCTCGACTAATTGATACATGTAGTCTTCGTAATTTTCAGAAGCAATTAAATAATCTAAAAACCTACTGATAGGAAGGTTGGTAATGGCAAACAAGTTATGAAAATGAATACCAAAATCTTCTAGCAATGCTTTTTTGAAATCCTTTTCCATAGAAGCTTGGTTACTTGGTAAAAATGCACCAGATGGGTTGTAAACCAAATCTAATTTTAGTGAACTTTCTGGCATGCCATAACCAACAGCATTGAGTTTTTGTAAAGCTTGAATGGATTTATCAAAAACACCATCACCACGTTGTTTATCGGTTTTTCCGCGTGTCCAATGTGGCATAGAGCTCACTACATGAACATTATGTTTTTTGAAGAATTCAGGTAAATCATGATATTTTTTGTTGGCTCTAATGATGGTAAGATTAGAACGAACGATAAAATCCTTAATGCCTGCTTTAGCGGCTTCCTCAACAAACCATCTAAAATTAGGATTCATTTCAGGCGCTCCACCTGTTAAGTCTAAAGTATGCGCACCAGTATTTTTTATAACATCCAAACATTGTAGCATGGTCTCCTTTGTCATTATTTCCGTTCTGTCAGGACCAGCATCGACATGGCAATGATCGCACACTTGATTACACATGTACCCAACATTAATTTGAAGGATTTCAAGTTTCTTGGTTTTTAATGGAAATTGATTAGTCTCAGCAATTTTATCTTTGAACTTAGGGAGTTCACCATTTTGAAATATTCCGTTAGAAAGAATTTCTAGCTGTCTGTTACTTTTTGCTAAATCGCTATTGCGTTTATGTAAAGATTTGGTAATCATTAATAATGTTTTGCTCTCTTGCGTTACAATTCAGATTAATATGGATGGTTTCCGTTAGGATAAATCAAAAGGAAATTTTATCCATCTAATTTATTCACTTTATTCATCATCTGCACACCATGAACCAAAGATGCTCCACCTCGTATTGCTCCAGCAACATGAAGGGCTTCCATCATTTCTTCTTTAGTAATACCTCTTTGTAGTCCGTCTCCAGTATAAGCATCAATACAATAGGGACATTGAATAGTATGTGCTACTGCAAGAGCGATTAATGATTTTTCTCTTTCAGAAAGTGCACCTTCTTTAAAAACAGAATTATAATAATCAAAAAATTTGCTACCAAGCTCTTCGTTCCAATCAGAGATTTTTCCAAATTTTCTTAAATCTGCAGGATCATAATATGTTTTAGACATAATAGTATTTTATTTTTGTACGAAAAATCAATATAAGGCTTTTGTCGAGATTAAATCAAAATGATTACAATGAAATTTTAAGAACACTAAAATTTTAAAGCAGGTATTAATGAAACCAAAACAATTTTAGTGTAATAAAATAAATATATCAAATTTGCACACTTATATGGAGATTACATTGTAATAAAAGAAACAATAAACTATCTTTGCAAACGCTTATAAATTCGATATTTACAGCAATAAAAATAAAATTAAATATGTCAGAAACACAAGAATTGACCTTTGATGTCCTAATTGAAATACCTAAAGGAAGTCGTAATAAATATGAGTATGATTTTACTCTAAATAAAATCAGATTTGATCGTATGTTGTTTTCTTCAATGATGTACCCTGGAGATTACGGATTCATACCAGAAACATTAGCTTTAGATAGTGACCCTTTAGATGTTTTGGTTTTAGGTCATCAACCAACTTACCCTATGGTAGTTATGGAAGTAAGACCTATTGGTGTTTTCCATATGACAGATGAAAAAGGACCAGATGAAAAGATTATTTGTGTACCGGTTTCAGACCCAATTTGGAGTAATAATAAAGATATAAGTGATTTAAATCCTCATAGATTGAAGGAGATCGAACATTTCTTTCAGGTATATAAAGATTTAGAGAAAAAGAAAGTTGATACAGGTGGATGGGGAGATGCTGCTGAAGCAAGAAAAATCTACCATGAGTGTGTGCAACGTTATGATGAAAGTGATCATAAAAAGAAGCGTACATTTACGATTTAGATATCTAAATTTTTTAGCTTAAAAATTAACACAAAAGCAATATCAAGCAATTGATATTGCTTTTTTCGTAAAATATAATTGGTTTTACTACATTTACCCAACTAAAAACTTATCAAATAAATAATCTATTATGGAATCAAACATAATTTATGTACCAATGGTATTAGCGATTGTAGGACTAGTGTTTATGTTCGTTAAAATGTCTTGGGTAAAAAAACAACCTGCAGGTGATGAGAAAATGCAAGGTATTTCTAAATCTATTAAAGAAGGAGCGTTAGCATTTTTGGCTGCAGAATACCGACTACTTCTAATATTTGTTATAATGGCAGCTGTAGCCTTAGGAATAGTGTCGTATCTGGTGCCGACCACACACTGGATAATCATCGTGGCTTTTGTCTTTGGAGCAGTTTTTTCTGGTTTGGCAGGAAATATAGGTATGCGAATAGCAACTGATGCCAATGCCAGAACCGCAGAGGCGGCTAAAACAAGTTTGCCTCACGCTTTAAAAGTGTCCTTTGGAGGTGGTACTGTTATGGGACTTGGTGTAGCAGGATTAGCAGTTTTGGGTATTAGCTTATTCTTTTTTGTTTTTCTTAAGATGTTTGTAACTGGGGAAAGTTCTTTTTATGAAGAAATGACGATTGCTCTTGAAGCCTTAGCAGGATTTTCATTAGGTGCTGAATGTATAGCATTATTTGCTAGAGTTGGTGGTGGAATCTACACCAAAGCGGCTGATGTAGGAGCTGATTTAGTAGGTAAAGTGGAGGCAGGTATTCCTGAAGATGATCCACGTAACCCAGCAACAATAGCTGATAATGTTGGTGATAATGTTGGTGATGTTGCAGGTATGGGAGCAGATTTGTTCGGTTCTTATGTAGCTACAGTATTGGCAGCTATGGTACTTGGTAACTATGTTATAAGAGACATGTCTACAGGAGCACCTTTTACTGATGCATTTAATGATATGGGACCAATTCTTCTGCCACTAGTAATAGCTGGTGTAGGAGTTTTAGCTTCGATTTTAGGAACGTTCTTAGTACGTATTTCTAGTAATGATGCTAAGGAATCAGTAGTTCAGAGAGCTTTGGATACTGGGAACTGGGTTTCAATAGGAATCACTTGGGTAGCTTCATGGTTTTTAATCCGTTGGATGTTACCAATGACTATGGAGATGAACTTTTTCGGTGAGGGATTAAAAACAATTCCTTCTAGACATGTATTTTATGCTGCGACCATAGGCTTGGCTGTTGGAGCTTTAATTTCTATGGTTACAGCTTACTACACCAGTTTAGGTAAAACACCTGTTTTAAAAATCGTTAAGAATTCATCTACAGGTGCTGCTACAAATATTATATCTGGTTTGGCTGTTGGTATGAAATCCACATTCTTATCTGTAATTCTTTTTGCAGTAGCAATTTGGAGTGCTTATGTTTTAGCAGGATTCTATGGTGTAGCTTTAGCGGCTTCAGCAATGATGGCAACAACAGCAATGCAGTTAGCTATTGATGCATTTGGTCCTATTGCAGATAATGCTGGTGGTGTGGCTGAAATGAGTGAATTAGAACCACATGTTCGTGAACGTACAGATATTTTAGATTCAGTTGGTAATACAACTGCGGCAGTAGGTAAAGGTTTTGCAATTGCTTCTGCAGCATTAACGGCATTAGCTTTATTTGCGGCTTATGTTACATTTACAGGTATTGATGGCATTAATATTTTTAAAGCTCCGGTATTAGCGGCATTATTTATTGGAGGTATGATTCCTGTAATCTTTTCAGCTTTAGCTATGGAATCTGTTGGTAAAGCAGCAGGACAAATGGTTGAAGAAGTAAGAAGACAGTTTAGAGAAATACCAGGAATTATGGAAGGTACAGGTATTCCAGAATATGGTAAATGTGTTGATATTTCAACTAAGGCAGCTTTAAAAGAAATGATTATACCAGGCCTTATCACTATAGTAACTCCTGTAGTAATGGGAATTGGAACAGCAATCGTGAACGATAATTTTTTACTTGGTGCAGAAGTACTAGGTGGATATATGGCAGGAGTTTGTGTGAGTGGTGTAATGTGGGCAATCTTCCAAAATAATGCTGGTGGTGCATGGGATAATGCTAAAAAATCATTTGAAGCAGGTGTTGAGATTAATGGAAAAACGTATTACAAACATAAAGATGATAATCCTTCACCTCCTCATCAAGCAGCTGTGACAGGTGATACTGTTGGAGATCCATTTAAAGATACTTCAGGACCTTCTATGAATATTTTAATTAAGTTAACTTGTTTAGTAGGTTTGGTTATTGCTCCTATTTTAGGAAGTCATGATGCTGAAGAAGGTTTGGCTATGACAGATGCTAAAATTACTAAAGAAGTTACTGTAGAGATCAATGATAACAGTGAAGCAGGAAGTGCTGTTGGTATTATTAAAAGTTCGATTACCAAAAATGGTGTTACAACTATTGAAGAAAGAAAAGTAGAAGGTACACTTGATGAAGTAAAATATCAAATAGATGCTTTAAATGAAGAGAATGGTCATGCAGAGGTAAAAGTTAAAAAAGTAATTGAGAAAGTTGATAAGACAAAATAGGTTACGACTATAATTGTTATTATGAAAAGCCTCATATGATTTATGAGGCTTTTTTTAATTTAAGGGTAGGATTTTCAGTGTATTGACTGTTTTATTAAAAAGAGCAAAACTTCTTAGATGAACAAAAAGTCAAAACAATCAATTATTATGAAAAACTTAAAAAAGCTTCCAAATCTTATCTTAACCCTACTAATCCTATTAAGTGCTTTAACATCCTGTGAAAAAGATGATGGTGATTCTACAATTAATGATCCACAAGAAAATGTTCCAGATACGTTTTCAGAATATTTTGGTTCAGAAATATCCAGAGATTTTTTAGGAACAGTTATCGATAAAAATCATAATCCTATTGAAGGAGCAACAATAACTATTGGTGGCGAAACTGCCATGACTGATAGTAATGGTGTTTTTATCATTAATAATGCTACTGTTAATCAGCGCTTCGGATATATTAAAGCTGAAAAAGCTGGATATATTCATGGTTCTAGAAGTATAGTGCCTTCAAACGGAACCAACAAAGTTACTATTATGCTTCTTGAAGAAACTATAGTTGGAACCGTTAGTAGCGGATCTAGTGAAACGGTGACTTCAGCAGATGGTAGTTCAGTAAGTTTTGATGGAAACTTTATAAAAGAAGATGGTACTTCTTATTCAGGATCTGTAGACGTTATTATGCACCATTTAGATCCAGCAGATGAAGATATGCCAATGCAAATGCCAGGTATGCTATATGCCGAAAACGAGGGTGGAGCGGAACGAATGTTACAAACTTTAGGAATGTTGGCTGTAGAACTTAGAGGTTCTGGTGGCGAAGATTTAAATTTAGCAGAAGGCTCAACTTCTGAAATTAGAATTCCTGTAGATGCTAGTTTAATGAGCATAGCTCCTGCAACTATTCCACTTTGGTATTTTGATGAAGCTAATGGTTATTGGAAAGAAGAAGGACAAGCAACACTTGAAGGTAATATGTATGTGGGTACAGTATCTCATTTTAGTTTTTGGAACTGTGATATTCCAGCAGAAGCTATTACACTTTGTCTTACAGCTACAGATGAGGATAATGTCGAATTAGCAAACATGGCTGTATCTATTACTAGTACAACTTTTGGTACTACATATGGCTACACCAATGAGAATGGCGAAGTTTGTNGTTATGTACCAAGTAATGAAAGTTTAGTGCTTAATGTTTACAGTTACGACTTGTGTGGTGACGCGCCTTTGNATACAGAAACGGTTGGACCTTTTACNATGGATTCAAGTATNACGATTNTTGTACCTGACAATCCAGATGTTATTCAGGAAACAGTAGTTGGTACATTTAACNCTTGTAGNGGTGATGCNGTTACAGATGGTTATGTTCAANTAGGTTATGGAACTCAAGTTTTNACTGATGCCGTAACAAATGGGAATTTTGAAATCAATTTGTTAAGATGTTCAGATAATNNTACNTTCTCTGTAGAAGCTAGTGATTTTGTCAACTTACAGAGCACAGATAGTATCAGTTATACATTNTCTTCGCCAATTACTAATATTGGAACTATTACAGCATGTAANACAATTACAGAGTTTATACAATATACTATTGATGATGGTGATTCAGTACTTTTTACAGATAATATTAGTACCAGTTTCTATATTAATGGAGATATGATTCCTAGATTGAGTATTTCATCGTATTCTAATAACCAGCAATTCGGTTTTTATTTTCAATTTAGGCTAAATGATAACCCACCTTACACAGGTGAATATACTGTAACAGGCTTTAATGATGCTATAGGTTTTGGTTCTGAAAGTCAGGAGTTGCCTTTTTTTGGTGATGATCCTAATAATGATGTTATAAGTTACATCACTAATTTTGGGGATGTGGGAGAATATATTGATGTTAATTTTAGTGGCAATTTTATGGGTTTAGATGGTAATTTACATTCAGTAGTAGGTGTAATTCATGCGCTAAGAAATGAATAAACCAGGTTCTTAAGAATAAAAAAGCCTTCTCTACTTCGACAAGCTCAGTAACCAGAGAAGGCTTTTTTTATATTATAAAGTATANGTCAACCTAAANGTAACAAANCGAGGTTGTACAAAGGTTTCNGAACTGTAAACTGAAATATTATTAGCNCCATTACTAATGTTAGAGTCTATATCTAATAAGTTTGCGGCAATTAAAGAGTATTCCCATTTCGCATCTTTATCCTTTCTATAGCGTAAAGAAGCATTCCAAGTTCTAAAGGCATCTTTTTGTCCTTGACCATTATTTTGTTCGGTATAAGAAAAATCGGTTAAGAAGGATACGGAATTCCAGATGTAAGCATCAAACTCTACAGAAGGAGCATTAGTCGTAAACTTAGTTGTATTAGAACCTTGATCGTTTTGTGAAATACTATATCTGTATCTAAATGTTACGTTTGGTGCTTCTCTAAAATTAGTTCTAATTTCTGGAGTGTATGTTTGTGAGAAACTCTCATTTACGGATCTTGTATCTTGTACAAACTGATTGATCTTACTGTATCCGAAATTAGCTCTTAAGCTAGCTCTAACTTTACCAAATGTACGTTGCACTCTACCAAAAACAGAAGCGCTTTCATCGGCAAAAGCTGAGTTAAAATAGGTACCTGTTCTAATAACGTTTTCGAAGTTTGTTAATGAACGAATCTGATCTATGTTTTTACTATAGTTTGCACCAGCAAAAACATTGGTGTAATTAAATAAATTAAAACTATGGTAGAACAAACTCACATTATGTGATAATGCATTCTGTAATTCGGGATTACCATATTGAAAACTATTGTAATTATTCATTACTAAACCTTCAGCAATATTAGTAACATCTGTAAAAGATGTATTCATTCTGTAATTAAGCGTTAAACTTTCACTCTTTTTAAATTGAATGCGAGTTTCAAAATCTGGTAATACCATAAAGAAATTATCATCAAATAATGTCTCGCCATCTTGAATGTTTTTGTTACTATAAGCATGAAGTGATACACCAGGTGTAAAGGTGAATTTTCCAGATTTAAGTCTGTAATGCACTCCAAGGTAGATATCACTAAAATTGTATTCTACATCATTTGTGGCAGATAATAAGTTGCCATTAGTGTCTAGTAATGTTGGATTAGGCTCAAANTGTGTTCCATCATCTAAGAATTGAAAAATGTTAGAGTTAAACTTCTGATTGCTCAAAATTGTTCCTAAAGTAAAGTTGATGTTGCTCTTAGAGTTCAATATATTATAGTAGTCTAATTTTGCATCCAATTGATTAGACTTTACACGTCTATCTTGATTTAAATCATAAGACATTTGGTCTAAATTAAAACCTAATACTTCAGCTGTAGGATCAAATGCATCTTGGTCTACCTCGTCGTTATTCGTTGGATCATTTACTAATAGTGCATTATAAAATGGATCTTCATCCTTAATTAAATGTTGCGCTTCAAATGCAAAGATGTTGTTTTCATTTAAGGTGTAATAGTAGTTCAAGTTCTGGTTGATACTAAAAGGGGTAGCTGTATCTAACTGATCAGTATTTAAAACAATAGAAGAGTTTAAGTTTTGACGTTCTTCATCATCAGAAAAACGAGCTAAAACATCATAATCTAATTGATTGTTAACATTAGGTTTGTATGCCGCACTAAGCTTTGCTAAAAATTGATTTGTAGCTTCTCTACCTATTTGTGTAGTTTCTTCATCTGGCGCCACATCTCCTGCACCTTCTTCTAGTTCAATGTAGTCAATATAGCTTTCTTCACGTGTACGCATTCTAGAGCTGTTGTAGATTAAAAATCCACTTAAATCCAAAGCTTTGTTAGGTGAATAACTAAAATTAGCAGCAGCAAGTTTTGTGACAACTTCTTGAGCGCTAGCTATGTTTGTTAATCCTCCAAGTCCATTATCTCCAAGGTTAATGTTGGTGCCACTTGTTCTACTTGGCATTCTAAAACCACCGCCAAAGTTTCTTAAATCTCTGTTTGTTAAAGCTACTTCACCAATATTATT
>PAJL01000113.1 GCA_002706045.1 Flavobacteriaceae bacterium
GAATACGATTTATAAAAGAAAAGCGACTCAATTGAGTCGCTTTTTTATTTTAATAATTAAGTAAAGCTTCAATCTTTGCTTTCACCTTTTCAGTTGAAGGAATCATTGTTTGTTCTAATGTTGAATTCAATGGAATTGCAGGCATATTTTCACTACCAATTGTCATTACTGGTGCATCTAAATATCTAAAGCATTCTTCCTGAATTTTCCCAGATAATGCTCTTGCAAAACTGTTGTTACTTGGCTCTTCAGTTACCACTAAACACTTACCTGTTTTCTTAACCGACTTCATTATGGTTGCTTCATCTAGAGGATATAATGTTCTTAAATCGATGACTTCTATTTGATCTTTTAAACCTAATTCTTCCGAAGCATTCATTGCCCAATGCACACCCATTCCGTAGGTTACAATGGTACACGTTTCTACATCGTCTTGCTTCCAGATTTCTTGTAATACCCAAGCTTTTCCAAAAGGCAATACATAGTCTTCAGCAGGTTCTACAGAGGTTGCACCTTGTGTTCCTGGTACTTTAGACCAGTACAAACCTTTATGCTCAAAAATAACTACTGGATTTGGGTCGTGATATGCTGCTTTCATTAAGCCTTTTAAATCAGCGCCATTACTTGGATAGGCAATTTTTATACCACTAATATTGGTCACAACACTTTCTACTGAAGATGAGTGATAAGGCCCACCACTACCATAAGCACCAATTGGCACACGCAAAATCATACTTACAGGCCATTTTCCGTTACTTAAATAACAACTACGGCTCACTTCAGTAAATAATTGATTGAGTCCTGGCCAAATATAATCGGCAAACTGAACCTCAACAATTGGTTTTAGTCCTACTGCACTCATCCCAACGGTTGAACCTACAATAAAAGCTTCTTGAATTGGTGTATTGAAAACTCTGTCATCACCAAATTTCTGCGCCAATGTAGCTGCCTCACGAAAAACACCTCCAAGTCGTCCACCTACATCTTGACCGTAAAGCAAACATTCTGGATGCTCTCGCATTAACTCCTCAACAGCAAACAAAGCGCAATCTACCATCACCACTTTTTCAGCACCTTCTGGCGAACGCTCTCCTTTTTCCTCGGTAATTGGAGTTGATGCAAAATCGTGCGTAAATAAATCTTCAGATTTTGGGTCTTCTGCTTTTTGTGCTTTTTCAAAATCAGATAGCACCTTTTCTTTAACCTCTTTTTCTATTTCTGAAATTTCCTTTTCTGAAAACCCATTATCCAACAATTGTTGTTTAATAACTGGATAAGGGTCACGTGATTTTGCTTCTTCCAAATCATCTCGATACCATTCCATTCGCACACCAGAAGTATGGTGATTTAACAACGGTACTTTGGCATGAACCAAAAACGGACGACGCTCTTCTCTGATAGTTTTTATAACTTTTTCTAAAGCTTCATAACTTTCAATAAAATTAGCTCCATCTATAGAAATGGCTTCTAATCCATGAAAACCTTGCGCATACTCAAAAGCACTTTGCGCTCTGGTTTCTGCTTCATTGGCTGAAATATCCCAACCGTTATCTTGTACTAAATAGAGAATTGGCATTTGCTTTAAAGCTGCCATCTGAAAGGCTTCCGCAATTTCACCTTCGGTGACTGATGCATCTCCTAAACTGCAAACAACAAGCCCATCCTCAATCCTTCCCGAAGGGAAGGAAGCATTTGCGTGCTCACTCGTAATGGGATTTTTCAAACCTTGTTTCTCCAAATATTGCAGACCCATTGCAACTCCTGTTGCAGGAATGGCTTGCATACCTGTTGCTGAGGATTGATGAGGAATTTTAGGCTTATCAGCATCTTTTAAACTCGGATGCGAATAGTACGTTCTTCCACCAGAAAAAGGATCATCCTTTTTTGCCAACAATTGTAACATTAAATCATAAGGTTGTAATCCAAAAGCCAACAACATCGCATCGTCTCTGTAATATGGAAATGCATAATCCTGTGGCAATAATTGCATACCAATAGCGGTCTGAATAGCTTCATGACCTCTTGATGTAGCATGAACATATTTTGAAACTTGTTTAAAGTTTTCTTCATACAATTCTGCCATTGCTTTGGCTGTGCATAAATTTGAAAATCCTTTTTTTAATATGTCTTTATTCATCTTATGCTAATTCTTTTTCGACTTTAGTAATCCAACCAAATTTATCTTCAATCTTTCCTGTTTTAATATCATTCAACCTTTGATTGATTTCAAGACCAACAGGACTATCTTTTGAAACAAAAATTTCTTCATCACCAAAACCAATACTTTCTATGTAAGCAATACCCACAGCAGTTCCAGTGCCGAAAGCTTCTTTTAAAGTGCCGTTTTCAGAAGCTTGTTTTATTTCATCGATGGTAATTTTTCGTTCTTCAACTTCAAATCCTTGATCTTTTAAAAGACTAATCACACTTTTTCTTGTGATACCATCTAACACACAACCATCCAATTCTGGTGTAATGAATTTGTCTTCAATTTTAAAGAAGATATTCATCGTTCCTACTTCTTGAATATACTTATGTTCTACTGCATCTAACCACAATACCTGATCGTAACCTTTCGTTTTTACCAATTCGGTTGGACGTATTGCTGCAGCGTAATTTCCAGCAGCTTTAGCTTCACCTGTTCCACCTTGAGCGGCTCTTATAAATTTCTTTTCGGCCCAAAGTTTAATTCGCTTGCTGAAAAATGGCCCAGCAGGCGATGCCATGATTATGAATTTATAGTGGGTTGCCGCACGCATACCAATAAAA
Organism: Flavobacteriaceae bacterium; assembly: GCA_002706045.1. GTDB lineage: Bacteria > Bacteroidota > Bacteroidia > Flavobacteriales > Flavobacteriaceae > Winogradskyella. The sequence goes on from PAJL01000113.1 coordinate 2,770, forward strand.
GGCTCATCGGCATACATAAACGGTCTTAAATACAAAGCACTACCATCCATTGGTGGAATCCAATTACGATCTAGATCAACCAATTGTTTTAAACCCTCTAAGAATAAATCACTAGATATATTTGGCATTCCCATACGATCTGCACTGAAATTCATTCGTTTTGCATTTTCTTCTGCTCTAAAAAGCGTAGGATTTCCGTCAGCATCAACCGTTGCTTTCATACCCTCAAAAATGGCTTGTCCGTAATGCAAAGCCATAGCTGCTGGATGCGTTGGTATTAATCCCATAGGCTGAATTCTTGGGTTGGTCCACTCGCCATTTTCATAATCACAAATGAATATGTGATCGGTGAATACAGTTCCTAATGGTATGTTGTTGAAATCGATGTTTTCAACTTTTGATTTTTCTACTTTTTGGATGGATATGTTGTAAGACATATTTAATTATTTAAGTTGTCATTGCGAGGACGTAGGACGTGGCAATCTCATTAAACAGATTCCCTCACTATGCTCGGAATGACAGTTAATTATATTTTTCTATTGGTATCAAATTGTTCAAAGTAATCAGCGACTCTTCGTACGAAGCTTCCTCCGAGGAAACCATCTACGACACGATGATCGAAGGATAATGACAAATACATCATACTTCTAATAGCAATTTCATCTCCTGATTCTGTTTCTATAACTTCTGGCCGTTTTTTAATAATTCCTAAGGCTAAAATGGCTACTTCTGGTTGGTTGATAATTGGTGTACCCATTACGCTACCAAACGTTCCAACATTAGAAATCGTAAACGTACTTCCTTTAATATCGTCGCCAATCAACTTGTTTTCTCTTGCTTTTCCTGCTAGCTCGTTTACGTTTTCAGCTAACGTTTTTAAGTCTTTGGTATCGGCATTTTTAACTACTGGCACAATTAAATTTCCACTTGGTAAAGCAGTTGCCATACCAATATTGACATCCTCTTTTACAATGATATTATTACCATCTACTGAAGCATTGATATTTGGAAAATCTTTAACGGCTTTAGCCACAGCCTCAACAAACAATGGTGTAAAGGTCAATTTTTCTCCATATTTTTCTAGAAAAGCAACTTTATTCTTATTTCGCCAGTTTACCATATTGGTTAAGTCTGCTTCTACATAAGCGGTAACGTGAGGCGACGTATGCTTGGAATACACCATATGATCGGCAATCATTTGGCGCATACGATCCATTTCTATGATTTTGCCCTTGCCTTTATCAAACTCTAACTGAGGAATACGGTATACTGTTGGATCTTGTACCACAGGCTGTGCAAACTTGTAAGGTCTACCATCTTCAATATAGTTGAATACATCACTTTTTCTTAATCGTCCTTCTTTTCCAGTTGCTGGTATTCTTGCTAATTCCTCAAAACTGATGTGATGTTCTTTGGCTATGGAAATAATTAGTGGCGAAAAGAATGTGTTTGTATTATTCACTGAAAATGAATTAGAGCTAGGTTTCTCAACTGTACTTGATACAATTGTCCGATTCTTTTTAGTTTTCTTTTGAGACGTATCGACTTCACTCGACGTGACAGCTTCTTTTTTTGGCTGTGACTTCGAACTCGATGTCTCAACTTCTAATATGGCAATAACTTCACCAACCTTAACAACATCTTTAGCCTGAAACTTGGTTTCAACCATAGTTCCAGAAGCTGGAGCTGGCACTTCATTATCAACTTTATCGGTAGCAACCTCTAAAATAATATCACCTTCTTCAAAGGTATCTCCTTCACTAATCAACCAATTAATTATGGTTCCTTCGGTTATACTTTCACCCATTTTGGGCATTTTTAGTTCAAAAGTCATTACTAAAATGCTGTTTTATTTTAAAGAACTAAAAATAATATTTATTAACCTTTACTTCTGTTAAAAACTTCAATATTATCTTAATAAAGAAATATATTCTGAATAATAATACATTTAAAGAATTTTAATCTTTTTATTATTAACTTTAATCATTCACAAAAAAATATTTTCTAATGTCTCATACACTAGACAAAATTGATGCTCAAATTTTAGCTATACTTCAAAAAGACAGTAACCGTACTACGAAAAGTGTGGCTAAAGAGTTAGGTCTGACTACTTCACCTGTTTTTGAACGCATAAAAAAGCTTGAAAAAGAAGGCTACATTAAAAAGTATGTTGCCGTGCTAGACAACAAAAAAGTTGGTTTAAAGCTAACCGTTTTTATTGGCATAACGCTACAAGGTCACACAAGAAGCTATCTGGAAAAATTTGTAACTGAAATAAACAAATTTCCAGAAATTGCAGAATGTCATCGTGTGAGTGGAAATTATGATTATTTACTTAAGCTTATTGTTGAAGATATAGAAGCCTATGAAACTTTCCTTATTTCTAAATTAACACTTCTTCCCTATTTAGGAAATGTTCAGAGTTTAATAACATTATCTACAGGTAAAGAAACGAATGAAATCGATTTAAGTAGGATATAGATATCTGCTTGGATGGTTATTTTTTAAAAGTTTCACGAAGTGTTTTATACACATCCTCTTGCATCTTCATATCATCTGGAACTTCGCGTAAGGGTTCTACTGCTTTTAGGCTATTATGACAATCAGCTGGCAATTGCTGATATAATTGCGTTCCTTTTGTTTTCCAAGCAATCATATCATCACTAACTTGCTTAATGACTTTTGCTGGATTACCAACNACNAAACTNCGNNNNGGAATTTTNGTTTCNGCTTTAANAAANGNCATNGCNCCNANNATACNTTCNTCTCCNATTTCNGCATCNTCCATAATTACGGTATTCATNCCAATAAGACAATTACGACCCAAATTGGCACCATGAATAATAGCACCATGGCCAACGTGCGCACTTTCTTTTAAGACAATGGATTTACCTGGAAACATATGAACGGTACAATTTTCTTGCACATTAACTCCATCCTCTAGGACGATTTGTCCCCAATCTCCACGAATGGCTGCACCTGGACCAATGTAACAGTTTTTACCAATGATGACATTACCTGTAACTGCTGCCAATGGATGAACAAAACTGCTTTCGTGAACAACTGGTATGTAACCTTGAAATTCGTAAATCATAATGTAGCCACTTTTAATTTCCCTAGAGGGGAAAAACACTCCTTTGTTCTTACTGTTGTGCACTTTTTCATTTTCCTTATTTACTAGTTCCTTCCCTTTGGGAAGGTTAGGATGGGCTTTTTATTTAAATCGCTTTAATGTTTCTTTTGTAAAATCACTTAAGACTAAACGACCACTTATAGCTGCTCTTTCCGCTAAAAGTGTATCCCAATCTTCGGTACCTTCCCAGAAGATTTTCTTCATTTCTTTCATAGCTTCTGGATTGTAGTTACACAGATTTTCGGCAAAGGTTTTTACGGCTTCATCTAATTCTTCTGTAGTATCAAACACTTGTGTAAACAATCCTTTTTGTTTTGCCCATTCTGCAGGATAAAAAGTATTAGCATCAATAGCAATTTGTGACATTCCGCTTAAACCTAACTTACGCTCTACAGCTGGACCAACCACAAACGGACCAATACCAACATTTAGTTCACTTAACTTAATAGCTGCGAATTTAGTTGCCATACAATAATCAGTTGCTGATGCTACACCTACTCCACCACCAACGGTTTTTCCTTGCACACGACCAATGATAAATTTTGGACATTTTCGCATTGCATTAATAACATTAGCAAAACCAGAAAAGAACACTTTTCCTGTAGCTTCGTCATTGATATTTATAAGTTCGTTAAAGCTTGCACCTGCACAGAATGTTCTATCACCTCCACTTTTTAAAACGATGACTTTAATTTCGTCATTGTTACCAGCATCGGTAATGGTTTGTGCTAATTCTGCTAAAATATTTCCAGGTAATGAATTATGTGCAGGATGAAAAAACTCAATATATCCTACTTGGTTTTCTATAGTTTGTTTTACGTATGCTTGTTGACTCATTTTTGAATTTTGATGTGTTCTTTTCAAAATTACAATAAAACTAAAGACTGTTAAATGATAGTACGGAAAAAACCATTTATAAGAAACGGAAAACCTTTAAAGAACCTATATTAAATAGAGAGATTTATTTTCCACTCAACACAAAAGGTGCCCAAATTTTTGGTGTTTGAAACTGCTCACCATATACACCACTAAGCATTGTACGTTTAGCTGTATTAACAGCATCTTCTACACTCATCTTTTTAGTATAAAGATTATTATACATTTCTGTCATTAATATCATAGTCCCTGCATCATTAACAGGCCACAAACTCAACAAGGTACTATTAGATCCTGCCACTAGCAATGCTGAGTTTAATCCATTAACCCCTTCGCCATTATAATTTTTTCCTAAAGCAGTTTCACAAGCAGAAAGCACTGCTAAATCTGAATTGAGATTAAGTTGAGCTATTTCGTGAGCTAACAAAAATGTATCCTCTGATCCATCTCCATTAGGAGGTTGTGTCATCATTACACCTGAAAGTTCTGGAATACTATTACTAGCAAACCCATGTGTTGCAATATGTACATATTTATATTGACTTAACTCGCCTGTTCTATTGAGTCTTTTAATATCACTCTCTTTCATTTGATCATCAATAAAAACCGTAGCTTCTGGTATTATCTTTTTAAGATTCTGTACTTCTCGCAATGTTCCTGGTAAATAGTTTGCGCCACCAAATCCCAGAGCTGCTAATTCCTTACTTAAATTAGCTTGTTTATTATTGATTTTTGTAGTTAACTGATCTTGTAGTTCAAAATAACTTTTTGTTGATCGTCCGTCTGATGAGTTAGTTTTTGGTTCTTTATAAGTAGCACCTCCCATCGCTAAAAGAGGTTTTCTTGTTTCATTATAATTTCTACTAGACAAACTTGCCCAAACACTTGCCGAGGGTATATATTTAACATTAAATCGTTCTAAAAGATATTTTCCGTTTCCATCTAAAAATGCTTCAAAAGGCATTGCATTCAATTCTCCTTCCGCACTTATAATAAGCGTAGTTTTTCCTGCTAGTTTAGCTTCTAAAGGTTGTATTAAAAAATAATACCAATGTTTTAATATTTTTTGCTGAAGATCTAAATACTGAGCATCTGACAACTCCATTACTTCTCGTGACAACGCAACAAAACCTCTATAATCTTTAGCCTTAAATGCAGTTTTAGGATCTGAATGTCTATAGATTTGACCATTAATTATTTCTTCATTTAATTTAGTAACATAACCATTAATACTATTTGGTTTCTCCTGTATATTATTGATATACTGTTTTTTCATGTTTAGCCATGCAGTAACTGGAAAATGTTCTATCACATCAGCAGAATTACTTGTTATTAAAGTTGCTATCATTTGACCTGGCTCACCATTAGAATAGTATATAATTGCCTCATGTGGCCTAAGCTTTGCCTGTGCTTGCTCTAATGTTATTTGAGGCAAACTCTTATCTAATTTCTGACGGAGAATTCTGCTTCGGTTCATATCCTGAACTTTGAATAGCTCATTTGTATTGCCTAATTTTTGAAGCGACATTATTAACCCAGAATAGGCATTTGCATGTAAATTTCTAGCATAGAGTTGCTCTTGAGTATTAAATTTAGGTAAGAATTGTTCTGTTATATCTACTGCTTTCTGAAATTGATCAGCTGCATTTTTATAATCATTTTTCATATAAAACATAAAACCAATGTTATTGGCTGCATTTTGTGCAGAAGCCCAATTCTTCGTTTTTAAATGATAATCGTATACTTCATTATTTAGTTCTATGGCTTTTGATTTATTTCCAATTTTAAACTGCACAACAGCATAATTACCAGCAGCTTTCATTTTTTGACCTTCAAAATTTCTCTTGCTTGCTAAAACATAAGCTTCGCCTAAATGTTTATTGGCTAAACTAATTGATTTTGATTCTGGCAGCATTACATAATAAGCGCCTATGAGGTTGTTGGCATTTATAATGTGGTAATCGTTACCAAGCTCGGTTGCTAACGTTAAAAGCTGTTCTGCAAGTTGAAGCATGTCGTCACGTTTACCCATATCTCCAACGATTTGAGCTTTACGGAACAATAAATCTGCTTTTGTTAAAGTGGGAAAATCTAACTTTTCTATTTCCGCTAGGCCTTTATTAGCATACAGAAATGTTTTATTAAGATCGTATCTATCATACCAAGTTAAACGCTCAAAACATAAAGCTTTTGTATATGGATTAAGGTATTGCGAATTTATAGCCGTTTCTAGTCTCGGCTTGGCTAAATCAAACTGACCTGCAAAATAATATGCAATAGCTTGTGTTGCATTTGCAAAATCTTTCAATAAAGGATTTACAGGTGAATAATTTGCCCAAACTTTTAAATATTGAGAGGGATCACAAGCTTTACCTTCGTACCATTGATTAACACAAACATTGTAATCATTATAATTCTGAATGGCACCTGCTGTTGCCTTTTCAGCATTTTCTGCAATAGTTTTTAAAGCCGAAAAGTCTTTACCAGTTAATTCCGTTAATATATCTAATTCTTCTTTTGTAGATGTTGCACCTTTTACATCTGGAGAGAGTTGAAACGCATAATGCATAAATTTACTAGCCTCACTTGTTTTTCCTTCTAAAAAAGCGATATAACTAGCCAAAGTATAATTGCTAGACTCCATTGGAAACATCTGATTAGCAGTTTTAGCATAGCGTTTTGCTGTAGTTAAATCGTTTTTTGCTATTGCTGCAAAGGCTTTGAATATGTAACCAAAACTATTATCTGAATTGTATTTAATATACTCATCAGCAGCAACATCCATAAGTGCCACATTTTTGGTTTCATAACCTTGAGAAAATTTTTCTTGAGCTTGCTGTGCATTTTGAGCCTTGGTAGATAAAGACAAAAGCAACACAAAAGTTAAAACAATATGTTTCATAATAAATTTGTTTTAAAAGACACTGAGATTACCAGTTGGCATCACAACCACAGTCGATTTGACCAGAAGATGATTTACCAGTTCTTAAGTCGGTTTTAGTATAGTCGAACCGAACTCCGTTAGCTGTTTTAAAGAATGTAAAATTAGTTTTTGCTGCAATTTGTCCATTAACCATAGGCACACTTAACAAATGTTTTTTACCCATAAGCTGCCCACCACCTTTACTAACCTTGGCAACACGAATATCAGTATTATTAGGGTCGTTGATAACATAGAACAGCATCCATGTAAACCCGCAATCTTTAATCTTACCAATAGCTACTTTTTGTCCCCAAGTTTGTCCTAAAATTTCGTTTGCAATAGGAATACTATTTAAATCTCTTCCGCGAAGCTTGTCTAGACTATACGGTTTTCCTGTTCCTACAAAATCAAAATTGCTAAAAAAGAAGTTTATGTTTTTGCGACGCTCTTGGTCTTTCAACCCTTTATCAGCCAATTCTATTTGGCTTTCTAAATCATTCTTGTGATAAGTTTTTATTTGTGCTTCTAGGTCTTCCTTTTCAGAAACTGTTTGTGCTGTAAGAAACACTTCGCTTTTGGTATTGTTTTGTAAATTGGTAACTACTAATTTCTTTGCTTTAAATCCATTAGAAACTACGTCTACAATTTCAGGAGCATAATGACTAACATTATTTTCGTAATTGAGACTTCTTGCAATATCAGGTGCTAAATCATGACTTTGTTTAGTGTTGATGTTGTATGCCAAAACTTTGTCTGGAATTCCACTTTTTGTCAGTTTAACAAAATATATGATNTCTTGCTTTTTTAAATCGAATTTNACTTGTTGATAGCTAGATTTNACTTCATCTATTTTCTGAAGATTATTGAANGTAACATCNTTATATTTATACAATTCATATTTTTTATCATATTGNACTAACAAGATTTTTTGNCCTGGAATGAGNTCTAAACCTTTTGCTTCTGGAAATCTTTTTGAATGCCATTCTTTAGTATCTACATTCATAAATTGATANTGCGCCCACAATGGTTTATCAAAATCTAAATGTCCTTTTTTATCCTTTTCATATCTCGAAATTACCATACCAACTTCACGATCATTAACATAAGACACATAACCTCTATCCTTCGGTATATTGGTATTACCATCTAAATGTTTATTCTTATCAACCATGGCATAATCTCCCGTACCTGATAGTCTTTGCATACCAATAATAAGCGCATTGTCTCTATCTTCTTCAAAATCGAAATGCCAGTTATATATACCATCTTTACTCGCTGGTTTAATAAAATTATAGACTTGCTCCATAGTTTCAAGATTCCAAATTGCAATTTGCTCTCCTTCTTCACTATTTATTGCCAAGTATTTACCGTTTTGACCTAGCTTCCAATCGTATTTATCTAACTCAGGAAATTTAAAGACAGGTGCTTTAGCATCTATTTGTTCTTGCTCCTTGGCTATTTCAGCTTGTTCTTTTGCCTCTTTGGCTACTATAAGATCTTGAACCTTTTTATGTTTATTTTGAAAATCCTCTAGCGGCAAACTGAATCTAATTTCATTAATCTTCTCACAATTATTAATTTTGTACTGCACAAGCTTGTAAGGTATTTGTGCTATGTCTGAAGGCTTGGTATTATTTAAAACATCGTCTACCTCCACTACGAAATAGTAGTTTTTGGTTTTAAAAATATTTGAGTTATCTGAATTGTTATTGATACAATTCTTAAATTTTCCTGGCACTTTAGAATTGGTTAAAGCCTTTTTACTTTTCTCCATTGTTTCGGCTTCAATATTATAAATGGCATAAGTGTCACCTTGAGTTGCGTAAACATAATTTCCGTTATTCATGTTTCTATTTGAAGCAACATCTAACACAAAATCCTTTTCAGGAAATTTTGAAGTTTTTTGTGTTTTATGATTAAAAATGTAGATGTTTCTGTCATTCTCTTTAGTATAAATACTGAATAACCCACTTGGTTTTACAATAAGGTCTTTATAATCTGAAACTTTAGATGCAATTTCTACATCATCTGAGGGATGATTGACATAAAGACTTTTATCATTTTTTTTATATTGAATTGGATTTCCCTCATAATCAACACCTGAGAATGCATACTTTTTATCGTATTGAGCAGGTAATTCAAACTTATTTTTAGCGGTATTTAAAGACCAAAATGAATTCTCTTTATTTGAAATGATGACTATTGAAAGATCTTCTGTAAAAGATGTAATGTGTTCACCATTATCATACTTAACTACATCATCATAAATAAAACTATGGTATGTAAGCGGTTTTCCTGTCTCTAGGTTGTAAGTCGTTAAGTAATCTCCTGTAAATACAGCCGCTTTTGTTTCGCTGTCATTTACCAATATTTGAATCTGTGTATTATCATTTTGTGTTTTCCAAAAATGCTTCCCTTGAGCACTACAAAATGATACCACTAAGAACGTAGCAACAATAATTAGATTTTTCATTTAGTAAGATTTGATGGCCAAAACTAGCTGTAAATCCTACGCAAAAACATACGATGAATATCGTATATTTTAAAAATTAAAGACTCTTTACAAAACAAAAAACGCTACCTAAAGGCAGCGCTTTTATGAAGTATTTATAAAAACAATTACAACAAACCAAATTGTTCAAAATGATGGTTTAAATGTTTTCTTTCGAGTAAGTATGATTCATAACGATTCAATTCACCAAAGACTAAATTCTTCAATTTAGCATCTGGATTTTCTTTAAAAAACTCTAAATATTTCTCACGTTGTTCCTTAAATTTTTCGATTGCTGTTTCTAAATCAGGATGTTTTAAATCATCTAATTTATCTTTCTCTAATTGTGGAAACTGACTGTTTTGAGGAAACTTTTGATAATTGTATAAACTCGCATGAACTTTATCTAAAATCTTTTCTGGTGTAGCAACTTCAAAATCCTGAATTTCACCTGAAGCGATTTTATATGTATATTCTAAATGCTCAATCATATGCTGAGGAGTCATGATTCCCCATTTTGGTTTTAGATCTGGCTTAAGCTTTAGCAATAGTTCTTCAATCTTTTCTTCTGTCATTTCAACAAAAGTTTCTTGTTTCTTTTGAACCATTGTTAATACCGTTGCAAATGCTACTTTTTCATCATTTGTAGCATCGAAAATTTCGGCATACCACTTTACAATTCCGCTAGGATGTTCTGCTGACGCGACATCTCTATCTACTTTTTGCTTACACGTTAAACGTACATAAATAGTGTCGTTATGATACAGAGGACGTAAAAAACGACATTCTTCTAAGCCGTAATTGGCAGACACAGGACCTTTGTTTGGATACACAAACAAACCTGCGGCAGCTGATATAATGAAATACCCATGGGCGGTTCGCTTTTCAAAAATACTTCCATCTAAAGATGTGATATCTGTATGTGCATAAAAATGATCCCAAGTAATGTTTGAGAAATTAATGATATCGGTATCTGTAATTGTTCTGTTATGGGTTTTCATTGACATTCCTGGTTGAATATCTTCCCAATGATATTTAAATGGATGCTGTTCTGCCTCTTTGTATTTTGCATTTTGCTGATAAATACCAGTGATTTCTGAAATTGTAGTTGGCGAACCTTGAATAGCTGTGCGCTGTAAATAATGTTTTATACCTCGCATGCCACCCATTTCTTCACCACCTCCAGCGCGTCCAGGCCCTCCATGAACCAAATATGGTAAAGGCGAACCGTGACCTGTGCTTTGCTTTGCCATTTCACGATTAATGACCATAATACGACCGTGATGAGATGCCGCATTTACAACATAATCAGTTGCAATTTTATCATCAAATGTTGCGATGGAAGACACCAACGAGCCTTTACCCATTTTAGCCAATTGCACAGCTTCATCTATTGATTTGTAAGGCATAATAGTACTAACTGGCCCAAAAGCTTCACGTTCGTGTACAACACTACTTTGGAATGGGTTATCAGTTCTAAAAACTACAGGACTTATAAATGCTCCTTTATTGGCATCAGCTCCGATAGTTTCAATATGTTCTAAATTCCCATACACCATTTCGGCTTCTTTACTTATATCTGAAATGGAACGTTTTACGGCTTCAACCTGTTGTTTACTCACCAAGGATCCCATTCTGACTTCTTTGAGCCTTGGGTCTCCAATAGTCACTTTATCTAAAGCTTTACCCAAAGCTATCTGAACGTCTTCAACTAAATTTTCAGGAACAATAATTCTTCTAATCGCTGTACATTTTTGACCTGCTTTTACGGTCATTTCATTTCTAACTTCTTTGATGAACAAATCAAACTCAGGCGTTCCCGGAACAGCATCTTCTCCTAAAATCGAAGCATTCAATGAATCGGCTTCCATAGTAAAAGGCACAGATTCTTCAATCAATCTTGGGTGTGCTTTTAACAATCTTCCAGTTGCTGCTGAGCCTGTAAAGGTTACGACATCTTGAGATTCAACCGTGTCTAAAACAGTTTTTACGGTTCCGTTTATAATTTGAAGTGCTCCTTCTGGTAAAATACCAGAATTTATAATTTCTCTTGCTACAGCTTCAGCTAAATATGACGATGATGGAGCTGGCAAAACCACTGCTGGTAAACCTGCCATCCAATTGACTGCACATTTTTCTAACATGCCCCAAACTGGAAAATTAAATGCATTGATATGAACCGCAACACCTTTTTTAGGAACCATGATATGATGCGCCATAAAGCGTCCACCACGAGATAAATCTATCGGATCGCCTTCAACATGAAATGGTTGGTTTGGAAACAATTTTCGTAATGAAGCGTTGGCAAACAAATTACCAAAACCACCTTCAATATCAATCCAACTATCAACTCTAGTTGCACCTGTTCTGTAACTTAAATCGTAAAATTGCTCTTTACGCTTGGTAAGGTAAAGTGCTAATTTCTTGAGCATATTACCACGCTCTTGAAAGGTCATTTTACGTAGAACTTCTCCTCCTTTTGTACGTCCGTAATTAAGAATTTCAGGAATATCTAATCCTTCAACAGCCCAATTTGTAAAATGCTCACCTGTAATGGCGTCGTAAATCGGTGCGCCTTCTTCTTTTCCTGTGGTCCATTGTCCTTGGACGTAGTGTTGTATTTTGTTCATACTTGAAACTTTATAGTAGATTCCGCATCAAGTGCGGAATGACAAATCTTTAATTATTTACACGTTCAATTACTGCAGCATAACCTTGACCGACACCAACACACATTGTTACTAATGCATATTTTTTATTCTGTTCTTTTAATTCTAAAGCTGCTGAATAGGCTATTCTTGCACCTGTAACTCCTAATGGATGACCAATAGCGATTGAGCCTCCATTAGGGTTAATTCTAGGATCATTATCATCTAATCCCCAAGCTCTGGTACATGCTAAAGCTTGAGCAGCAAAAGCCTCATTTAATTCAATGATATCAATATCATCCATTATTAGACCTGCTTTAGCCAAAGCTTTATTTGAAGCTTCTACAGGACCTATACCCATAATTCTTGGCTCTACACCAACCACTGCAGAACTTACTATTCGTGCTAATGGTTTTAGATTATACTTTTTAACAGCATCTTCTGAAGCGATAATTGTTGCTGCCGCACCATCGTTTAATCCTGAGGAATTTCCTGCTGTTACACTACCTCCTTCTTTTTTGAAAGCTGGACGAAGTTTTCCTAATATTTCTTTTGTTGTCGTTGGTTTTACAAATTCATCTTTTGAAAAAATGATTGGGTCTTTTTTACGCTGTAGTATTTCAACAGGAACGATTTCCTTATCCAAACGACCATTTTCCTGTGCTTTAGATGCTTTCATTTGACTCCAATAAGCGAATTCATCTTGATCTTCTCGTGAAATATTATATTTCTCAACAAGATTTTCAGCAGTGACTCCCATTCCGTCCGTACCGTACATTTCGTGCATTTTTGGATTTACAAATCTCCACCCAAAACTACTATCGTACATTTTAGCATCAGTACCAAATGCACTCGATGGTTTTGCAATAACATAAGGGCCGCGTGTCATATTTTCCACACCACCAGATATAAAGAGATCTCCATCACCAGCTTTTATTGCTCTATTAGCATGAATGATAGCCGATAAACCTGAGCTGCACAATCTATTTACGGTCTCACCAGGTACCGAAAACGGTAAGCCTGCCAAAAGCGATGCCATTCTAGCGACATTACGGTTATCTTCACCTGCTTGGTTAGCACAACCCAAAATAACATCGTCATAAGCTTCTTTTGGGATGTTTGGGTTTCGTTTTATAATTTCTTTTATAACTAAAGCGCCTAAATCATCTGTACGTACAGCTGACAATGTGCCTTTGTAATTTCCTATTGGTGTTCTAATTCCGTCTATTATATATGCTTCTTTCATAACTATTTTTAATTCAAAATTGCAGAGAATGTATCGCCTTGGCGCATATCTCCTGTTCTGTAACCTTTCATAAACCATTGCATGCGTTGCTCTGATGTACCATGTGTAAAACTATCTGGTGACACAGAACCTCGCATACGTCTCTGTATAGCGTCATCTCCAACAGCATTGGCAGCACTCATAGCTTCTTCTATATCTCCTTCTTGTAAATATTTTCTATTATGGTTCGCCCAAACACCTGCGTAAAAATCTGCTTGTAACTCTTGAGCAACCGACAATCTATTGGCTTCTGTTTGACTAACACGTTGTTGTAACTGACGAACATTAGCAGAAGTTCCTAATAATGTTTGAATGTGATGACCTATTTCATGAGCAGTGACATAAGCAATAGCAAAATCCCCTCCTTTAGCACCAAAACGTGTTTTTAATTCGTCAAAAAAGGCTAAATCCATATATACTTTTTGATCGGCAGGACAATAAAATGGGCCTGATGCAGAAGACGCATTGCCACAGCCCGTACTTACGGCATCAGTAAACAAAACCATTTTAGGCTCTTTGTAATCTCCTAAGTTATTTTCTATAAATAAGCGATTCCAAACATCTTCAGTATCAGCTAAAACAGTAGCCATGAAATTCCCCATAACTTTTTCATCATCGGTTAATTCTCTTTGCTCAGTTTGTTGAGCAACCTGACCACTACCTACTTGCTCAATAATTGGTGCTAACTGTTGACCTGTTTCACCGCCAAAGAGTTGTAAAAGAATTACAACAACTGCAATTAGTCCACCTCCAGCTGCTACTTTGCCTTTGGTTCCCATTCCTCTTCTATCCTCGAGGTTACCACTTTTTCTTCT
>PAJL01000114.1 GCA_002706045.1 Flavobacteriaceae bacterium
AGGCGAAAGCCGCTGTCGCCCTGCCCCTGGAACCAATGAAGCGGCTCTGCCGCCGCTGGCTCGACACTGCCAAGCTCCTCTAGCGGCTCAAGCATCCAGTAGTCTGCAGGGAAACGCTCGCCACCGGGCAGCTCCACGACATCACACCCCTCCGCCGGCAGTAACCACGGCGCCCCGAGCGAATCGAGCCATTCGCCGCTCGGTCTGCGGCTGGAGCGCGCCAGCACCAGCAGATCCCGCGCCCGAGTCATGCTGACATAAAGAAGCCGCTTGGCCTCCTCCACGGCGGCCTGTCTAAATCCAGCAGCCACGTGGGTGTCCGCAATCTTGTCAGCAATAGCGACCTTCTTTTGCGGGCCGAATGGCCAGGGCCAATAGCGGATATACCGATCGGCCAGCGGGTTGTGAGCATCAAAACATCCCCCGGATTCCACGCAAATAGACCAGAGTCGGTCCTTGATGTCCTTGGCCAGGTCCGTGAGGATGACCACCGGCCATTCAAGCCCCTTGGCGGCGTGATGGGTCAACACCCTAACCGCATCGACGGCTGGTTCGGCCAGCATGTCCTGTTTCTGCTCAGCCATTTCATCGAGCCAGAGGATAAGGCCGGAAACTGAAGCCGCCTGCTGGCCGCTGCTGCAAAGATTTTCATAGTGCTCGGAAAGTGCAACCAGGGCCTCCAAATTAGCCAGTCGCTGACGTACACGGACGCTATCAGGAGTCCAGCGTGCAACCTTTTCCGCGAGGGAGCAGGTTGCGATCAGCGTCGCCAAGGCCTCCTGCGGGGCCAGTACCGGCATAGCGGGCCGTAAAGCGGCAATTGCTTCCAGCAGGGGATGCGCCGGATGGCCTCCGACGCCCTGCTCACACCACAGATCGACATTACCGCCTTGAGCCAAGTACCGCAGCCGGTCCGCCAGCCACACTTCGGGCTCCAGGCTGTCGGCCAGTGACACAATCTCAGCCGTGGCCAGGGTATCCGCAGGGTCATTGAGGCGGCGCAGGCAGGCCAGGGCAAGCGTAGCCTCGGGCGTGGCCAGCAGGCCCGCCTGGGCAGTGGCGACGGGAATGCCCTGCGCGGACAGGGCCGCAGCCAACGCATCCACTCCGTCATGGGAACGCGACAGAATGGCAATATCCCCGAAGCGAGCAGGACGCAGCGACTGGGCCTGCTTGTCATAGACTACATAACCGCTGTCGATCAGCTGGCGAAATCCGGATGCCAGCGCACTGGCCTCTTGGCCTGCGTTTCTGCCCGCGAGTACCCAGTTGGCCAAGCCAGGCCCTGGCAAGGGCTCCGTGCGCTCAACCCTGAGTTCAACCTCTTCCCTGGCCAGGGAGTCCGCGAAAGCGTGAGTAAAGAGCGCATTAACAACCTTCACCAGCTCCGGGCGCGAGCGCCACGACGACGGCAAGACCTCCTTGCTACCCCCCAGGTCCGGCAGAGCCGTGATGATAGCCTGCATGAGAGCCGTGTCGCTGCCACGGAAGCCATAGATCGCCTGCTTAATATCGCCCACCCAGTAGACTCGCTTGGCAAAGCGAGCGAGTTTCAGAAAAAGGGCAAGCTGGATCGGGCTGGTATCCTGAAACTCATCAACCATAAGCAGGTCGAGCTCATCGTCAAGCACAGCCGCCACTTCAGGGTGGTCGAGCAAGCCAAGCAGTTGGTGTTCCTGGTCAGCAAAATCGAGAACGCCCAGTTCCTGCTTCAGGGCTTGGTAATTGGTCAGCGCCTTGGTCGCCAGGTCGAACATCTGTTCGAGGTACTCGCGCAGGTCCCTATGCAAGCTGGGATGCGCGTCGACCTGCCCGGCCAGGTCCGCAATGGGCTCGATGACCTGGCGCAGGCTCGCNTCGGGAGCCGCCTTAGCNACCTTGACCCATTCNCTCCANGGNGCNGCCTGCCNCTCAAGNCCACGAGCAAAGCCNTTGAGCAGNGCCAGGTANTCATTGGTGTTCTTTTTGCTGCCAGACTGGGCGGTCGCCTCGATTGTTGGTANCGCCGCNCGGATTGCTTTGAGCAAATCAAGACTCAGGTCCTGCCGNGACGGCGTTGGGAAATGGCTNAGCAAGTCGTCGGCATTCAACTGGGCNAAGCNGGGGACCTGGCCAAGCGGGATATCGTTGCTGCGGATCTGGTTGACCAGCAACTGCAAGGCNNCTTTCCAGTCATCCTCCAGCCCCAGGCGGCGAACCAGNCCCAGGAGCCTCTGCATGCTNGGNCCATCCAGTACCGCGTCGATAGCGCGGCCCAGCAGAATCCCNCTCTGTGCTTCCTCCAGCACCTGCTGCTCGGTGGCNANGCCGGCCTCAAACGCGAAGCGGGCAATCANTTGGCCGCAAACGCTGTTAACCGTACCGATGCGCGCCTGGCCCATTGAATTGGCCAGGGCAAAGTTACCCTGCTTNAGCAANTNCCCACGCACGCGCTCCCGCAGTTCAGCNGCCGCCTTCTTGGTGAAGGTGGTCGCCATGATGCCNGCTGGCCGGACACTACCCGACGTCAGCTCGTGGTGNAGAAGCTCGGTCAGTCGGTGGGTCTTACCGCTGCCGGCACCGGCGCTGATAAAGGTGATCNGGCCTTTCATTCTGCTCNCCATGCTTAGCGCTCCCATCCGGCAAGCGTCCGNTAATCGTTGTANGCCTCGTTNAGCGTTTCCNTGGCCATGGCGTCCTCNGGCGGTTGCNNCGCCTCGTCGGCGGGGATGCCCTCCAGCACCACCTCGAACCGCCCNGTCTGTATCTGCGCCACGCGCCAGCGCCAGGTAGCCAGGAANCGCTGCCAAAGCTGTGGGNTGTTTTCGCCATCCACGGGCGGCACTGNCTCAGCGTCCGGGAAGGCGCGGTCGTCGGGGGCGAAAAANCGGGCACGGTCAAGAATGTAATAGGCGACCGAAGGCCAGCGCCCCGTTTCCTGGCGCAACAGCTCGGCATAGAGGGCGAGCTGGAGATGGCGATTNTGGCGCAGNTTTTCCGGNTACTTCCNNACCCCGGACCATTTCATGTCGACGATGGCAAGCTCGCCCANGGCGNTCTCCAGCATCAGNTCCACCGANCCCACCAGCTCGCCTCCNGAGAACTGCCCANCAACCGCCCGCTCCGGCACCACCTGCCGCATCCCNGCNTTGGCCANCTGCTCGCGCAGACNACGCATGGCCTGNTGCAGNCGCAGGCGGAAACCCTCCANGTCGGNNCCCNGCCCNGGGGCTTTCAAGGTAGCCCCTTCNTCATCAATNAGCGNNGTGAAGGAGCAANCAAACCAGGCNTCNAACTCCGCNGCGGGCATCGTCAGCGCGTCCTGACGCAGGAAATACTGCTCNACCAGCCCATGGGCCAGATTGCCGAGCAGCCGGAAACCNCCATNGAGGCTAACGATNCGCGACGCTTGNAGTCTGGCTGGGTATTGCAGCAACCAGTGATAGGGATTGAACAGCAGCTTTTCGAGACTGGAAAANGACTCTTTAGGNCGCAAAGCNACCGAGACATCGTCAGGNAACTGCCACCAGCGCTTTGGAGCAGGGAGTGGCTGGGCAGTNATCGGAGCCAGCATGGNGCCGCCTGCGNCAAGAAGCATCTCCAGGGTATGTATCCGGGGNTTCTCAACGAGCGCTTCGATCATTAGCCAGAGGGGATGCACCTCCTCTTCAGCAGGTGGAAGTACCAGTACCAGTTGCTCACGAGCGGCCATGACCGGCCGTAACCAACTGGCCGTGATCTGCTCCAGCCTNTCCGCAGCCGACGGCAGCTCCACCCCGGCCTCCTTCAAGANGCGGAGTTCGGCAGTCGACCAGGGATCNCTGCCGGGCAGCGGTGGCAAAGCCAAGGGCGACCAAATAATCCGCGCAACCGGTTCGATAATCGCGCCCGGGTGATTCACCACCTGAACTGCGCCGACCTCGGCTGGCCAGAGAGAGTTTTCCGTACCGCTAGCGGTGGCTTGAGCGACGAGTTTTTGCAGCTGCCTGGGGCGGATAACTGCAGCTCCCTGAGCCTGCAGCCGCACCAGTGAATCCAGACAGGACTGGCACTGGCCATAGCCGGCCAGGAAGGCGAGGCGCTTGGCAGCATCGTCTTCGCCAAGGCGCTGGCGAAAGAATGCCGCCAAGTGAGCAACCCGCTCGATGACTGCCTCTATCGACGCACCGGACTCGGCAGGGAAACGCGCATGCTCNANCCAGAGGGCAATCTTTTCACGAACCGNGCCAGCNCGCTCCTCNCCGTAGTACTCGTCNANCCGGGCCAGGGTCCGTTGCCAATACGCCCCGCCGATACCCGGAGCATCGGCGACTTTTTCCGCGAGACGGCGCCCGGCATAGCCGGGGACAGGNCAGACCGGGTGAGTNAGNAANTGCACCAGNGCCTGGAAGTCNAGNGGTTCCCACAGCAGNTCCAGNGCCAGNGNCAGGACCTGCANCGCCGGGCGGAAGGCACTGGCATGCCGGAGNCCTTGCCGNGGCANTCCNGCAGCGGAAAGCTGGGCATCCAGGNGCATGCCNTCACGNGTACAGAGCAGNAGNGTCGGGCAATCCGCGNCGAGNTGGGTCGCCANCCAGTGGTTCGCNANNNTTGACGTTTCGGCCTGGACGANGAGCACGGAGCCATCNTCCTGCCACGNCAGCTTCGNCCCCNCCTGGCCNTTGGCAGCNNCGTNGAGCTGCTTCTGCAGNGCGCCAAGGAAGCCCNTGCCCTGCCCAGCGAANTCGCCGGCCNCCANGATTGGCANCTCGGCAAGCANCGCTTNCCAGCGATAAGGCAGGGTTTCCAGCGGATCCACAAGCAGGANCTGCTCGATTNTGGGCTGGCGCTTCTGCAGCGCAGCCTTCACCGCCTCAAGNCGCTGNCCAATACTCGGCGCCACAGCCGTTGCGGCCAGNGCTTCAACCTCCGCCAGGTCNCGCAGACGCATTGGCGCGCTGCTGGGCATGGCGCCATCCCANCCATGCAGGGCCCACTGATCCCGCCAGTCGAGCAGGCATGCCGAGGTGCCCAAGGGGTCGGTGGCGAAGCTGCGATGATAGAAACGCTGCTCGGAATCGAGCCGATGCAGGCAATCCTGATACTGGACAATGCGCTCNGCCTGCGAGGGNCGCAGCGCCAGCAGACCCAACTGGGTTTCGAGAATATTCAACAGGCCTAAGGGGCCGACCAGCGATACACCGAGTGCATNGGCCGCCGGCCTGGGGCGCTGGCCGTCGAGNTNCAAACCNAANGTAATNCGCTGTCCTTGCATAAGGGAGTTCCCTGTTCTATCGACGCCGTAGCCAAGCTATTAACAGCAATTTAGGGTGAAACCCGAGGAAGCGGCAACGGAGGCACATCGGGGTCTACGTTGAAGCCGATCATGAAGAGCGATTTCTCAAGCTCTGCAATAGAGCCAATGGCTGGGTTGCAAGCCATCACCTGCTTCAATACCCCTCCTGCAAGCACTACCTGGCTCGCCCATAGCTGACACTGAGCTGAGCTCAGCCTGGGAAACTTAAACCCAGCCAGCGATGGATTTCTATTTGCCTTGCCTTGCCCTTCACCCCATCGAAAGGCTAAGTCAGCAGGCACGCTAGAATCACCAGAGCTTGTCAGACAATGGCGAACAAGTAGTCCGAGTGCCGCTCCGACACGCCCGTCGTAGATGATGATGTTGTCGGGATCGGCAGCCGCGTAGACCTTTGTCATAGCGGCATTCATAAGAAGTCTTTTGCCATCAAATGCAGCAAGCCCATTAGCAGAGCCTGGCTGAAGTAGCTGCACTGCATTCATAATCGACTGGCAGAGTGTTTTCTGCCGGCACTGATCCTCGACCCAAACCCGAGATTTATCGCCTGCGTGTCGCGCGACGCCCCCCCAACGAAAAATATCCAAACATGCTTGGCGAGCAGCAGCCTGATCATGACGCTCTAGCGAATTACGCAAGCGCGCAGCAATGCACTGGAATGAGTTGGGTTTAGGATCGGCGGGCCAGGAGTAGTGGAAAAAGGCCTCCCAAAGTGACCGGCACCACCAATGCTGAACCGGCGAGGCAATGCGTACTTGCCAGGGCTTCCAGTGCGGACGGTGGCTAATAATCCTGTAGCTATGCAGTACCCCAGCGTCAGTTGTGCATCCAACTNGCAGATAGTCATCTCGCCCAGTCAATGAATCGGGTTTGCCCCACAAACCGGACAGGTACTGTGCAAAGGCCTTTTGATTTGCAGTCAGACTCATACCCTTCCCCTTAAATCATCCACCCCACGTCTCTGGCTAGGCCGGACCGTGGACTCAGCCGGCATGCTATGAGCTTTTGCGTACTGGTTGAATAGCACTGTCCAAAGCACTCAACCTCATTGCCCAAGTACTTCCCTGACTGATAGCCAAATCTCTCCAAAGACGGAACAGCACCCTATCTGGATCCGGTGGAGACTCGAAGGTAGAAAAGTAAAAGTCAGTAAGTCGTTCAGTCGCCAGCACCTGCCCCTTCATGGCCGCCCACTGCAGCCAATACAAGCCAAGTGCTGGATCATACTCGGGTGATGTCTCATCCAGAGCCAACCTGCCAAGTGAGAAACACGCCATCAAGTCCTGCTCGGCCGCTCCACGCTTGTACCAACTAATGGCTTTGCCATGATCGACAATGACACCCTCATCNCCGCGCTCATACAGGCTACCCAATGCCTCTGCAGCACAGATAATCCCTGACTCGAACGCCTGCTCGTAATAATCAATGGCCAGGCCCGGATTGACCGCCAGCCCCTTGCCATAAAAGGCCAACTCGGCGAGGTTGAATAGCGCCTCGGTAGAGCCCATCACTGCCGCTATCTTGAACAACCGCTTGGCCAGTGCAGGATTTGGCTTGAGCCGTGAACCGTTGAGCCACCACCACCCAAGATCATTGAGTGCATTCTCGTCACCAATCAGAGCCTGCTCACGAAGCTCCACATAGCGATTTCGAATTCTGATCGGATCAACCAATCCAAGAAGCGGATTGGCTGCCTTGATCTCGTGATAGGTAACACCCGCCTGCCCGCTTAGCGCCATCGCTCTCAGCGATGGCATTCCAATGCCAGCGTAAAGGCGTTGCAACTCGTCAGGTCCAGCTAGCTCGACGTCTTCAGCCCGAGGAAGCAGGCTCTCCATAAGATTGAAGACTTCTGCAGATTTACTCATGCTGCTGCCTCATCGATAATCGTCGATGACCATTTTCAACAGCTATGCGACAGCCTGTGTCGCGCGCAAACAAGGACGTAAATGTGGAACAGTTACGCCGCCATGAACTCATCCTTGGCCTTCTCCCGAGCAAGGACAGCCCCCTCGATAGCAATGCCATTCACCAACGAGTAGCAAGCCAGGGCATCCAGGTTGATAAACGCACCATTCAGCGCGACCTCCTTGAGCTTGAACAGAAGTTTCCTCATGTGCATAGCAAGTCCAAGGGAAAAGCCAAATTCTGGTGGGCAGAGAAGTCACTATCTCGACTGAGCATGCTACCAACGGATGCGATGAACCTCGTTATGATCATGGATCACGCTGCTAGATTCGGAATGGCGGCGCAGGTAGCAAATCTGGCCCCCCTTCGGGATTACGCGACATCGCTGTTAAAAGGCAACCGGCCGCAGCAAGACTGCTCAGGCAAGGTCATCAGCAACACCCGCTTTGTTGTCCTTAAACCAGGCCCGGTTAAGCCAGAGGTACTGGAGGTTGTCCAACAAGCACTTCTGGAGAACTCATCTATCGAAGCGCTCTACCTGAAGCGTGGTGCCAGTGAGCCACGAACGCTACATATCAAGCCACTGGGTCTTTCCTACCAAGACTCCAATATCTACCTCGTATGTATTTTCAAAGGCTTGGCCGATGGCACGTTGGCGTCCCTCCCTCTACATCGTTTTCACTCAGCCAAAGCTACATGGGAAGACCTAGAGGCTCCTGGCAGTTTTGAGATGAACTCGTTCGAGGTAAAGCGCAGCCTGATATCCCAGAAAACTGAGCACCCAACTCAACTGAAGCTGCGTATTTCGCAGGCGCTTTACGAACGTTTGGATGAGAACGCACTGACCTCAGATCAGCAGCTACAGCCCACCGCTGATGGCTGGTGGTTAATGNCCGGCAGCCTGCCACTGAGCCAAGGCCTTGACCTATGGTTGCTCAGCCAGGGTGAGCACTTGGAAGTGCTTGAGCCAATCGAGCTAAGAGAGCAGATGGCTACATCTGCAAAACGAATGGCAGCCCTGTACGAGAAAAACTGAATACGACACCGGCTGTCGCATCTCAGTAGCACGCTGTTTCCTGTCATCTGACCTTGGAGACTCCGTGATGAAGACCTATTCAGCTTTCCTCCAGCGTGTAACCCCCAATGCAGGGCCACGCGCCAACTTTACGATCACCGTCCAGGCCGTGAACTCCGAAATGGCCCGCGTCACGGCCGAAGCCCAATACCCTGGCTACAGATGCGCCAACGCCCCCGTTCAGGTGCGCTGAAGGTGCACAAGCCACACTCCGGCAACTCGGGGCTTCGAGAGTATCTCTATTACCTGCTCAACCAGGGAGAGAGTCTCGAAAGTCCCCATAACGCCACGATACAGGCAGGTGCACAAAAAAGCCGATACCTGGACGTGAAGGAAGTTGGGCTTATTGCCTCTACCCAAGCGGAAGCTGATCGGCTCAACGAGCGTATTGCAAGGGCCATGCGCAAACACATATCCAGACCGGCAAGGCAGCGATTTACGGCTTATGGTCTAGATCAGGCATGGCGCCCGCAACACCTTTTTGATGAGCTCCATTGGTTTCATGGCCTTTCTACCTGCCCACCACCGCAAGAGCTTCTGCAGAGCCTGGGAAGCAGCTTACACATCCATCTTTATGAACACAGCGAGACAAAACTACATCCTGGATTACGCACCTTTCACTGGAAATCAGAAAAGGACCTTACAGATTTTTGGGCAAGCTTGTACCTCTCTCGGGAGTTAGGCTGGCCATCAGGTCTGGACTGGGAAAGCTATTGCAGGTGGCAGCCACCTATTGAGTGCATTGCCACAGTGATCTCTGGCTGGGGCTCAACACCCAAGGCTACTCTGGAGGCTCTGCTAGCGTCAGTGGACGCAACCAATCCAATTCACTCAGAAGGTGAAATCCTGATCATTGAGGGCGGTATGGACACATGTCTTGGTGATTACGTCGCTATTGTCAGAGCGCTGGAAAGAAGCCTCGAACTCGAATGCATAACCACTATCTGGGTGAGCCCAAACTATTCAGGCTTTGGCCTTAAGCTTCTGACGTTTCGACACCCATAACAAATCAACGGCACCATCCTCGCAAATTTCCCGGACAGGTTTTTCAGTCTGACGAGAAGGCAACGAATGAAAGAACTTTCAAGATGCTTCCGCCGACCCCTGAAGACATGTCGACCTGCAGATCAACACATCGCCTTGCACCAACGACGCCGACCTCGAATGCTCAGCAGCGAGGAGGAAGCCCTATTGACCGAGCTTCTACACCGCGCCGGTCCTTAACCTACCGCTTAAAGTTTTTGCGGTGTAGTGGTCTAATGAAACCGGACACCAACTAGGCGACAATACTCGCCATTGAGAGGTGTTCGATGACAAGAAAGCGACGTACTTTTACCCCTGAATTCAAACAGGAAGCAGCCAGCCTGGTGCTGGACCAAGGCTACAGCATTACTCAAGCCAGCCTATCGTTGGGTGTGGTTGAAAGTGTCCTGCGCAAATGGGTCAAACAGCTCACTGAGGAGCGGCAGGGTGTAACCCCTAAAGGCAAAGCCATGACGCCAGAGCAGCAGCGAATTCAGGAGTTGGAAGAGCGTTGCCGGCGGTTGGAGATGGAGAAGACCATCCTAAAAAAGGCTACCGCTCTCTTGATGTCGGACGACTGGAAACGTACACGCTGATTGACCAGTTGAGAGAGCAAGCCCCGGTTGACATGGTGTGCGCAGCCTTTGATATCAATCGTTCCTGTTATTACGAACACCGCCAGAAGGTCCAGCGTGTGGATGCTGAGCGTGTAGCCCTGAGGGCCCAGGTTAACGAGCTGTTCAACAAAAGCCGCAGCTCCGCAGGTAGCCGTACCATACAGGGTTTACTGAACGACCAGGGAGTCGGCATCGGTCGCTTCAAGGTGCGCCGGCTGATGAGCGAGCTGGGCTTGGTCTGCAAGCAGCCGGGGCCTCACGCGTACAAACGAGCAACAGTGGAGCGGCTGGATATCCCTAACCGACTGGATCGGGAGTTTGATGTGGCACAGCCTGATCAGGTTTGGTGTGGTGATATCACTTACATCTGGACGGGGCAGCGCTGGAGCTATCTGGCGGTAGTACTGGATCTGTATGCCCGTCGGGTGGTCGGCTGGGCTATGTCTGATACCGCCGATGCAGATCTGGTTGTTCAGGCTCTGGATCATGCCTGGGAACAGCGTGGGCGCCCCCACGGGGTTATGTTCCATTCGGATCAAGGGTCGCAGTATGCGAGTCGCAAGTTCCGGCAAAGGCTCTGGCGTTACCGCCTGGTACAGAGCATGAGCCGTCGTGGAAATTGCTGGGACAACGCCCCCATGGAGCGTCTGTTCCGCAGCCTGAAAACGGAATGGATACCGCCGATGGGCTACCACAGCCTGGCCGCTGCCCGGAAGGATATCAGCAGCTACCTGATGGGATATTACAATCAGGAGCGGCCCCATGCCTTCAATGGGGGGATCGCACCGGTAGTGGCAGAAGAAAAACTTAAAACAGTGTCCGGGATCAGTTGACCACTACAATCCGCGTCAGGCCCATCCTCCATCAGGGCCTCCTCAAGCCGTCCCAGCGAGAACACTTGCGCAGCGGATGGGTAATGCCTGAGCAAAGCTTTAGCGTGTGTCCTAAGTTCCTGCGGTAAACCAGAATCACGCGATAGTTCTTTTAAAAACTTTTCAGTTTCAACAATTGCGCGTGTCCGCTCATATGGCAAAGTCAAGTTGACCTCCTTGTGCCAGCACTCTACGTCTGAAAGCGCATAGAACCGCGCGCTCAGGCCACATCACACGAGCAAGCGCCTGTGCGACTAATATGTACTGTAACGTCACCTATCTGTGTATCAATACCGTCACCAAAAGACTTGACCCTGAATCTGTCCACATATCAGGCTGAAAACCACCTGTCGCTGCGGTGACGCTCTGACTATTTCCAGTTTTTACCGCCCCACAACCTGTGCTAACCTCCGCGGACGCGCCGCAGGACTTTGTTGGCAACCCTATTGCCTCCCCCCGCGGACACCTACTCATTGGTGCGCTTAGCCATCCGCCGCGAGCCAGGTTCGGATCGTCCGGGAAACCTGCTCAGCATGTACAAATTCCTGCTCTAGGCGCCCGCGCTCCTGCGTCAACAGATAACGATAGAACTCAGCCTCCTCCGGCGACGATCCGTCCAGCACGCCATCCAGAGCACGAACTGGCTCTCGGACTGCACACCCCGACGCGTACTGATCAAACAGGGTGCGCCCCATCAGAAGTTACTCTACCCTTGGTCGATAGGTTCTGGCTCGCGCAAGCATCTGCATCCCCCAGCTATCCATATCTCCCCAGTAAGCAATTTTCTTATCGGCAAGATATTCAGAGGATAACCACTGTAAATCCTGACCAGAGCCCAATACCGCAATGGTTCCAGGCACGCGTTCAGGGAGGAGGTTGAACCGCCCCGGGTATCGCGGAGGCTGTTTTGTTTGAGTCAGGCAGCAACTGATATGCCTGCCTGACTCTGTTCGTATAGTGCGTCAAACTCGGCCGGTGGCCTATTTCCAATTGGCTCCAGCAGGCGCTGATGGTTGAACCAGGTCCCCCACTCCAGGCTGTCTACGCTTTTCCATGGCCCTCGCTTGTGGATCAGTTCGGTCTTGTTGAGGCCATTGATGGTCTCTGCCCGTGTGTTGTCGTAGCCGCCTTCCGAACCCAACTGCTCAGTGTCAGGGCGGTGCAGCCGATCTTGCTGGCCACGGCCTCGATGGCGACCCACTGCGATGTGTGGGACTCTGGCCAGTCGTAAGTATGTATCGATGGACGTGGCGGAGTACCGCAGTTTATGAGGGGTCAGAAAAAATCTTTGTGTCCATGTGGGTAAGAATCATATGGACAGACCTGTACTACGAGCTGCTAACGCGGGGCTGTGGCTGCTAGATGGTAGGGCTGCTCAGGAACTCCGTTCCCCAGACATTTTTTGATCGAGGTAGGGGGCGGGGTTTACTGGGAGGACTAAACGCATCTGAAAAGGATCTAGCCCTCAGGATAATCAAGAGGCGACTGTTTTGGTGGTGTGGAGGAATGCAAGTGAAGGTGGTGCGGGGTGAGAATTCGAACCCAATCACTGGAATCGAACCGATAGGCAATTTTGGGCCCACAAAAGACGCGGGGAACTCGTATTCCGAGTTCCCCGCGATACTTGTCAGCCGATGCCTAACAGAACGATATTCGGCGCTTAGTGCCTGACCTCGTTCAACGGTGCTCGCTCGGACCCACAGGGCAAATTTTCCCTGCTTCATGTTTAAAGACCACCGGGCATAGAAGTGGTCTACTACACGCCAAGGTTACAAAACCCAGACTCGAAAAGCAAGGTGTCGCGATCTTACACCTTGCTAAGCAGGCACAGGGCTGCCACGTGGGCTGCACCAGCCTCTGTAAGCAAACGGTGGGCAGTGCGTAGCGTTGCGCCTGAAGAAAGCAAATCATCGACCAACAGAATGCGATGGCCTGACACTGGAGCATTAGGAGCAAGAACGAGTGGTTCAATATAGTCACGCAGACGCTGGTCTACATGCTTCATCGCGAAATTGGCATTTTGAGACTTCCGCAGCCTACTGATCAAGGCTGCAGCCGGACCTTTCAGTTTTCGGGGAATTTCGTCGGAGCTATATTTCTCCTCTAGCTCCGCGAGCACCTCGGCCGCGGAGCGTTTCAAAAAAAGCTGGTGCTCTACTACGGCCTCTGGTTGGTAGCTGCCGGCTTTCTTGGCCACATAGCGCGCAATGGGCTTGCTCGACGGAAGCGGTGCGATTTTGTCGTATGGAGACTCAGACATATATTAGAGAAAACGGAATAAGGAATATTGCTATTATGTCCATTGCCCC
>PAJL01000115.1 GCA_002706045.1 Flavobacteriaceae bacterium
GACCAGGAGCAGCAGCATGCCGACTGGCTGGCGGAGCGCATCGTGCAACTGGGGGGCAAGCCCAACTTTTCACCGGAAGGCCTGTTGACCCGATCGCACGCCGAGTTCGTTGAGGGTGAAACGCTCCGGGATATGGTGGTCGAGGATCTGGTTGCCGAGCGCATCGCGATCGACAGCTACCGCGAGATTGCCCGCTATCTTGGGGATCAGGATCCGACCTCTCGGCGGATTATCGAGGAAATCCTGGCCCAGGAAGAAGAGCACGCGGACGATATGGCCGGTCTGCTTGAAGGGCTGGATAGCTGAATATCGCGGGCCCGTGGCGTAATTGACGAGTGTGGGTGCCGCCTGTCAGGTGGCGCCTTTCTCGTCTGCGTCGGCCAGGGGCAGACTTAGCCAGAAGCACGCGCCTTTGCCCTCTTCGGAGTCGAAGCCGACCTCTCCCTCCATGGCATGCATCAGCTCCCGGGTGATGGCCAGACCCAGTCCGGTGCCTTCTTTGCTGCGTGACGATGATGCGTTGGCCTGGGCAAACTTCTGAAAAATCCTGTCCCGAAAACTTGCGGGCACACCTGGCCCCTGGTCTCTCACCTCCAGCCTTATCAGGTTTCCGGATTGCTGGATCTCGACATTCACTGCGCCGCCCTCCGGCGAGAACTTGATGGCATTGGACAGCAGGTTGGAGAGGGCCTGTGTCAGCCGGTTGGCATCGAAACTGGCTCGGACCCCGGGGTTGGCATTGCTCAGTTTGATCTTGATATCGTGCTGGTTTGCGATCGGTTGGATTTCCTCCAGTGCCACCCGTACTGCGCTTTCCAGGTCCTGTACTGAGGCATCGATTGCCATGTTGCCAGTGACCAGTTTCTCGATATCCAGGAGGTCGTCAATCAGGCGCCTGAGCTGATCGGTATTGCGTCTGGCAATGTCCAGCATTTGCGTGGTTTTCTGGGTGAGTGGCCCGGTTGCGCCACCGAGAATCAACCCCAGAGAACCCGAGATAGAGGTCAGGGGTGTTCTCAGCTCATGGCTCACCGTGGAAATAAACTGGTTTTTCATTTCGTCGATCTTGTGGCGCTCGTGGACGTCGGCGATATAGCCATGCCACAGGATACTGCCATCAGGCAGTGGTTCAGGCCGGGCGAGCCCCTCCACCCAGTGCCAGCCACCGGTCTTCCAGCGTATGCGATACTGGTGCTGCCATTGCTCAAGTGACTCTGCAGATCGCTGGATGGATTCCGCCACTCCTGCCAGATCGTCCGGGTGAATACGATCGAACACGGGGGAGGCGTCAGCCGCTACTTCTTCCCCACAGACACCATAAATGTCCTGAATGCCGGGGCTTGTATATGGAAAGCTGGAGTGCCCATCGGGCCAGAGGCGATACTGGTAGAGCATGCCGGGGGTCTGGGTCACCAGCTTGTGGAGGGTTTCCGTATGCTGCTGTTGGTAGATGGTGTCTGCGACCCAGCCTGCCAGCAACGTAACGAACATGCGTTCGGTGGCGCTGAACGGTGTCAGTCTTGGATGTCTTGAAGAAAAATTGATGGTTCCGAATATCTCGCCGTCAATCCAGATCGGGGCTGCCAGGTAGCTTTCCAGCCCGAAAACCTCGTAGCAGATGTGGTTGCGATACGTTGACTGCCCCATATGATCAATGGCCAGCACCTGTCCGGTCGCCACCATTAACGAGCAATAGGTGCGCTCCAGGGGGATGGTAGTGCCGTTGCTCAGAGTGTCCTGCAGGTGCGTAAAATGCCAGTGCACCGTATAGGCACCACCGGTTATCCGGCTGACAATGCCGGTCTCAAGGCCCAGGTAGTTGCAGGCCATTTCCAGGGCCCTGGTCACTCTCTGGCTGGCGTCGCCCTCGGTGTCCAGGGCAATCTCCGTCAGTAGATTCAGCGCCCGGTTACGCTCGTCATAAAAACCGCCGAGCTCTCCCAGCCCGAACTCCCGCTCTACCAGATCGGCGAGATCCCGTAGAGTGGCTTTGNCGTCGTCAGAGAAGGACCGGGGTTTACGGTCAATCACACAGAGAGTGCCAACGCGATGGCCGTGACGGTCGTGGAGCGGAGCGCCGGCGTAAAAGCGGATGTTGGGCTCGCCGGTTACCAGAGGATTGTCCACAAATCGCTCATCGTTCAGGGCATTCTCGATGACGAAGGGTTCTTCCCGCAGGATGGCATGACCGCAGAAAGAAATATCCCTGGCTGTCTCCGGAGTCTCCAGTCCGTGTCTTGATTTGAACCATTGACGGTTGCTGTCAATAAGCGATACCAGGGCAATCGGAATATCGAAGCTGCGGGCGGCAAGCCGGGTAAGCCGGTCGAATCGTTCTTCTGGCGGCGTGTCCAGAAGCTTCAACTCGTCCAGGGCGCATAGCCGATACGCTTCATCCGGCGGCAGATCAGGGGTTTTCATGGCGCTCTCCAGTTTCCGGCACTTCGGCATCAGCCGCTGGCAATTCCACCCAGAAATGGGCTCCGCTGTCGTAATAATAGCCGACTTCCCCACCCATCATGGTTGCAAGCTCCCGGCTTATGGCCAGCCCAAGGCCGGTGCCAGCCTTTGCCCGGGTGGAGCCGGCTTCCGCCTGCGCAAAACGATGGAACAGCCGGGGCAGAAAATGTTCCGGAACGCCCTTGCCCTGGTCCGACACGGTGATCCTCACACGGTCGGATGCGGCGACTTCGGTTCGGACCCTGACCGTGCCTTCAAGCGGAGAGAACTTGATGCGGTTGCTGATAAAGTTATCGAGGATTTGTCTCANACGCATCGGGTCTGCGAAAACGTGTNGTGCCCTGGATGGTTCCGCGTTGAGAGGAATCCGGTAGTGCCGGGCCATGGCCCCGTTGCCCTCGCAAGCATCCTCAATGGCTGAGCTCAATTCGATGGTTTCAGGATGGATGGGCATCTGTCCCGCCAGAGTCTTATTGAAGTCGAGCAGGTCTGAAATCAACCGTTGCAGCTGTTCGCTGTTGCGAAGCGCAACATCCACCATGGCCCGGGCTTTTACCGGCAGGTCCCCGGCGGCACCAGAGTGAAGTAGCTTCAGGGAGCCGTTGATGGATGTCAGCGGGGTGCGCAACTCATGGCTGACGGTGGATACAAACTGGTCTTTGAGCACATCGAGAGCTTCCCTCTCCTCCATCAGCCGATTGAAGGCGCTGGCGACACTCCGGATTTCCGGTGGCCCGGCAGGTTTAAGCCTTGCAGCAACGAAACCATCCCGGGTCATGGCGCGTATTTTTGACGACATTTTCTCCAGTGGCCGGGTTGCGGCGCGGGCGAGTGCCCAGGCAGTGACCGCCAGGATCAGCATGGCAAGGATACTGATGCCCAGGAATGCTCGGAATGAGGCCCAGGCCGGCTGTGTTACCTGCTCGTACGGCACTGCACGCAGGAACATCCAGCCCACCCGCTCAAGATGCCGGGTGGCGTAGATCCATTTTTTGCCTTCCTGGTCTGTGACAACTCCGGAGGTGACTCCGGACAGGGCCGCGTCGATAATCAGGTTCTCACCGGGCTCCGGAAGATCCGGCATGATGTTGTTTCCGGAAAGGGCATCCACCTGAATAAAGTGTTCGGTATCTAGAACCTTGAACAGCGTATCCGAACGTTCTGCTGCCTGCCTTGGAATGATGCTGGCTTTGGCAAGATTGATGATGCCGCCGGCAAAGCCCAGCAGGTCGCCTTCATCGGTTTCAATGGGGGCGAGAAACGACAACAGTGGGAGGCCGGTGGTCCGTCCAATGATGGGCCGGCTTATGACCGGGGCCCGTGAGGCAAGTGCTTTTCGGAAATGCTGCCGGTCGGCATAGGAGGTACCAAGGCGCCCGGGAACATGCACATTCTCGGCAATAGCGACGCCCCGCTCATCGAATATCACCAGACCTTCCTGAAAATAGGCCTGGAGAGACGTCTGGCGACCCAGAAGGTTTCTGATCCGCGGTAGTGGTAGTCGGTTTTGGCCGTCTGTAAGCAGTGTGGAAAATGCCTCGAGGGCCTGCAGCCGGATCTGCAGGTCCTGGTTCACCCGACTGGCGCTGTTTTCGGTTTCGAGTAGCTGCCGCTGGGTCAGCACGTCTTCGAAGTCGCGCACCAGCTCGTTGTAAGCAATCGCCAACAGGACTGCGACCGTAACAATGCTGCTGAAGATGGCAATCAGGGNGACGCGACTGCCTAGGGACAGATTTCGCAATANACTTCCTTAAGGTTATGGCCGGGCGAGCCTAAACGTGATTTTATTGGGGCGAGAATAGTGGATTTTGCGAGAGCGGCAAAACACATTCATTGGGGGAATTGATTTGGCTTCGCAAGAAAGCAGCGATGTCGCGGCAAAACTGGCAGCGCTGAGGCAAAAGTTCCTTGTTCGCGCGAATGAGGACATTCAGATTCTGCGTGACTATGCGGAGCAGACCCGCCGTGGTGAACTGTCTGCGGAGGGGCTTATTCAGTGCTATCAACAGCTGCATCGGCTTGCTGGTTCCGCCGGTACCTTTGGTTTGCCGGAGCTGGGCGTTGCCGCCCGAACCCTGGAAAAAAAGCTGAAAAGCCAGGCCGAGGATCTCGCCGAGGGTGGCGCTGGCCGAAGCCAGTCTGTTGATGTAGATACGGATTTTGCGGAGGGCGTTGATGCCCTGGCGAGACTTGTTGAAGTCAGGAGTGAATATCAGGATCCGGTAAGCACACCAGTCCAGCGGAGTGATGTTTTTGAGGGTAGTCACGGCATGCAGGTCAGCGTGATCGTCATGGAGAACGGTGACGATGGGCTGACGGCGCTGGCTTCCGAGATGGCCCGGTATGGCTTCAACTGCCGTAACGTTGACCGGAGGGAGCCGGAAGCTGTGCATCAGGTGCTCGCGGATACGTCTGGCGCGGCCGCGATACTTTGTCAAGATTCCGATTTGGCGGACGTCATGGCGCTGCGCAACCGGGCCCAGGCAAAAGGGTTACGGCGGAGACTGCCGGTAATCTGCATCGGCCGGGACGGATCCTTCGAGAACAAGTACCACCTGGCCAAGCTAGGGGCATTTGCGTTTTTCCCGGAACCCCTTGATATCCCCGAGCTCGCCGAACGGATCGAATCCCTGGCCATCGAGCGCAGCGCCGGGGTTCAGGGACGTGTGTTGATTGTCGAGGATGACACTGAGTTGGCCGAACACTATTGCCTGGTTTTGCAGTCGGCTGGTATCGAGGCGCGAACGGTTTCCGCCCCGCTGGACCTGATGTCAACCCTGTCTGCCTTTCAGCCTGATATTGTCCTGATGGATGTTCAGATTGGTGGTTATTCCGGGGTCACCCTGGCCCGGCTGATCCGGTTTGAACCGCGCTGGCTGAGTCTGCCGATTATCTACCTGTCTTCCGAGGATGATCCTGACAATCAGCTGGAAGCACTTTCTAAGGGTGCCGACGAGTTTCTTATGAAACCGGTCTCTGATGATTACCTGGTCCGGTCGGTCAGGATCCGGTGCTACCGGGCCCGTCAGCTCTCGGAACTTATGAACCGGGATAGTCTGACCGGTCTGCTCAAGCATTCGCTGATCAAGCAGGAAGTGGAGAAGGAACTGGCCCGGTGTCGCCGGGACGGGCATCCGTCCAGTGTGGTCATGCTTGATCTGGACCATTTCAAACAAATCAACGACACCT
This sequence comes from Flavobacteriaceae bacterium, assembly GCA_002706045.1. Classification (GTDB taxonomy): domain Bacteria; phylum Bacteroidota; class Bacteroidia; order Flavobacteriales; family Flavobacteriaceae; genus Winogradskyella. The sequence continues at coordinate 5,650 of PAJL01000115.1, forward strand.
GGGGCCACCGGTACGGAGATATTGTTATCCGCACGCTTGCGAATCTGCTGCGGAACCGGCTGCGTGAGACCGACATGATTGGTCGGTATGGAGGCGAGGAATTCCTCGTTGTCCTGCCGCACTGTCCGGTTTCCGCAGCGGCAGAACTGATTCAGAGTATCGGTGAGAGCTTTGCCGAGCTGGCATTCTCGGCTGGCGACACCGCTTTTCAGGTAACGCTCAGCGCCGGCATTGCCGCAATCAATGATTTTACAAACGGGGATGATGCCCTCGAGGCCGCGGATCAGGCCCTGTACCAACAAAAACGCAACGGTCGGAACGGCGTAACCGTGTACACACTTCAATAGTTTTCCGGGTAAATCCGAGGTGGATTGTTTGAAAGCACTGATCCTTGAAGACGATGATCTCATCGCCGAGTTGCTGGAGACTGTGGTGGCCGGGCTTTACCCCGGTGTTGCGGTGACCGCGGTGCCAACGCTTACGGAGGCGTCTCAACAAGTAGTCAAAAACCGGTTTGATCTACTCATTGCTGATTGGAACCTACCGGACGGATCAGGCCTGGATCTGGTCAAAAAGGTTCGCAGTTCAAACCGGGATATGCCGGTTGTTATGGTGTCTGGGCGCTCGGACCGCGATTCGGTGCTGCAGGCGGCCCATTACGGTATTGATGGATACATCACCAAACCTTTCGATGTCCAGCTTCTGCATGAGCGTCTCTCCAGGTTGCTGAAGATCGAGTCCCGGGAACCGCCGGCGCTCCCGGAGTTGCTGGAAAGCTCCCTGGAACAGCTGATTCAGCTGCCGTCAGAGATAGATCCCCGGGACATTCTGGAGTTGATCAGTCGACAGGATGAACTCTCACCGGCCCAACTCGCAGAACGCTGGCGAGAGGAAACCAGTCTGACAGCCCGTTTGATGGATGTTGCCAACAGCAGTTCGTTCCGGCGTACAGGCAAACCGGTGGAGACCCTCAGAGACGCCATAGCCTCGCTTGGCGTGGCTCTGGCTCTCAATCAGGCCCTGGCTTTGTCTCTGGATGTGTCCAGCAAGCTGCAGCACGAACTGCTCCGGGAGTTGGCGGTAACGCATCATGAGATGGCATTGCTGGTGGCCAGGGAAGCACAACGCCTGGCCATCAGGCTTCAAAAGCCAGCTGTTGTTTTCCAGCAGGCGGGATTGCTCAGTCGGTTAGGTGAACTGGCAGTGCTTAAAGTGCTCAATCAGTTTGTCGCTGTTGGTGGCTCCCTGGGAGAGAACGAGGCAGAGCAGGCCCTGCACCAGTGGTCGCAACGCTATGGCAACCGTCTGAAGGTCCAGTGGCGTTTGCCGCTCGGTCTGCGGGAGTTGATCGGATCTGTCCATTTTATTCCGGGCGATTGCACGCGGGAGGATCGGTTGATCATGCGGGCGGCTGCGATGATCGCTGCTGATGAGCAGGCTACGGGCGAGTGTCAGAAGCTGCTTCGACGTATTGGTCTGGAAACCGAAAACCAGTTACAGGAGTAGCGTATTGGTGGCTGAGCGGGAAGGTTTGCCCCAACGGGTTATGTATGTGGAAGACGACCCGGATATCCGGGCGATCGCTGAAATCGCATTGCAGGATGTGGGTGGGTTTACCGCCCGGCTATGCGAGTCAGGGGCACAGGCGCTGGCTGTGGCCCCGGCCTTTGGCCCGGAGCTGGTGCTGTTGGATGTGATGATGCCCGGTATGGATGGCCCGGAAACCTTGCAAGCGCTTAGGGAACTGCCGGACATGGGGCACGTGCCGGTCATTTTCATGACGGCAAGGCTGCAGCGATCCGAAATTGATGAGTACCGGGCTTTGGGAGCAGTGGGTGTTATTCCAAAACCTTTTGACCCCATGACGCTTGCAGAGCAGATTGCAGAGATTCTGGCCAGGGCTCGAATGGAGCCATAAACTGTTTCTGGCAGACTGCGAACAGATGCGGGCGGGCGCAATTTCCGGTAGTCTGGCCAGCCTGAGCGCTGTTTTGATTGATGAGGTACTCATGTCATCCTCCCAGTCCCGGGACGAACTGAAAAGCAAGCTGAACCTTGAGACTTCCCGTATCCGCTGGCACGAACTGCAGACCTACTTTGCCCGTGGGCAGGTGGTCAGAGTGGCGCCGGAGCTTGATTTGCTCGAAGTGGCCACCGAGTTGGCCGCCGATAACAAACCCCGTTTCGAACAGTGGATGCAGGACGGTCGCGTTGGCGAGGTTGCGCCGGATACCGCGCAAGACTGGTACGACCGCAACGCTGAGCTCTGGGCGGTGGTCATCGCGCCCTGGGTTCTGGTCCAGGACAGGTCTGGTCATGTTCTGCATTGACTCCCTGACGTCATGAAACTTCACTATTTTCACGGTCGCAGTCCGCTTCGGGACCTCGTGATGGTGAAGGAGGGCCAGCGGATTGAGCTGCATATCAAACCTGTCGGCGATGATCGCTGGGGGCTGGTGGCTCTGTCTGGCCCGGATCAGGGGCGACCGGATGGCCAGTTCTGCCGAGGCCCATGGCCCACCCAGACCCGCGCCGAATCCGTCCTCAGGAGTGTGGCAGGCACCATGATGGGAAAGGGCTATGAACCCAAACCTGGTGACTATGTGGTGTGGTCCGTGGCAGCCCAGCGCCTTGCCCGAACCATCGGAATCCCAGAGGATGCCCCAGCTGGCCCCAAAACCGACCCCGACCAGTTCAAGCCCCTGACCTGACTCACTTTTCTGTTTTCTTGAGGACGCCATGCTGACCGGAGCCCTGCTCATTCTTGCTCCCCTGTTCCTGGGCTTTGCCATCGCCCTGGAAAATCGCCGGGCCATGACTGTGATCCATTACACCGTGGAGGGGCTGGTCTACTTCATACTGTTGCTGCTCGGCCTGGGGCTTGGCCAGATGGAGGGGCTGGCGGCGCAACTGGGCGGCATGGCTACCCAGGTAATGGGGCTGGTGTTGGTGCTTTTTGTCGCCAACATGTTCGGGCTATGGCTGTTTCACCGCTGGCAGCCAATGTCGGTTGAGCGGGTTGAGGGCAGTGTCAGCCCGGGTTACCGCAGGCTGTTCCTGGCCGGCCTGAAACCGTTGGTGGCAGTAATTGCCGGTCTCCTGGCCGGATACTACCTCTTGCCGGACATGCCCATGGCAGAAGAGCTGGCGACCTGGGCGCTGATGTTTCTGCTGTTCCTGATCGGTCTGCAGTTGCGCAATGCGGGGTTGTCGTTGCGCAAGCTGCTGATGAACCGTCAGGGCCTGGGCATTGCACTGGCCCTGACGCTCAGCTCTCTGGCTGCCGGAGCGCTTTTGATTCCCTGGCTTGGGCTGCCCTGGCACGATGCCCTGGCGGTCGCCTCCGGGTTTGGCTGGTATTCGCTGTCCGGGATTGTGATCGGCGAGGCCCTGGGGCCTGCGTGGGGCGGGGTTGCCTTCCTCAACGATGTACTCAGGGAGATCGTTGCTCTGGCCATTATTCCCCTGCTCATTGCCAGTCGACCGGCAATGGCTATTGGCTACGGTGGTGCTACCGCCATGGACTTCACCCTGCCGGTTATCCGCAGCAGCGGTGGCCTCCCCTGTGTGCCGGTGGCCATCGCATCCGGTTTTCTGTTGTCTTTCCTGTCACCGGTGTTGATGGGCGTGTTCCTGTCTTTGGGATAAATTGACCCGGTGCAATGCAAGTTGCGGTTTTACGGGTAGTATGTGAAACAGTAAACTACTGTTTATTGACAAATGTTAATGTCTTGACCCGGTCCGGATCCTAATGCAACGCCGTGAATTTCTTGGTTTTTCGATAGCAGCCGGACTGTCCGCGGCGGGATTGCCCGGTTGCAGCGATTCCGGCCCCCTGAGATTCGGCATCCACCCCTGGATCGGCTACGAACCGCTATACCTTGCCAACGATTTCAACTGGTTACCGGCGACCGTTGCGCTTCAGCCGGGTAATTCTGCAACCGACTCCATGGACGGTCTTTTGTCCGGGGCTCTTGATGGCGCGGCTCTCACCCTGGACGAAACCATACGAATCTGGTCCAGAGGTCTGGAGCTGGTTGTGGTAGCCGTGGCTGATGTGTCAGCCGGTGCAGATGTGCTGATGGTCAGCGCTAGCATCGACGAGTTGGCGGCTTTAAAGGGTCGGCGAATTGCGGTAGAGGTCAATGGTGTTTCCGGCATTATGCTGTTGAAGATTCTCGAGGTCGCGGGCCTTGGCCCAAATGATGTCATAAAGGTGGATGTGCCGGTTAGCCAGCATGCGGAAGCCTGGTCCCGGGGGGAAGTGGATGCTTCGGTATGCTACGAGCCGACGGCCTCCGTGATCGAGAGCCTGGGTGGGGTCCGGCTTTTTGACAGCAGTGATATTCCGGAAACCATTTTTGACGTCCTGGTTGTGACCCGCGAGGCCGCGGAGAAACATCGACGCCCCGTTAGTGATCTGGTGGGCGCCCACTTCGCCGGTTTGCAGCACCTGGTCAGAAACCTGCACGATTCGGTTTATCGGGTCGCGGACCGTCAGGGAATAGATCCTGATGAGGTCCGCTCAGCGCTTGCGACAGTCATGCTGCCGGACCTGGCGGCAAACCAGCGGTACCTCACGGCAGCCGGCCCGATCGAAAGCATGGCCGGCTCTCTCTCTCGCCTGATGCTGGCACAGGGAATGATCGATCGGGATCCCGGCATCCAGCGTTTATCAGATGCCTCGTTTCTGCCGGCGAGGGTTCCGTGAACGTTCGACGCTTTGCTATCAGTCTGTTCCTGCTGTTTGCCACGGATTTTCTGGCGGCAGCGAAAGCCTATGCTGATGAGGCGTTGACCCTGGGCGTGTTTGCCTACCGACCGGACCAGGTACTTCAGGAGCGTTACCAGCCTCTGGCTGACTATCTGTCGCAGCAAACCGGGATCCAGATAAGGCTGGAGGTGCTCAACCAGGATAATATGAGTAGGGCGATTGCCGCCAACCGGCTGGATTTCTTTCTCACCAACCCCAGCCATTTCCTGTTGATTCGGAGCGAGCGAAGTCTGACCGGTGTGCTGGCTACCCTGGTCAGACGATCCGGCGAATCCTCGACGGCCAGTCTTGGCGGCGTGATTATTACCAGGGCAGGGCGTACCGACATTGAGCATCTTGCCGATCTCCGTGACAAGACGATTGCTTCACCCGGCGTTCATTTCCTCGGTGGCTACCAGACCCAGGTCCTGGAACTCCTGGACGCCGGCATTGATATCCGGCGAGTGAACCTGATTCGCTTTCTGGGCACCCATGACCGGGTTGTTCGCTCGGTACTGGCAGGTGACGCCGATGTGGGTTTCATCCGCACCAGCATTCTGGAACAGCTGGCGCAAACGGACCCTGATCTGTTCTCCAGGGTGAAGGTTCTGAACCGTCAGCGGCTGGCGGGTTTCCCTTACGTTGTTTCAACACGTCTTTACCCGGAATGGCCCCTGGTGGCCTTGCCTCATGTAAACGAGAGGTCTGTGCGAAAGATCGCTTCGGCGCTTTTTGCCATAGAACCGGAAGACGATGTTGCGCTGGCGGCTGGTATTGCCGGCTTTTCGCCTCCCGCCGATTACCAGTCGGTTGAGTACCTGGCGCGCACCCTGCGCGTGCCGCCCTACGATCAGATGCCTCAACTCACCTGGGTTGATGCGTTGCACCAGTATCGGCTCTGGGTTTTTACCATTCTGGTACTGCTAATGCTGCTGGTGGCATCATCGCTCTGGCTGGCAAGGAGCAAGCGGCAACTGGCCGCGGAACAGAGGCGTTTGCGCCAGCTTATTCGGGGTTGGCCACAAGCCGCATTGCTGATTCGCGGTGGACTGTTCAGCGATACCAACCAGGCTTCTGTCGACCTGCTCAGGTATACATCCAGTGAATCGCTGATTGGCAAGGACCTGGCAGTCTTTTCGCCGGAATATCAGCCGGACGGACAGATTTCCCGACAGAAACTGGCAGCTATGCTGGAGCGCGTGTCCGCGGGTCAGGTCGAGCAGTGCGAGTGGGTTTTGAATCGCTCTGACGGTAAGGAAATCTGGGTTGAACTTACCATGGCGCCGGTCCACACCGAGGATGAACCGGAAGCATTGATTCTCTGCTCCCTGTATGACATCACCCGGCGGAAGCGAGCAGAACAGCGTCAGCGCCTGGCGGCGAGTGTATTCGAATATGCCCGCGAGGCCATATTCATTACCGACAATCACGGTGTGGTGATTGATGCCAACGAGGCGTACCTGGCAATTACCGGTCGGCCACGCCATCGGGGCATCGGGCGTCTGCCGCCCTTGCCGGTGGATGAGGGAACCGGCATTTTCGCCAGCGCCCGTGCCCAGGGTTTCTGGTCAGGTGAGTTCACAAGTCGAAGAAACGATGGTGAGCCCGTTGCTTTGGCCGCGACTCTCAGCAGTGTTCGTGGCGACCATGGTGAGGTCTCGCATTTTGTCGGTATTTTCAGTGACATCAGTCGGCTCAAGGAACAGGAACGGAAACTCCGTGTCATGGCTCACTATGATGCCCTGACCGGAATGCCCAACCGGGTACTGTTTGCCGACCGCTTGCAGCAGGCCATGGCCCTGACCCGGAGACAGGGCGGCAAACTGGCGGTGGTTTACATTGATCTGGATGAGTTCAAGCCTGTAAACGATGCCTTCGGTCATGAGGCGGGCGACCAGTTGCTGGTTGAGGTAGCCACCCGTATGCGTTCGGAACTCAGGGAAGAAGACACCCTGGCGCGGCTCGGCGGTGATGAGTTCGCGGCGATTGTCATGAATGTCCAGGATGACGCTTCCCTGGAAAGCCTGTTGGTGCGTCTTCTGGCCCGGGTGGCAGAACCGGTCTGGGTTGCCGATCACAGCGTCGAGGTCTCAGCCAGTATCGGCTATACGCTGTTCCCGCAAACCGGGGATCTGGATGGAGATCAGCTTCTGCGGCAGTCGGATCAGGCCATGTATCAGGCCAAGCATCAGGGTCGTAACCGTTATGTCCGCTTCTCTGCCCCGTCTTCCTGACGGCTGCTGTTGAGCAGTTCCACTCCTGGCTTCCAAGCCAGTGACTTGTTCCACTGGTCACAGAGGCGTCGAACGGAGCTCAGGTCGTCCAGGGCCCGTTCTCCGGCAATGGCAGTGAATTCTCCTTTGACAATCATCGTCAGCATCCTGGGTTTGAGTACGTGGTACGCCTTCTCTAGATCATGGAACGTGTCGGGTTGCGGACTGTCCGCGGCAACCAGCGTTCTCAGCAAGCCAAGATAGTGTTCAAAGTCTTCAGCAAGACAGTCCAGTTGGGACAGCCGACTGGCCTCTTTTAGCTGCAGCAGGGCAGGGGCCAGAACGGTGGCTTCGGTCAGGTAGCGACAGGTCAGAATGGTCCTGCTGAGGACATCAACGGTCGCCAGATGCATCCTCTCCGCCCGCAGCCGGGAAATGTAATCTGAAATGGACTGGTTAAGGCTCAGACAGGCATCGGTTTTCGGGCGGATCTGGGCGGGTTTCAGGTCCTCCCGGTCAAGGCAGACCCGTAGCAGACCTCGGGTCAGCCCAATCAGTCGCTTCATCTCCTGATCAACGGCACCAACCGCGAGTTCAGGGGTTGTAACCAGAGTGTTATCCAGGAAGCGCGGCTCGGCGCTGTCTTCCTCCTTGCTTCGGAAGAGTCTGCCGAGAAATCGGGCAAAGCGGGGTGTCAGCGGTAACATGATGAACGCGCCGAGCACGTTGAACAGTGTATGAAACAGGGCCAGTGAAACGGCTATGTTGGCGTCCATGGAAAGCCAATCCGCCAGTACGGCTACCATCCAGAGCATGACGGGTAGAATGGCAAGCGCAATCAGCCCGGTCGCTGCGTTGAACAGGATGTGTCCCACCGCAAGCCGGCGGGCGTTGGCTGTCGCTTTCAGCGCAGACAGGGCAGCTGTGGACGTTGAGCCGAGATTGGCACCTATCACCGCCGCAGCGGCGTTGTTCAATGGAATCAGGCCGCCCGCAGCAGCAGTGAGAACAATGGCCAGCGCGGCGCTTGAGGACTGGGTAAGTACGGTTGCCAGAAACCCGATAAGGAGGAATGCGGGCAATCCATAGTCGTTGTCCAGCAGAAAGTTGCCGTCGAGTCCGCCGGTCAATGTCTCCAACGACGATTTCAGTATGGATAGTCCGAGGAAGAACAGCGCGAAACCTGCCACCGCCTCACCGAGCGAGCGGGTGCGCGGATTGGAGGCGATCAACTTTAGCCCGACACCGGCGGCAAGAATCGGGAGCGCAACCGCCTCGATGTTGAATCCGAAGCCCACCAGGCTGACAAGCCAGGCGGTCATCGTGGTGCCGATATTGGAGCCAAAGATGACGCCAAGGGATTGGCTGAGGTTGAGCAGGCCGGCGTTCACAAAGCCGATGGTGGCCACGGTTACTGCACCGGAAGACTGTACCAGGCCGGTAATCAGAAAGCCTGCGGCCAGACCCCGTAAGGGAGTTTGGGTCCAGGGACCGAGCATATGGCGCAATTGATGCCCTGCAGCGCTCTTCAGGCCATTGGTCATCATCTCCATGGCCAGCAGGAACAGGGCCAGGCCACCAAGAATCTGGAAAACTGTGGCAGTCATATTGGTTCTTCTGGGTAGAAGCCGGTTTTCTCTGAGCTTAGCAGAGCCCGTGACTGGTGGAGTTGTCGGCTACTCAGGCGAGGAATTTCCGGATATCGATCCTGTAGGTTTCCGGGTCCACGGCACGAAGAATCCGGTCCTGGGTACCCGGTTTCGCAAGATCGATAGTGTCCACCGTGATCGGCATGCGGAATTTGGTGTGGTACATCACGCGCACGGCTGGCAGTCTTTGATCACTCTCATTCGCCTCAACCACCACACCGAGACGGCCACTTTCCAGCAGCACCAGCGAGCCCACCGGATAAAGCCCCAGGCAGCGGATAAACTGTTTGACCAGAACCGGATCCAGATGGCTGCCGCTCCACTCCAGAAGCTTCTTCAGACCCTGTGTTGGCGTCATGCCCTTGTGATAGACCCGATCTGCGGTGATGGCGTCGTAGACATCGCTGATCGCGACCATGCGACCGTACTCCGAGATCTCGTCGCCTTTCAGGCCCTCGGGGTAGCCTGTGCCATCAAGGCGCTCATGATGCTGCGCTGCCGTGATGACGGTGAGCTCACCAATGCCCTCGGTGGTAGCCAGAATGTCTCGTGAATGGCGAGC
>PAJL01000118.1 GCA_002706045.1 Flavobacteriaceae bacterium
GCTGTATAAGGTGGATTTAATACGACTACTTTTTCGTTTATAATTAAATCTGATAGTGTTTTGGCAAGTTCAGGTTCGTCATTAAAAATCCAATCCCAAGGAATCATTTTAAATAAAACATCTACATCTTCATATTCATTACCAACCTGATGAAAAACTCCTTCATCAGAAAAAATAACATTTTCAAGATTTGTATAAAAAGGTTTGTATCCAGATTGATATGCTATGTCTATTATGCAGTTTACATTTTCAACATCTTCAATATATCCAAAAGAAGTGCCTAGAAATACAGGTTTATCTTTTCCGATATAAGATTTTAGAGTGGAAAGTGTAGCGGTAATATCGTCTTTAAGCGAATTAAAACTTTGAGGTATTCTCTTTAATTGTTGAAGTTGAAGCGGTTGCCATAAAAGTGTTTCTGGTAGTGTACTACATGTATCTGCATTAAATTCTATAATACGACTACGGTCAGATTTTAAGCCTCCGTTAATATCAAAACGTCCATAAAGAAACGGATGTTTGTTTTTATTTTTCCAACTGTGAAAAATACATTGATGAAATGATTGCGGAATACCAAGTTCGCTAAGCTTATTTTCTGAAATAATTTTATCCGTCGCACGCTGAAATAAATAAAAAGCTTCATCAGAAACACGACGAAATTGCTCAACTTCTGAACGGTAAATACCTAAAAGCTCTTCAGAAAAATAATCTTCCTCTAAAAACCAATGTAATCTGTGTGGTGTATGCTTTTTTTTGAGTCGTTTAATTTCTTTAAATCGACTATCCTCCAAACGACCTAAACGATTTTCCACTGCCATATCCTCTAGATGATGTTCCTGGTACGCTAACTCTACGAGAAGTAGCTGTACTTCTTAAATCGTTTTTAAGTCCTGTAGACTTGTTGTAAGCCGAAGTGTTTTTATAATTACTTTGATTTGGCGTTACATTACTGAGTCTTCTATTAAAATAAGAGGCTGCTAATGAATAATAAAGAATGCTTCTTAATCCAGAATGGCGAGTGTAAGATGAATTGTCTTCTTTCATTTTTCTTAATGAAAGTGTGTCTACATTACCTTCAAGTGTATGGACTATAGCAATAGACTTATCTTTTTCATCAATGATGCGCTCGTCTATAATTTTGTAGTCATTTCCTGGTTCAACTTCTTCTACTTCGGTAATAATACCTTTTGTAGATTCATAAATGGTTTCTTGCTGTGCGTCCTTAATTCTTGGACTTGCATCTGCCTCACCGCAACTCTGAAGGATTACCGAAGCAGAAATTGCCGTAGCTAAAGTTATTTTTTTAGTTAAAGCAAGACCTGTTATAATTTTTTTATTCATCTTTGACCAGTTATTTGTCCTCAAACATAGTTAAATTTTAATGAATAAAAAAGCCTTAATTCCATTTGCAGTTTTTATTGCAGGATTGTGTTCCATTATCTATGAATTACTGATTAGTACTACAGCAACGTATTTTTTAGGTGATGGTGTTAGACAATTTTCTATAATCATTGGTGTTTATCTGTTTTCAATGGGTATTGGTGCATTTCTGTCAAAATTTTTCAAAGACAAACCATTGCAGTTTTTTATTAACGTAGAATATGCTTTAGGATTAATAGGAGGTATTTCTGTACCATTATTGTATATGTTGTTTGTATATGTCTCGCCAACTATTCTGCAGATATGTTGCTTGGTATTAATTTTTGTAATAGGTCTATTAACAGGAATGGAAGTGCCTTTGTTGACCTTTGCTCTCGAAGAAAGTAATATTAAAAACAATCTATCTAATGTACTGTCTTTAGATTATATAGGCGGACTTATAGCAACGTTAATTTTTCCATTTATAATTCTGCCTTTTGTAGGGCTCTATTATTCATCTTTAATTTTTGGTATTGTCAATATTCTTTTAGGCATTGCTTTAAATTATACTGTACTAAAACATAAAAAAAGAAACAGTATTTACGGGTTTTTAATAATTATGGCACTTTTGGTTTTAGTTGTTTTTGGAGGAAGATTATTAAAGGTTTGGGATCAAAAAATATATAAGCGCCCTATAGTTTTAAATGAGCAAACACCTTATCAAAAAATAGTGATGACAAAGAACAATGATGATGTAAGGTTGTATCTAAATCGCGTAATACAATTTTCGTCAGCAGATGAGCATCGTTATCATGAATCTTTGGTGCATGTTCCGCTAAGTATGCATGCTAATGCTAAACGCGTTTTAATTTTAGGTGGTGGCGAAAATTTAGCAAGCAGAGAAGTTTTAAAACATGAAACTGTAGAGCGAATTGATGTTGTAGATATTGATAGTACTATGTTTTATCTGGCAAAAGAAAACAATTATTTAAAGACTATAAATAATAATGCTGCGACTAACAAAAAAGTAAATTTAATAACAGAAGATGCCTTTACATTTTTGTTTAATAATGAGGAACCTTATGATATTATAATCGCAGATTTACCAGATCCAACAAATCAAGCTATTGCGAGATTATATAGTAAGCAGTTTTTTTTAATGGCTAAACGAAATCTAAAAAAAGAAGGAGTTTTTGTGACGCAGTCTGGTGAAATATATTTTAGTAATACAGTTTTTAGCTGTATAAAAAATACACTTAGTTCAGTTTTTGAGATTGTAGAGCCTTATCACACCTATATTCCGTCTTTTGGAGATTGGGGATTTATTATTGCTAAGTACAAAGACAATGATGAGGTTATAGATGTGAGTTCTCTACCCAAAGATTTAAAGTACCTTAATGCAAACCAGGTTGAACAGTCGTTTATTTTTCCTAAGGATATTACCATAGCAGAAACAAAGCTGAATACTTTGGATAACCCTATAATTTTAAATTATTTTCTTGATGATTGGGAAAAGTGGAAAGTTGATTTTGAAGCTGGTACTAAATAATAGATGAAAGTTTACAGGACTATAAATCTTAATTTTATTTTCCTAAATTGCCGAAGAAGAAAAATAATAAAACATTTAACCTATCGTATCAATGAAAAAAATAAGCATACTATTTACTTTTTTTATATTGCTCACTGCATTTACTTGTGAAAATGAACCAATAGATCAAGATCTTTTGGATAATCAAGAAACAGATTTGTCCTGTCAAGAAGCATCTTTAAATACAGCAGATGCAGCATTAGCATTTATTAACAATATGGCTTCAGGAGGAAACTACACTGCGCTTTGTAGTGCTTACAAAGAAGCTCTTGAGAATCAAATTTTAGCTTGTGGTGACCCTGATGGTTCCATACAGCAATCCATAACTGCTTTAGGTGATTGTATAGATCCAAATGATTTTACAGACTGCCAAGCAGCTGAGAACGCAGTGAATTTGGCTCAGATAAATTTTGAAAATGCCTCAGATGAAAACTATGAAGACCTTTGTATAATTTATAAAACAGCTTTAGAAAATCAGATAGCAGAGTGTGGTGATGATGGGAGTTTACAAGCAGCAATAAATGCATTAGGTAATTGTGTGTCTGAATCTGTTGGCTCATTTGCTTTAATGACAGCAAATTTAGATGGTGTTCAATACAATGATATGAAACCGAATGGATACAATATATTTAATAGTGCCATTAGTATAGTTACCTTTTCTTATGCCAACGACTATGATTATATATCTATTGACGGAAACAGTACTTATCAAGAAATAATACCAGACGTTACATCTACTAAAGAAATCAAATTATATATTCCTGAAAATACGTGGGAAGAAGGAACATATGTTTTACAAACAGATCCAGTGTATGATAATGATGGAGAAGAAGTAGTTCCTCATTTTGATATCAACTTCTTTTATGTGAATAACGCATTGGGTTACCCTGATTATGACAATCCAGGTACAATAACTATAACCAATTTCGATTTAGAAGATAGAGTTATTTCAGGAACATTTGAATTTGAATATCGGATTGTTGATAATAGTAATAACGAAGAAACAGGGCCTTTTCAATGCATAGATGGGACATTTAATTATTCCTTAGATGATGAATATTTTAATTAATTTTTTTAACCATAAAAGACACATAAAGGAGCAAGGCTACTCTTACTGTTTTATGTTTCTTTTATGGTTGATTAAGCTCTAGTTATGTACACTTCCAGAGCCTGTTACTTTAATATCTCTGTTTGTTGGATTTCCTGAGTACCTCAGGTCTCCAGAGCCTGTAATTCTTACTTTTAATTCTCCATTGCAAACTACATTTGCACCACCAGAGCCTGTAATTTTTGCTGTAACATTAGTGCTGTCTAAGTCACTACCATCAAAATCACCAGATCCTGTGATTTTTGTTGTCAAATCTTTTGTAGAACCATTTAATTCAATGTCACCAGACCCAGCAATACTGCTCTCAACAGAATTACTGCTAATTTTTAAATCAATATCTCCAGAGCCTGCTAAGGATACATCAAAATGATTAGCTTTAATAGTTCCTGAGTTTTTAATGTCACCAGAACCAGCTAAAGATACTGAGTTGATAGATTGGTAAGGGACTGTTACAACAATGGCCTTTGTTGGTCTAAGGTTAATGCCATTCTCAACTTTCACAATAAGTTTACCTCCTTCAACTTTGGTAATAATGTATTGAATAAGGTTTGCGTCACCTTCAATGGTAATATTTCCTTCTTTACCTTCGACCAACTTAAAATTCATTGGCCCAGATGATTTTAAGCCATCATAATCGCCAGTAGATCGGTTTTCTGTAGTGATGTTTCCATCTCCTTTAACTCTTTTAGATTTTCCCCATTGTGCACAAGATGTTGTAACACTAAATAGAAATACAACTAACGTGATTGATTTTAATAATTTCATTTTTTTAAATTGATTAGTTACTGTTCGTTTTGATTGTTCACCATAACTTTTAGTAAAGGTGAATTGATTATAATTGTTTAAAGCTTACACTTCCGTACTCTGATTTTATTCTTACATAATTACCAGATCCTTTTGAATTATAGTAGCCTCTATACTTTTTACCTGTATGGTTAAGATCTTTTACAGTGAAATTAAATCCGTCAGATTCTCTTAAAGAAGCATAATCCAAGTCAATGTCAAAATCAAAATTAAAGTTGACATCATGTCCGATTGTTATGCCTGTATAATCAGAGTTAATATCCAAATTATTAGCTTTAGAAGCAATGCGGTCAATTTTTATAGATCCAAAATTGGCCTTTATAGAGGCACTTTTATAGACATTACCTAAACGGAGAGATAGATAGTCGCCATTACCGTCAAGGTTGTTAATGTTTTCTACTTTCAAAGAACCATAATCACAGTTGTATCTTACATTTTCGGAAATTTCTATAATGGATTTTGTGTAATCTGCGTTTATATCTAGGTTTTTAGTTTTTGCGACTGTAAAACCACTGTAGTCAGCATTTATTTTACCACTATTAATGTATTCGAAATAGCAGTTGTTACTGTAATCAAACTTTATGTAGTTGTTTTCAGCCATCAGCTCTTTTGTGGTGATTTTTCCATAATCACAATTAATTTTAGCGAGACCTTCAAGTCGGTCTAGATTAATAGATCCATAATCATTGTTTAGGTCAACACTATTGGTGATAGGCATTTTTACGCGGTAGTTAACTTCAATTTTAAGATTGTTATTGTTTCCCCAACTCCACCAATATTTTTTGCTTTTACTGAATTTTGTTACTGCAGAAACTATATTACCTTCATTAGAAAACGCTACATCTATGTCTTCAAGTTTGTCATTAACTTTATCTGAATTTCCGCCATTTACTTTTATTGTAATGTCAAACTCTACGCGGTTTTCGTTCCAGGTAACAATATCTAAATTACCATAGCTATTATTTATTTTTACAGTTCCGTTAGAGGAAGTGTTAAATGATTTTTTAATATTTTTTTCCTTAGTTGTTTTAAGTATGATGTCATTATTTGCAATTAGCAAAGTAGGCATCAATAAGAGCAAAAGCCCTAATCTAAATTGTATTTTTAGTTTCATCGGTTTTGATTTTTAGGTTTTTAACATCTTCTATTTGTTCCAGAACAGTATTTAAAATATCTATCCTAGTTTGAAAGTTTGAAATCATAGCATAAATAACACGTTGATCTTTTCCACTTTCGGTTAAATCTGTTTTTAATTTTTGGTATTCATTTTCTAATAATTGAATCTGTTCTAAAGCATCATTGATGATAGCTTCCGTTAAAGGTGAACGTTCTTTGTTGAGTTTCTTTAGTTCGTTTTCAATTGTAACAGTAAAGAAATCTTGAGTCTCTGACATCTCAGGTGAAACACTAGCTAAATCCAAAGTTTTAGGTTGGTTTTGAGCTGTGATAAAAACACTAAAACAAATGACTAATGAAGCCGCAACAGCTAATAAAGGCTTCCAGTTAAATCTCGACTTATCGATATCATTGATAACAACTTTATCAGCATTCAATTTTTCTAAAAATCGGTTTTCATGTCCACTTTCAGGTTCGTTGATATCAAATTCACCTTTAAGTTCTTCAAATAAATTGTCTATAGTATCTTTTTTCATACCTCAATAATTTAGGCTGTTAGCTCTAATTTCTTTCTTAAACTTTCTTTAGCTCTAGAGATCATTGTTCTGCAATTAGCATAAGAAATGTCCATAATTTCACATATTTCCTCATAATCATAACCTTCTATAAGATGTAGTGTTAAACCTAAGCTATAGTTGGTTTTTAAACTTTTCATAGCCTTAAGTATTTGCTTCACTTTTTCAGAGTTATGACTTTGTTCTTCAATACCATTGTCATTTTCAACTTTGTACATTACATGTTCTAGAGGTACTTCATTTTGCTTTACGGTTTTGTTGTAATGAGCTATACTGTTGTTTACAACAATGCGCTTTAACCATGCACCAAATAATTTTGTGTCCTCTAACGTTTTTAATTTTGTAAACGCAGTTAAAAAAGACTCTTGCATTATGTCCTCAGCCTTAAAGGAATCTTTTACAATCCTTATGGCTGTGTTATACATTGCTTTGTTGTACCTGTTGTATATCTCCAACTGCGCACGTTGGTTTCCAGAGTCACAAAGCAAAACTAACTGTTCGATATCTTGATTGGTTGATGTCAAAAAAACAATTGCTTTGGTATAAAGATGAAGCGTTTCATAAACTGTTACACTTTTAGAAAAAAAAGTTTTAGTTGTTATAAAGGTAATGGCATAACAATTGAAAATATACTAGTGTGAATAACTTTGAATATCTTATAAGTTGTTGATATTCAGTATAAAGTTAAATATTAATACATTTAAACAACCGCTAATGTGCTCATATGAGTGACATAATGGCTTAAAAATATTATGAAGAAATCAAATTTTATGAACCTTGACAGTTTGTCATTACAGGATTTTGACGAGAATTCAGAGTTAATTCCTCTAATGACTCCTGAGGATGAGGAACAAATAAATAATGAAGTTTTACCCGAATCTTTACCGATTTTACCCTTAAGAAACACAGTATTATTTCCCGGTGTTGTTATTCCTATTACTGCTGGCCGAGACGCATCTATTAAGTTGATAAATGATGCGAATAATGGAGGTAAAGTAGTTGGTGTGGTAGCGCAGAAAGATGAATCTGTTGAAAATCCTACAGAAAAAGACATCTACAAAACAGGTACGGTTGCTAGAATTCTGAAGGTATTAAAAATGCCAGATGGCAATACGACAGTGATTATTCAAGGTAAAAAGCGTTTTGAAATCAATGATATAATCTCACAAAAGCCTTACTTAACAGCGACAATTTCAGATATTCCTGAGGCTAAACCAGCTGCGGATAATGAAGAGTTTAAAGCTATAATAGATTCTATTAAGGATTTATCTTTAGATATCATAAAGGAAAGTCCTAACATTCCTACAGAAGCTTCTTTCGCGATTAAGAATATTGAGAGTAACTCATTCTTGGTGAATTTTGTGTCTTCAAACATGAATTTAAAGGTTGAAGAAAAGCAAGAGTTATTAAAGATTAATGATCTTAAGGATCGTGCGCTTCAGACCTTAAAATATATGAATATTGAATATCAAAAGCTTGAGCTTAAAAATGATATTCAAAATAAGGTTCAAAGTGATATGAACCAACAACAGCGTGAGTATTTCTTGCATCAACAGATGAAAACTATCCAAGAAGAATTAGGTGGTGGTGTTTCTTCTGGTGAGGAAATCGAAGATATGAAAGCGCGTGCCAAAGAAAAGAATTGGGATGAAAAGGTAAAAACCCATTTTGAAAAGGAATTGGCCAAAATGCAACGTATGAATCCTCAAGTTGCTGAATATTCTATTCAGAGAAATTATTTGGATTTGTTTTTGGATTTACCATGGAATGAATTTAGTGAAGATAAATTCGATTTAAAACGTGCTAAAAAAATTCTAGATCGTGATCATTTCGGTTTAGATGATGTAAAAAAACGCATTATTGAATATTTGGCTGTTTTAAAACTTCGTAATGATATGAAGTCACCAATACTTTGTCTATACGGACCTCCAGGTGTTGGTAAAACCTCATTAGGTAAGTCCATAGCAGAAGCTTTGGGAAGAGAATATGTAAGAATTTCACTTGGTGGTTTACGAGATGAAGCAGAAATCCGTGGACACAGAAAAACCTACATCGGAGCAATGCCAGGTAGAATCATTCAAAGTTTGAAAAAAGCAGGAACATCTAACCCAGTTTTTGTTTTGGATGAAATTGATAAATTATCAGCAGGTCATCAAGGCGATCCTTCATCAGCGATGTTAGAGGTGCTAGATCCAGAGCAAAATAATGAGTTCTATGATAACTTCCTAGAAATGGGTTACGATCTTTCTAAGGTGATGTTTATAGCGACTTCTAATAGTCTTAATACAATTCAACCAGCATTGAGAGATCGTATGGAAATCATCAATGTAACAGGTTACACCATTGAGGAGAAGGTTGAAATCGCTAAACGTCATTTGTTACCAAAACAGTTAACGGAGCATGGTTTGGATGACAAAGCCTTAAAAATAGGTAAACCACAATTAGAAAAAATTGTTGAAGGTTACACACGTGAATCTGGTGTTAGAGGTTTAGAGAAGCAAATCGCAAAAATGGTGCGTTATGCAGCTAAGAACATAGCGATGGAAGAGGAGTACAACATCAAAGTAACCAATGAAGATGTTGTTGAAATTTTAGGAAGCCCAAGATTAGAACGCGATAAATACGAAAACAATAACGTAGCTGGTGTTGTAACAGGTTTAGCATGGACTAGAGTAGGAGGTGATATTCTGTTTATTGAGTCTATTTTGTCAAAAGGAAAAGGCAATCTTAGCATTACAGGTAATTTAGGAAAAGTAATGCGAGAATCTGCTACGATTGCTATGGAGTACATAAAGGCAAATGCAGATAAGTTTAATATCAATCCAGAAGTCTTTGATAAATACAATGTACATATTCACGTTCCAGAAGGTGCAACTCCAAAAGATGGACCAAGTGCAGGTGTTACTATGCTAACATCTTTAGTATCTTTATTCACACAACGTAAAGTGAAAAAGAGTTTAGCAATGACAGGTGAGATTACACTACGTGGTAAAGTATTGCCAGTTGGTGGTATAAAAGAAAAGATTTTAGCAGCAAAGCGTGCTAGAATAAAAGAAATATTACTTTGTGAAGATAACAAAAGAGATATTGATGAAATTAAACCAGAATACCTTAAAGGTTTAAAATTTCATTATGTTAAAGATATGAGTGATGTGCTAGATATAGCCATTACAAACCAAAAAGTAAAAGATGCTAAAACGCTGTAAAACCATACTAGGATTATTATTTCTATTAACGATAAGTCATTTTGCTTTCGGGCAAGCTGAAGGAAAATATAGAGATGTAATCCTAGATGGCAAACCAGCTCAGCTCAATATTGTTACAGGTGAAATCACTCTGATAAAATCTGAAGTTACCAATGCTGAAGATAATGAGGATAATATATCGCCTAATCCAATTTTAGTTACAGATAATACAGTAATTACATCTTCTGTAAAAAGTCAAGATAGTATTCCTGTGTATCACATTGTAAAGCCTGACGAAACGTTACTTGATATTTCTAGAAAATATAATGCTACCCTTGCAGAGTTAAAGCAAGCCAATAATTTAGAAACTACTTTGGTGGACGAAGGTCAAAAGCTTTTGGTTAAAAATTTTGATTTGGTAGATAAAAATGTTTCTAATTTAGATACTTATTCAAAGAAGACAACTTCTAATTATCATGTGGTTGTTGATGGTGAAACCTTATATAGTTTGGCTAAACGTTACTATTTAAGCTTAGAAGAGTTAAAACAACAAAATAATTTAAGTTCTAATCTTATAAAAGTTGGACAAAAACTTAAGGTTGGAAATTTTGAGGACTCCAATAGTGAGAAATTATACTATTATACAGTCGCTAAAGGTGATACTCTATATAGTATTGCTAATGAAAATGGAGTCGCTGTTGAGGCTCTAAAAGAATTAAATGGCTTATCTAACAGTCTTATTAAAGTTGGTCAAAAACTTCAATTAAGGAGTAAAGAATAGCCTTTAAAAAAATAAAAAAATCATATCACCGTTTTAAGATAGATTTAGTTATTTTGCAAATCTATGATTAAGAGGATTCTTACCTTACATTTTCTACTGTTAGCTGTACCTTTATTCGCTCAATTAGGAGGTGAATCTACTTATCAATTTCTCAATTTAGTATCCTCACCAAGACAGGCTGCTTTAGGAGGAAAAATTATCACAAATTTCGATCATGATGTAACGGAAGGCCTTTACAACCCGGCTTCAATTAATTACGAAATGGGTAATCAGCTTGCTGTAAATGTTTCAAATTATTTAGGCGGAATAACTTACGGAACTGCAGCTTATGCTTACACTTGGGATAGACACGTACAGACCTTCCATTTTGGTGTCACTTATATAAATTACGGTTCTTTTGATGGTTATGATGTTAATGGTGTGTCCACAGGAACTTTCACAGGGAATGAAGCAGCCATTTCATTTGGATATAACTATAATATCCCTTTTACCAATTTTTATGTTGGTGCTAATGTAAAAATCATAACCTCTTTATTAGAACAATACAATTCCGTTGGAGGTGCTGTAGATATAGGAGCTATGTATATTAATGAAAAGTTAGATTTTCATGCGGCTTTAACCATTAGAAATATTGGAACACAATTTTCAACTTATGCAGGACAAAACGAACCATTGCCTCTCGAAGTTAATTTTGGAATGTCTCAAACTTTAGAAAATGTACCTTTACGCTGGCATTTAACCTTAGAAAATTTGCAACGTTGGCCAATTTCGGTGGCTAATCCTGCGAGAGCAACAACGGACTTGGATGGAAACCAAACTCAAGAAAAAGTTAGCTTTTTCAATAAAGGATTAAGGCATCTTATTTTAGGAGCAGAACTATTTCCAGAAGGAGGTTTCAATATAAGATTAGGATATAATTTTAGAAGAGCCGAAGAACTTAGGATTGTAGATCAAAGAAACTTCTCTGGACTTTCAGTTGGTGTAGGAATAAAACTAAACAAGATGCGCTTTAGCTACACACATGCCAGATATACTAGCGCTTCTAACACAAGCTTTTTTGGGCTACAAATAGATTTAAGATAAATGAAGAAAATAGTTATTGCTATTGACGGATTTTCCTCTACAGGAAAAAGTACTATTGCTAAGCAATTGGCAAAGACCTTAAACTATGTTTATGTAGATACTGGTGCTATGTATAGAGCTGTAACGTATTATGCTCTAAAAAACGATTTTATAGGAGATGGCTTTTTTCATGAAGAGCAATTAATTGAAAATCTTGATGATGTAAATATTACATTCAAGTTTAATGAAACTTTAGGTTTTGCTGAAGTGTATTTGAATGGAGAAAATATTGAAAAAGACATTAGAACCATGGAGGTTTCAAGTTTTGTAAGTCCTGTTGCTACATTGTCTGAAGTACGACGAAAACTTGTAGAGCAGCAACAACTCATGGGAAAAGAGAAAGGTATCGTTATGGATGGAAGGGATATTGGAACGGTTGTTTTTCCTGATGCAGAATTAAAAATTTTCATGACAGCATCTGCAGAAACAAGAGCAGAAAGACGTTATAAAGAACTTTTAGAACGCGGACAAAAGTTGAGTTACGAAGAAGTTCTTGAAAATGTAACAACAAGAGATCATATAGATTCCACTCGAGAAGATTCTCCTTTAGTAAAAGCTGATGATGCTATAGAAATTGATAATTCAGGTTTAACTATTGAAGCACAAGTTCAAAGTATTCTTAACTTAATTAATCAAATTATAGAAAAATAAAAAGCGACCTAAAATAAATTAGACCGCTTTGTATAAAGATTTTCTTTCTTAATTAAATATTAGGAATCACTAATTCTTGATCAGGATAAATTAAATCCGGACTTTTTAGAATGTCTGTATTAGCCTGGTAAATCTTTTGGTATTTTGAAGGATCTCCATAATATTGCTTAGCAATTTTTCCTAAAGTTTCGCCAGAACTAACCGTATGTCTTGCATAAACTGATTCATCTGCAACTTTAATATCTGCCATAATATCAGAAGGGTTTTCACCCCCTATACGTTTTATTTCATCCCATAGAAGATTTTTTTCGTATTGCGTAGCGGCTGTTCCCCAAACTTTTAGTTTACCTTCAGCTTCTTCAACTTTTCCGTTTTGAATGTTTAATTTTTCTCCTAAATCAAGAACATTTTGATATTTTGCTTTAACCATAGTTATAAGTTTTTAGTTTAATATTAATATTTTACGTAAATATACCAATTTTACCAATATTTTATAATCTACTTGGTGCTCAAATTGATAATGTAATACTAAGACACCAAAAAAATGTTGAAGTCACAATATTTAATGTTTGGTTTTCAGTAAAATATATACTACTTTTGCACTCCTTTTTTAGCGGACTAGAGAAAGTGGAAAAGGAATCACATTTTTTAATTAATAACTTCTGTAAAGTTTTCCGTTAATCTTTCAAACAATACAGAATACAAATTTTTATTCAGCGCATGTCTGAAAAAGAAACAAAACAAGCTGAAGTTGAAGCAACTGAAGCAAAAGTAGCAGAGGCTCCAGTAGTATCTGAAGCTCAAGCAAATCCAGAAAAATTCTTAAAAGAATTCGATTGGCACAATTACGAAGAAGGAATTGAGCAAGTTGAAGACAAAAAATTAGAAGAATTTGAAAAGTTAGTATCTGAAAATTTCGTAGACACTTTAGATGATGAAGTTGTAGAAGGTGAAGTTATTCATATTACGGATAGAGATGCTATTATTGACATTAACGCTAAGTCTGAAGGTGTAATTTCTCTTAACGAGTTCCGTTACAATCCAGATTTAAAAGTTGGTGATAAAGTAGAGGTATTAATTGACGTACGTGAAGACGCTACAGGTCAGTTAGTATTATCTCACAGAAAAGCTCGTGTAATTAAAGCATGGGATAGAGTAAACAAAGCTCACGAAACTGGTGAAATCGTAAATGGTTTCGTAAAGTGTAGAACTAAAGGTGGTATGATCGTTGACGTTTTCGGAATCGAAGCATTCTTACCAGGTTCTCAAATCGATGTGAAGCCAATTAGAGATTACGATCAGTACGTAAATAAAACTATGGAATTTAAAGTTGTGAAAATCAACCACGAATTCAAAAACATAGTAGTTTCTCACAAAGCGCTTATCGAAGCAGATATCGAAGAGCAAAAGAAAGAAATCATTGGTCAGTTAGAAAAAGGACAAGTATTAGAAGGTGTTGTAAAAAATATTACTTCTTATGGTGTGTTTATCGATCTAGGTGGTGTAGATGGTTTAGTTCATATTACAGACTTATCTTGGTCTCGTATCAACCATCCAAATGAGATTGTTGAGTTAGATCAAAAACTTAACGTTGTAATCCTTGATTTTGATGAGAATAAATCAAGAATTCAATTAGGTCTTAAGCAATTATCTAAGCATCCTTGGGAAGCTTTATCAGAAGAGGTTAAAGTTGGAGATAAAGTAAAAGGTAAAGTTGTAGTTATTGCTGATTACGGTGCATTTATTGAAGTTGCTGATGGTGTAGAAGGTTTAGTACACGTTAGTGAAATGTCATGGTCTACACATTTACGTTCTGCTCAAGATTTCGTATCTGTAGGTGATGAAATCGAAGCGGTTATCTTAACATTAGATAGAGAAGATCGTAAGATGTCTCTTGGTATTAAGCAATTAACACCAGATCCATGGACAGACATTACAACTAAATACCCTGTAGGTTCTAAGCACACAGGTATTGTACGTAACTTTACAAACTTTGGTGTGTTTGTAGAATTAGAAGAAGGTATTGATGGATTAATTTACATCTCTGA
>PAJL01000119.1 GCA_002706045.1 Flavobacteriaceae bacterium
AAACTAGGTTTTGGTCGTCATCAGAAGATTCTGCTACACTTTTTTGAGTTTGAGAAAACAAATCGAAACTAGCATTAAAGCTCCACCATTTTGTTGGTCTATAATTAGAAGAAACTTCAATACCGTAAGATGAAGAATTGTCAAAGTTAAGGTTGGTTAAGATTAATCTGTTGGTATCCGTTCTGTCAATTAGAATGGCTTGTTGAATTTCGTCTTCAATCATTCTATAAAATACACCAGCTGTAATAGTTCCTTTTTCAAATTGTCTTGTGTAATTTGTTTCAATAGAATTGGTAAACTGCGGACGTAATTCCTGATTTCCAAATTGAGAAATTAAAGGTGTATTCCATTCTGGTAAAGGATTTACTTGCCCTATTCCTGGTCTATCAACTCTTCGACTATAACTTAATTGGTATGAGTTTTTATCCGATGGAGAATAGGTGAAAAATGCTGAAGGATAAAGTTCTATATAATCGTTTTCAAAAGGAATAGTTAATTCATCATTACTAGACAAATCGATTTTATAAGCTTCAGAATCTACATTTACAGACTCTGCTCTTAGGCCAACTTGATAACTCCATTTTTCCATCTTCTTACCATAAGTCGCATAAGCAGAGTAAATATCTCTTGAATAGTCAAAATTAGTTGTAGTAGGTATGTAATCTCCAAATTCGTTTTGCTCGCGAGCATTAGATTCGTAGAAAATATTAGTATCAAATAAACGTGCTTGTAGTCCTAATTCTAATTTTGTGGTTTCTGATAAAGGATTCACATAGTCTAAATTTATCGTGGTATTGTCACGCTCAGTATCTGTGGCTTCAATAAAGTTTGGACGTTGTGAACTAAAAAATAAGTTATTGGTGTCTCCCAAACCTTCAAAAGTATTATAGTCTACTTCAAGTTCTAAATTGTGGCCGTCGTCATTAAAATCGTGCTTGTAGTTAAAGTTGTATTGCTGATTATCAGTTTCGTTATCCGTTCTTGTATACTGAGATTCATTTAAAGAAGCGTCATTAAAGTAGGCAATTCTAGAATCTACATCTCCGCGACCGTCATAAATATTCTGATTGGTGAATACAGAAAAAGTATTCTTGTCATCTAAATAATAGTCTAAACCAACTTTGAATAAGTTAGATTTGTTATTGTTTAGAATATTGAAATTCTGTTGAATGTCTTGCTCAATTCTGTTGATCTGACCATCGTTTACATTTTTTGTAAAACTATTACTATAAGCCCCAAACAGGTTAAATTTTCCATTGCGATAGTTGGCATCAATTGAACTGTTAAATTTTGGTTCTATATCATAAGCAAGTCCTACATTGATATTACCATTAAATCCAATTTGTGTGTTTTTGTGCAAAACAATGTTAATGATACTACTCATACCTTCAGGATTATACTTTGCTGAAGGGTTTGTAATCAACTCTATACTTTTGATAGAAGTTGAAGGAATTTGCTTCAATAGCTGATCGGCAGGAATGTTAGACAGTTTTCCATCGACCATAACGCGTACATTTTGATTACCACGAAGGCTAATGGCTCCTGTTTGTTGGTCAACGCTTACCGAAGGCAAATTGTTCATAATTTCACTAGCTGTTGCACCCGCAGTTTGTAAATCCTTACCAATGGTAATCACTTTTCTATCCACTTTTTGTTGAATAGTTGAGGTTTCTGCGACAATAGTTACTTCATCCAAACCAGTAGCTTCTTCCTCTAATTTTATATCACCAAGGTTTACTTTATAGTTGCCTTTTGCTATGGTTACAGATTGATTTATGGTTTTGTAACCAATAAATTGAATAGAAACAATAACATTACCTTCAGGAATATTTTCAATAGCAAATGTTCCATCGTCATTAGTGATTCCGCCTGTTAAAACTTTTTCATTATTGTCTTTAATAACAATATTAACGTAAGGTAGAGGCTGGTTAAGAGCAGCGTCAATAACGCGACCTGAAATAGATCCGTTTTTAAGTTCTGAATTCGAATTGGGTTGTGAAAATGCTATTCCAGAACATAGAATAGCCAACATTACAAATAAATGTTTCATTTGATTGATCGTTTTTTGATTGATTGAAAGTTCGTTTAAGGATAGACGACTATATTTACGGAATGTTACTCTATAAATTTAACTTAACATCTTTTTAACATATGAATAAAAAAACATTGGTCATTGGTGCTTCTCTGAAACCAGAGCGTTATTCAAATATTGCAATCAACAGATTGAAAGGAAATAATCATGATGTCAAAGCTTTTGGATTGAAATCGGGAACTGTAGCAGGAGTGGATATAGATACGGAATTAATGCCTTATAAAGATATAGATACCGTAACGCTGTACTTAAATCCTCAGCGTCAAAAACCTTATTATGATTACATCATGGAATTAAAACCCAATCGTGTAATTTTTAATCCAGGAACTGAAAATCCAGAATTTTACAATCTTTTGAATCAGAATAACATCAATTATGAAGTGGCTTGCACATTGGTGTTGTTGGGAACGGGTCAGTATTAAGATTTCTTTTTAAGAAGTAATAATCCGATGAACATTAATAGCCCATTAATCATCAAAATTTCAAAACCAATTTCGTAACCATTGAATAATTCTTTAGAATAAAGGTTTAAAATGTACGATACTATTGGTGAAACAATGGCTATAATCCAAACGAGTTTGTCTTTAATTTGGTATTTGGTAAATAAACCGAAAGCAAAAAGTCCTAATAAAGGTCCGTAAGTGTAACCTGCAGCTTTAAATAATTCCCATATAACGGAAACGTCTTTAAAAATTAAGTCGAATAAGATTATTACAATAACTAACACTATACTAAACCCTATATGTGTTTTTTTTCTGATTCCTTTTTTTGATGCTTCAGGTTTGTTTTCAATATCAAGAATGTCATAACAAAACGAAGTGGTAAGAGAGGTTAGCGCAGAGTCTGCACTTGAGTAGGCAGCAGCTATAAGCCCAAGCAAGAAGAAAGCTGAGGTTACAATACCAATTTCTGGTAACATGGCTATGGTAGGGAATAAATCATCCTTAGTTGCTGTGATGCCATTCTGTGCAGCGTATTCTGTAAGCATTAAACCCAAAACTAGAAATAAGATATTTACAAAAATCAATACGATACTAAAGGAAATCATATTTTTCTGAGCATCTTTCAAGCTTTTACAAGTAAGGTTTTTTTGCATCATATCTTGGTCTAAGCCAGTCATAGTAATGGTAATGAAGATTCCAGAGAGAAAACTTTTCCAAAAGTATTGCGGATCCTTACTATTTTCAAAGAAGAAAACCTTACTTAAATTACTTTCCTTAGTATAAGAAATAACATCTCCTATACTATTGAAATCTAGTGCAGATGCCAGAAAAATTATGGTGACTACAACTGAGATTAGCATGAAAAGTGTTTGTAGTGTATCTGTAAAAATGATGGTTTTTATGCCTCCTTTAAAAGTATATAACCATATTAAAGCAATGGTAATAATTACAGTAATAACAAAAGGAATATCAAAAAGGTCAAAAACCAATAGTTGTAAAACTTTAGCGACTAGGAATAATCGAAACGCAGCTCCAACAGTTCTTGAAATAAGAAAGGCAATAGAACCTGTTTTATAACTTGTACTACCAAAACGGTCCTTCAAATAGGTGTAAATAGAGGTGAGGTTTAATTTATAATATAATGGCAGCAATACATAGGCTATGATTAAATAACCAAAGAAGTAGCCAAAGACTACCTGTAAATAGCCAAACTGTTTGGTTTCTATAGCACCAGGAACAGAAATAAATGTTACACCAGATAACGAAGCTCCAATCATTCCAAAAGCCACTAAATACCATGGTGCAGACTTGTTAGCTTTAAAAAAGGCAGCATTAGAATCTTCTTTTCCGGTGAAGTAAGAAATTAAGATAAGTACGACAAAGTAAGCAGCAATTAAAATAAGTATTGACGTTGGAGTCATAAAGGTGTGTATAATAAATTACTTAAAAATACTATTTTTGGTGAAAATAGCTAAATAGATTTCAACTATGAAAAAGATTTCTACTCTAGTTTTGAGTTTGCTTTGCATTTCAATTGTGAGTGCTCAAGATTTTAAAGAATTAATAGCAGAAGGTACACATACTGTTCAAAGTGTGGTTCAAGTAGCGGAGACGCATTTTGACTCTGTTGGTCGAGGGAGAGGTACAGGTTATAAACCTTTTAGACGTTGGCAATATTTTGCCGAAAGAGCTATGGATGAAAC
Source organism: Flavobacteriaceae bacterium (assembly GCA_002706045.1). GTDB lineage: Bacteria > Bacteroidota > Bacteroidia > Flavobacteriales > Flavobacteriaceae > Winogradskyella. Next base: position 4,239 of record PAJL01000119.1, read on the forward strand.
AGGAAAGTTAAAATCCCCACAGTTTTACTATGACGAATTATTGAACTATAATTTATCTAATAATGATGAAGGTCTTGCAGCAAGAACCGTTGTAGGTACATGGGAGGAAATGGGGCCAACCTATTGGAATGCTACATCAGGCTATAACCCAGGTGTTGGTAGAATAACATCAATGTCGGTAGATCCGAACAACATGGATCATATTATTGCTGGTGGAGAAACTGGTGGTGTTTGGAAGAGTCTAGATGGTGGTACTTCTTGGACTGTACTTACAGATAACCTTTCCAACATGGATGTATATGCTCTAGCAATTGATCCTCAAAACAGTGCAAGGTATTTTTGGGGGTCAACAAATGGAACTATATTCAAATCTGAGGATGGTGGATCCACTTGGACACTTCATGGAACTCTTCCAGGCGGAACGGTTAATAAGATTTTAGTTCACCCAACAGACTCTAATATTTTATATGCTAGCTCACAGGGAAGCGGCTTGTATAAATCCATAAATGGGGGAAGTACTTGGAGTTCTATATATTTAATCAATACAGGAAATGGCTTTGATTTTGAATTCAAGCCAGGTGATCCCAACACAATATATGCTTCAGGGAGTGATTTTTATGTGTCAACTAATGGGGGAGTGAGCTTCGTAAAGATAACAGGATCACTTCCCAACCAATTTTCTAATGGACCAAAGATGATAGGAGTTTCTGAAGATAATCCATCAGTTGTTTACGTAGTAGAGGCATTTAATGGTGCGTTTGGAGGTTTATATAAATCTACAGATAGTGGTTCAACTTTTACTAAACTAGATCATACAGGAAAAAATTATTTTGGATATAGTACTGATCCTCAAGATCCGAGTGATGCAGGTGTAGGCCAAGCACCTAGAGATATGGATATTGCTGTTAATCCCAATGATATTAATGATGTCCACATAGCCGGAATAAATACTTGGAGGTCTACTGATGGTGGTGTGAGTTTCCTAAACTCATCACAATGGACACCTTCAGGTGCTTCAATAAATAATATAGGCTATTGCCATGCCGATGTAGATTTATTACAGTTTATAGGTTCAGGCACTGATGCAAAATTGTTCGTTTGCACAGATGGTGGTATTTATAAAGCAGAAAATCCAACTTTAGTTAATAGTAATTATTATACAGATCTAACTCCAGGGATGGGTATTCGACAATTTTATAAAATTGGTGTCAGTCAAACTAATCCTGTAATTGTAACTGGTGGCTCTCAAGATAATGGTTCTTCTGTCCTTGGAGCTGATGGCAATTGGACAGACTGGTGGGGCGCAGATGGTATGGAAGGATTTGTTGATAAAGATAATTCACAAATTATGTATGGTACTTCACAGTATGGGTTTTTTGTAAAAACATTTAATGGAGGTATGAATATTAGTGGTATTTCCCAACCTGATGGAAAGGGTGGAGATTTCAATTGGAACTGGATAGTACCATTTGAACAAGACCCAATTGTTCAAAATACAATTTATTGTGCTTTTGATGAAGTTTACAAGTCAATAAATGGAGGTAATAGCTGGGTGTCTGTATCTCAAAACTTTGGTGATGATATTGATCATTTCAAAGTAGCTTCTTCTAACAATAATTTTATGTATTTAGCTATAAATGGTAATTTTTGGTATACTACTGATGGAGGTACACTTTGGTCTCAATCAAGTTTTAATGGCGGCTGGATAAATTCTATTGCTGTTCATCCAACTGATCCTACAAAAATTGCTATAGCAACTACAAACAACCAAAAAGTTTATGTAAGTACAGATAATGGTGTTTCTTGGGCATCAATAAAATGGGATTTGCCATCATTTTCTTCGCAGGCTGTAGTTTGGCAAGACAATGGAAAAGATGGCTTGTATGTCGGTATGAATTACGGAATTTATTATACAGATAATGACTTAGGAAATACATGGACAGCTTTCAATAATGGTCTTCCAAATGTTAGAATAAATGAGCTTGAAATCAATACAGCTGATGACAAAATTTATGCGGCAACATATGGTAGAGGCTTATGGAGATCAAATCTGTATGACGAATCCTTAAGTGTTACGAATTTTGAATTTGAGGATTTTGCGATGTTTCCAAATCCTACTTCTGGTGAAGTGAATCTAAAATGGGATAGTTCTGAAGATGTGAGTGTTAGAATCTTCAACTCTTTAGGAAAGATAGTGTTTTATGCTAAAGACTTAAATTTGCAAAATGGCCAAAAAATAGATGTTTCATCATTTAATTCAGGGGTGTATTTTGTGAAATTGAATAGCTCTAAAGGAGAAATAACCAAAAAGCTTATTTTAAAATAGACTTAAAATAATAACAAAAGCCCAATCATAAATCTTAATTTGGTTGGGCTTTTGTGTATACAAAATTAAGTACCTTCGCAGTTATGGAATTTTCATCAAAACTTCTTGAAAACGCAGTTAATGAAATGTCACAATTACCAGGTATAGGTAAGCGTACCGCTTTGCGTTTGGTTCTACATTTGTTAAGGCAACCACAGCAACAAACGTTGCAATTAGCAGAGGCTTTGTCTAAGGTGAGATCTGAGATTAATTTCTGCAAATCCTGTCATAATATTAGTGATAAACCACTTTGTGAAATTTGTGAAAACCCATTGCGAAACGATGAAATAATCTGTGTGGTAGAAGACATAAGAGATGTTATGGCAATTGAAAATACAAGCTCTTTCAAAGGGTTGTATCATGTTTTAGGCGGAAAAATATCACCTATGGATGGTATTGGTCCTCAGGATTTAAACATAGCAACGTTAGTAGAAAAAGTAAAATCGGGTAAGGTTAAAGAATTGATTTTTGCCATGAGTCCAACGATGGAAGGCGACACAACTAACTTCTACATTTTTAGACAAATTCAAGATTATAATGTTTCAACATCTACTATTGCTCGCGGAGTTGCTGCTGGAAATGAATTAGAGTATACCGATGAAATTACTTTGGGACGAAGTATTATTGATAGAGTTCCTTTTGAAGCATCCTTAAAATCATAGGGCAAACATGAAGCTCTCAGTTGTTATCCTTAATTATAATGTGCGTTATTTTTTAGAATTGTGTCTAAAAAGTGTTGAAGCTGCCATTGAAGATATTGAAGCGGAAATTATTGTAGTAGATAATGATTCGTCTGATGATAGCTGTACAATGGTGAAGGAACTATTTCCTAATGTAATTCTAATCGAAAATAAGAATAACTATGGGTTTTCGAAAGGAAATAACATTGGTGTCGCAAAAGCAAAAGGTGAGTATATATGCATTTTAAATCCTGATACGGTAGTTGCAGAAGATACCTTTTCTCGAATTTTAAACTTTACCAAAACAGAAGATAATCTAGGAATTGTTGGTTGCCAACTTATAGATGGATCTGGGCATTTTTTACCAGAAAGTAAGCGTAATGTTCCTAAGCCTAAAGTCGCTTTAAAAAAACTCTTAGGTAATTCCAATGGCTACTACGCCAATCATTTCGAAACGAATTCAATAGGTGAAGTTGATATTCTCGTTGGTGCTTTTATGTTGGTGAAAAAGAAAGTATATGATATTGTAGGAGGTTTTGATGAGGATTATTTTATGTATGGTGAGGATATTGATTTATCATATAAAATTTTAAAAGCAGGTTACCAGAATTTTTATTTTGGACAAACAACTGTAATTCATTTTAAAGGTGAAAGCACATTAAAAGATGCAAATTATGCCAAACGTTTTTATGGTGCTATGCAGATATTTTATAAGAAGCATTTTAAACAAAATATTGTTTTTAACGCTATAGTTTGGTTGAGTATTAAGTTGGCACGTGGCTTAAGTAGTGTGCCTAAAACAGCTAAGAAAAATTACCTAAAAACAATTGTTTTTTCAGATAGGGCAGATGAAACTTTAAAGCACATATTGCCTCAACCTATTGAGCTGTTAAAGGAAATTGAGGCTGATTTAGATCCTAATACACTTGTTTTGTATGATTTTAACTTGTTGAAAGCTAAGGTTGTTATTACTGATATGAAGAAAAAATCGCAACAAGATACTATAGGCTTTAGATTATTACCGAAAAACAGTAACTTTATCCTCGGAAGTGATAGTGCGGTGGATAGAGGTGAAGTTATCCACTTCTAAAAAAGGGTTTGTTGAATAAAAACCAATAAAATATCTGTTTTTTTATTAATTTTGCACTCGACTAGCAAATAAAGACCTTCAAATTATATATATGGCAAAGTTTGAACTTAAGTTACCTAAAATGGGAGAAAGTGTTGCGGAAGCAACTATAACATCATGGCTTAAAGAAGTTGGAGATACCATAGAAGCTGATGAAGCCGTTTTAGAGATTGCAACAGATAAAGTAGATAGCGAAGTACCAAGTGAGGTAGATGGTGTTTTGATAGAAAAACTATTCAATGTAGATGATGTCGTTCAAGTTGGGCAAACTATTGCTATAATAGAAACAGAAGGAGGAGATGCGCTACAAGAGTCAGCACCAGCAGCTGTAGAACCTATTTCAGAACCAGAACAACCTAAAGAAGTAGCAGATGTTGCTCAAACAGTCGTGGCTGCAAAAGCATCAGTAGAGCCTGTGATATCTTCGGGTGATCGTTTTTACTCACCGTTGGTGAAAAATATAGCGAAACAAGAAGGAATTTCCCAGAGTGAGCTCGATGCCATTCCTGGTACGGGAAAAGATAATCGTGTTACTAAAAACGATATTAAAGCTTATTTAGAATCTAGAAGTAATGGTGCTGTAGTACAACAGCCAGAAGCACCAAAAGTTGAAACTCCTAAGCCACAACCTGTAGTTGAGAAAAAAGTTGAAACTCCAGTTGCGGCTCCTGAGGCAGAAAAGCCTAAGGATGAAAAACCAAAAGAGCAAGAAATAAAAGTATCTGGAGGTGACGAAATCATTGAGATGACACGTATGGGCAAGCTTATTGCTAAGCATATGGTAGATTCTGTTCAGACTTCGGCTCACGTACAATCATTTATAGAAGCAGATGTAACTCATATTTGGAACTGGAGAAAACGTGTAAAGGATGAGTTTAAAAAACGTGAAGGTGAAAACTTAACCTTCACTCCGATTTTTATGGAAGCTGTAGCCAAAGCTTTAAAGGATTTCCCTTTAATGAATATCTCGGTACAAGGCGATAAAATTATAAAGAGAAAATCCATAAATCTTGGTATGGCGGCTGCATTGCCTGATGGAAATTTAATTGTGCCTGTAATTAAAAATGCAGACGAATTAAATTTGTTTGGTATGGCTAAGCGTGTTAATGACTTGGCAAACCGAGCTAGAGAGAACAAACTTACTCCAGATGATATACAAGGTGGTACATACACAGTAACCAATGTAGGAACCTTTGGTAGTATTATGGGAACACCTATAATAAACCAACCGCAAGTTGGAATTTTAGCATTAGGAGCTATAAGAAAAGTGCCTGCCGTAATAGAAGGTCCTGAAGGAGATTATGTAGGTATACGTTATAAAATGTTCTTGTCGCATTCATACGACCATAGAGTGGTAAATGGTGCTTTAGGCGGGCAGTTTGTAAAAGCTGTTAAAGATTACCTAGAAGCTTGGGACGAAAAACGTGAGATATAAATTAATAGGCCATTCAGAGCGATAGCGAAGAATCTTATCATAAAATATAAAGCACAGTTTTAAAATTGTGCTTTTTTTGTTGAGGTAACTTAGCCTAAACAGGTAAATAACCTAATTCACTTAATTCGTTTTTATCAATTGTTTTTAGGTAACCTCTATCTAAGTAAACTAAATTATCAGCAAGTTTTATGATATTAGTATAGTCATGATCTGTGATTATAAATCCTTTAGAAGTTTTATTTTTATTGATGTAATCAATAATATAATCTCTCATAATAGGACTCAAGCCATTAAAAGGTTCATCTAACAAGATATATTTTGCTTGTGAATGTATTATTAAAAGAATTTCAATGATTCTTTTTTCTCCACCAGAAAGGTGTTGGTTTTTCTTCCTTAATAGTGGTCTTACATATTCATTTTCTAATACAATTTTTCTACTCTTTTTATCAAGAAATAAACTTATAAGTGTTTTAATAGACGTATTATTTGGTAGAAAGTTTTCTTGTGGCAAGTAATTGATTAAATAACTTCTATCAGTCACATTTTTTATGATCTTATTATCAGCTCTAATGAACTTAAAATCAGGTTTCTCGGTACCGAAGATAATCTTTAAAAGTGTAGATTTACCCGAACCATTTCTTCCTATTAAACCTTTAACTTCCCCAGGTTTACAATTTAAATAAACGTCACTTAATACAACTTTTCCACTGTACGACTTTGTGACGCTGTCTATGTGTAGCTCACTCATATTAATACTAAGATCAAAAAGTTAATTGTTCCTGTAACAAGAGTAGAGAGCCATAGTTTATTTCGGCTTACACCTAAATTGTAATAATAATAGTATTCAGATTTATCTTTTATGTCATAGAAAAAATAATGTAATAAAGGTAAGATTGTAAAAAAGCTAATTCCAATAACATTTAATTTAAGACCGAATATTATACCAATGATAATTGAAATAAAATACGCGAGAAATATTATTTTTTTCTGAAATAAAAATATGGTTTTCAATAGTTTCATACGAGATTATCTAAAATTACAGAAATTAGTTTTGTATCATACTTATTTTTCTGCAAAACCTTAACTTATATAAATGAATATTACTTATAGTTATCCTTTTGCTTTACATACAACGTCATTTTAGGATTTCTAAGTATCTTTGATTTTCAAAATCAAAATAATGCAACTCAATCTCACTAAGCCCATTTGTTTTTTCGATTTAGAAACTACAGGTGTGAATATATCAAATGATAGAATAGTAGAAATTTCTGTTCTAAAAGTACATCCAGACGGAAAGGAAGAAAGTAAAACCTGGTTGGTAAATCCAGAAATGCCAATACCAGCAGAAGTTACAGCTATACACGGTATTTCTGATGCTGATGTGGCTGATAAACCAACGTTTAAAGAGCTTTCTAAAGAAATCTATAATATGATTAAGGACTCTGATTTAGGTGGCTTTAACTCTAATCGGTTTGATATACCGCTTCTAGCAGAAGAGATGCTACGTGCAGATGTAGATTTTGATATGAAAAACCGTGTAGCAGTTGATGTTCAGACTATTTTTCATAAAATGGAACAACGCACATTAAGTGCTGCATATAAATTTTATTGTGATAAAAATTTAGATGATGCCCATAGTGCAGAAGCAGATACCAAGGCAACTTATGAGGTGTTAAAAGCTCAGTTATCAAGATACGATGAGTTAGAAAATGACACTAAATTTTTGGCGGAATTCAGCTCTAGAAAAAAGTTCGCTGATTTTGCTGGTTTCATCATTTTTAATAAAAAAGGTGAAGAATGTTTCTCTTTCGGAAAACATAAAAACAAAAGAGTAGTAGATGTTTTAGAGCAAGAACCAGGTTATTTTGGTTGGTTGCTTAATGCAGATTTTCCGTTATACACCAAGAAAATATTAACAGCTATAAAATTAAGACAGTTTAATAATAAATTGAGTTAGTTGTCATTCAGAACGCAGTGAAGAATCTCGTCATTATAAAAATGAAATTTTTATTTTTCCTTATTCCGTTCTTAGTGTTTTCACAAGAAAAAAACGCAAAAGGTGTTGTATTAGACAAAGAAACGAATGCGCCAATTCCATATGTTAATATTTCTATTCTAGAGTCTACAATTGGTACATCTAGTGATGATGATGGGAGCTACTCTATTAATATAAAAGAGGACGATATAGATAAAAAGATTCATTTGTCTTCACTTGGATATAGTGATACTATGCTAACGGTTTCTTCATTTTTGAAACTGAAAACCATTTTCCTAAAACCTTTAATTGAAGAATTAGACGAGGTTGTAATTGCCAAAAAATTTGAAGAGAAACTCTTGACTATTCAACCTTTTGAAAAGAAAGATTTATATGGAGGTTTTGGTTCAGGAAAAAGACCTTGGCAACTGGGACTATATTTTCCGTATGATAGTTCTTATGCTAATACGGAGTATGTAAAGAAAATTACA
>PAJL01000120.1 GCA_002706045.1 Flavobacteriaceae bacterium
CTACTGTTAACTCTCTAAAGGCAATTTGCTTCTCTTTAGATTGCGAAAACAGACATAACGGAATAAGTAGAAAAAATAGTCTTAAAGTATTCATTAACAGCATTAGAATACTTAAAGTTAACAAATTAACTTATTGTGTCTAAAAAAAGACCCCTTTAAATACTCAATTATCAGCTAAACCATTTGAGATATTATTTCTGTCATCTTCTTAGCTCTTTCCTCAACTTCTTCCTGAGTCCAAGACAACTTAATTAGGCATGATATATTTCGTCCAATAAAATGATCGGATTGTTTAAATGATTTTGTTTTAAGGTACTTTAAACCATCTTTTACCTCTTGAGTAATTGGAAATAAAGATTTTAAATCCTTTAAATGATCCCATTTGCGTATATAGTGCCAATTGTTGTCGTAATAATTCCAACAAGCATCAATTCCATTTTCTTTAAAAGCTTGAATTACTTTTCTTGTCGTTTCTAAATCTGGTAGAAAGAAATTAAAAAACGCGCCACTCTCTTCACCCCCTTCTGGAACAGTTCTTAATGTAACTTCTGGAATTTGGGATAGTTTATCTTGAAATATCGTTAGATACTTCCTTTGAATTTCCAGAAACTCAGACAATCGTCTTACCTGTGCTAGTCCTACAGCGGCATGAAGCTCTGAAATTCTGAAATTATAGCCTAAAAACGGATGAGTTTCTGCACCTCTATCACTACCTATATGATCGTGACCATGATCTGAATAATGGTCGGCATTTACGTAAAAATCTTTATTGTTGGTTATTACTGCTCCACCTTCACCACAAGTAATGGTCTTTACAAAATCGAAAGAAAAACAGCCTAAATCTCCAATACTTCCTAATGGTTTACCATTATAAGTTGCTCCAATAGCCTGGCATGCATCTTCTACTAGAACAAGACCGTTGGTGTTACAAACTTTCTGAAGCTCATTTAGATTGGCCATACTACCGCACATATGAACTACCATTACAGCCTTAGTTTTATCGGTAATTGCAGCTTCAACTGCTTTTGGATCTAAAGTAAGCGTATCATCAATATCAACCAAAACAGGAATGGCTCCCAACATCATTATCGCTTCAAAACTAGCTACAAAAGTAAATGTTGGCATTATAACCTCGTCACCTGCGCCCACACCTGCAGAAGCTAATGCTACAGACACTGCTGCAGTTCCACTAGATACTAATTGTACATGCTTAGAGTTAAAGGCTTTACCTAACTCTGTTTCAAGTTCTTTAGCTTTCCAATGGCCTTTGCGCATACCATCAAAACCATAGCGCATTAAAACACCGTTATCTAAAACATCGTTAACTTCTTTTCGTTCTAAGTCACCAAACAACTCAAATCCTGGCATAAATTTCTTGTTTTATTTTAAACAAATATAAACTTTTGAATTACTTATTAAAGGGATAACTACAATTCTATAATGGTTTCAGACAAAGGTTTCCTTACTTTCTTGAGACTAGCAAACATATCATCATCAGCCCTGTAACCAACCGGAAATAAAAGCACTGAAGTTAATCCGTATTTATCTAATTCTAGAACTTTATCTACTTTCTCTGACACAAAGCCTTCCATAGGACAACTATCTATTTGTTCTACTGCGCAAACCGTCATTAAATTTCCTAATACAATATAAGCTTGCCTAGTAGCCCAATTATTTTTTGTATTAGGAGTCATATTTTGAATAGTAGATTTAAGACCATCTCTAAAAGGATCTAAAATTTCATCAGGTGTTTGTCTTATGTTCTTTATGATATCAAAATGATTATCAACGTCCTCTTCATTAATTTCATTTTGAATGCAAATAACCAATAAATGAGATGAATCTGCTACCTGACGCTGACCATAGGAATGGTCTACTAATTGTTCTCTTTTATTTTTATCCTCTACAACAACCAATTTGAGAGTTTGTAAACCGTAAGACAAAGCCGTTAAGTTAAATGCTTCTTTTAATGTATTTAATTGCTCTTGGGATAAACTTTTTGAAGTATCGAACTTTTTGGTGGCGTAGCGCCACTTTAATTTTTCTATTATAGACATCTAAACTTTTTTTGCAAAGATATGCCATAAACAAAAAAGAGTTCCTATTTCTAGGAACTCTTTGCGGAGAAAGAGGGATTCGAACCCCCGGAGGTGTGACCCTCAACAGTTTTCAAGACTGCCGCATTCGACCACTCTGCCATTTCTCCGATTGCGGGTGCAAATATAAAAACTATTCTCTAAAAGAACCTATTTTTTAAGTGAAAAATATTAGACAATTTGAAATATCTTACTAACTCTCTGATAAACATGTTTTTTTAATATAAAAAATTAGCTTTCTACAACCTCTAAAGACTTCATACTTCCTTTGTTTTTTAATCTGCTATGCCATTCAAAAGCTTTTTCTAATACATGTGGCGTATGACCACCTAAAGCGTAAGCTTCTTCAAAATACGCCTGTAAAGCTTCTTGATATTCAGGATGCACACAATTATTAATAATAACACGAGCTCTCTCAATTGGTGCTAATCCACGAATATCTGCCAAACCTTGTTCTGTTACCAGAATATCTACATCGTGTTCTGTGTGGTCTGTATGAGATACCATAGGGACTATATGTGAAATTCTACCTTCTTTAGAAATTGAAGGACAAGCAAAAATGCTCAGGTAGCCATTTCTAGCAAAATCTCCGGAACCACCAATACCATTCATCATTTTGGTTCCGGTAATATGTGTAGAATTGACATTTCCATAAATATCAAACTCAATAGCTGTGTTAATACCAATTACTCCTAAACGACCTATCACCTCAGCTGCATTACTAATATTTTGTGGACGTAACAATAATTTGTCTTTATATTGTTCAAAATTGCTGAAAATCTTTTTTGAGCAATCTTCTGTAACAGTTATAGAAGATGCTGACGCAAACAATAACTTTCCAGAATCAAATAATTCGAAAGTACTATCCTGTAACACTTCCGAATACATCGTTAAGTTTTTAAATGGACTCTTGGTAAATCCAGAGAGTATAGCATTAGCGGTTTTACCAATACCAGCTTGTAAGGGAAGTAAAGATTCTGAGAGTCTACCTTCTTGAACTTCTTTTTCTAAAAACTTTAAAATATGATTGGATATGGAGGTGGTTTTATCATCTGGGTCAGAAATCACGGCTGGACTATCTGGAACTTCTGTAAATACAACTGCGACAACCTTTTGGGGATCAATTTTAATGAAAGGATCACCAATCCTAGTGTTGGATTGAGTGATAGGAATAATGTCTCGATTAGGTTGTTTTTTTACAAACATAACATCATGAATTCCTTCAATGGTTTCTGGGAAAGTGGTATTGATTTCAATAATAATTTTATCAGCTTTTTCAGTAAAAACTGGAGAGTTTCCTACTGAGGTTGTTGGTACAATATAACCTTCTTCAGTTATAAAAGCAGCTTCAATGATAGCAACATCAATCTTAAAATTATCTAAGCTTTGTAGCATATCTGCTGTTTGTCCCAAGTGCTGATCTACATAAAGCACATCGTGATTATTAATACTTTTTCGCAATGTAGGATCTGCTTGAAATGGCATGCGTTTATGTAAGGCGCCATTTTTAGCCAAATCGGCATCTGTGTCATAGCCTAAAGAAGCGCCACTTAATACCGTTACTTGTATGTCTTCATGTAGCGCTCTCTCAGCTACTTGTGGTAAAACCGTTTTACTATCACCTGCTTTGGTAAAGCCACTTACTCCTAATACGTTGTGGTTTTTTATTAGAAGAGCAGCTTCTTCAGGGGATTTAATTTTTTGTTTATAATCTTTATACTTGATTCTATTCATGTCTATTAAGTTGTTCATATTAATAATATTTAGGTTAAAAAAATCTTTAATTACTGAATTTCACTTGCCATAATTATGATATTGATAAAACAGTTTAGCAATTTATAAAGGATATCTAATGACTATTTATTTAAAAGAGACATTTATTTATTAATTTAGTGCAGAAATACATTTTACACTAAATTGATCCAGAAAAGGAAATATTATCTTACTGAAGTAGACAAGATTCCTGAAAGTGTTTATTGCTACCATGATTTAATGGGAGAAACGTTTATTGAATCTCATAGCCATGAAAAAGGCCAGTTTTTATACACAGAAGGCGGTTTGGTACAAGTAAAGACGCTTAGCAGTACATATTACTTACCGGCACGACATTACATGTGGATTCCGCCCAGAGTAGAACACGCTATTTACCCCAGTTCTCCCAAGGTTCTTATGCGGAACTTATATTTCCCTATTCAAGGAGGTTTTAGTAAGTTTTATGAGAGCGAAGGGATTTATCCTGCTAATAATTTATTGATGGAACTCTTATTGTTTACCAAAGATTGGAAAGGGGATATTCTACCATTTCAAGAAGCGCCGTACACTATTGTAACAGCCTTTAAAGTGCTTTTAGAACAGACGATTCCTGAATCTTTACCCTTACAATTACCAGAACCAACTAATCAGAAACTGATTCAGATAATTACATTTTTGGCAAACCATATTCAGCACGAGCATTTATTACCTGAGTTAGCTGCCAAGTTTAGCATGACAGATAAAACCTTATATCGTCTTTTTAAAAAAGATCTTGGAATGTCTTATATAAGTTATTACACTCAACTTAGAATTTATAAATCTTTAGAGTATTTAATGAATTCTAATTATAATATTTCTGAGATTGCTAATATGGTCGGCTATAGTAGTTTACCAACTTTTAGTAATACGTTTAGCAAAATTATGGGAAGACCACCTTCAGAATACAGAAAGTCTAATGAAATCTATTTAGAATCTCATTACTAACACTCCATGTATCCGATTACGAGTGCAAACAGAAAATCCTTTTTTAGTCTAGGTATTTTTTTATCTATTTTTTTTGATAACAAAAATTACGATTTCAAAAATTAGTAACATTTGATAAAGCATCGTATTTTCGGCATAATATATGATATCATCATTTTATACATTTCTTTTATGAAAAAGCTCTTTCTTATTCTTTTGTTTTTAGTGTGTTATCAAAATTTTGCTCAAAACAAAACCATTGCTGCTGGAGAAAAGTTAGTATATACAGCATCTTACAATATGTCGGGAATATTAACAGACATTGCCCAAGTAAAAATGGAAACAAGTGAAGTAAAAACTTCCAAAAACACATTGTTACGTCTTAAATGTACTGCAACAACCTACACTAAATGGGATAATTTTTTTAAGATTAGAGATCTTTACGAAAGCTATGTAAGTGTCAATTATTTAACTCCTTATTTATATAAAAGAGATATCAGCGAAGGTGGCTATTATAAATTTATGCAGTATAAATACAACCATAAAACAAAATTGGTACAAAGTCTTAAAAGGAAAAAGAAGAAAGATGGACAAACTTGGGACGAGAATAAAAGTGTAAAAATCGGAGCTTCTACTAAAGATATTGTCAGCACATTGTACAATATTAGAAACTTAGATATTCATAAGGCCAAGCCTGGAGATCAGTCCGATTTCACAGTTTTATTTGATAATAAAGAAACAATTATAACCGTAAAATACCTCAATAAAGAAACTATTTCAACTCAGATAGGAAGTAAAGAATGTTATAAACTATCTATAGCCGTAAAAGGAAGTGACATCTTAAAAGGTAGCAATTCTAACTTACTTTGGCTTACTGCAGACGATAATAAAATCCCTGTCTATGCTAAATTTAAAATTCCTGTTGGTAATGGTGAGTTAAAAATTGTTTCCGCCTCTGGACTTAAACATTAATTACATGAAAAAACTACTCATCACCTTAGGGTTTATTTCAGCTATACTAGCAACAATACTAGCCGTAACACCTTTATCTAATCTCGCTATATTCCCTATTATAGCAGGTTTTATATGTGGAATAGTTATCGTTTTTCTTTCTAAAAAAGAAAAGCAAAAACCAAAAACCATTCAGTATATCTTTCTTTTAGTTATTATTTCTTTAAGTATTACTATATATAAAGGTGTTTTTACAACACTTGAAGTTGGAGACACAGAACAACTCGAAGAAAGAGATGAAGAAAATCTTGAAGATTCTAAAGAGATTCTTGAAGGTTTAGACATCGATGAAGATTTGTAATTTTTTGGTATTCAGTTAAGAAATTATGTTATAGAATTCATTATTTTTGCTTAAATCAATCCGTTAGATGAAACTACTTTTTGCTTCAACCCTCATCCTTGTTGGGTCTTGTGCCTCCCTCAGGCATAGTGAAAAAATCGACAATTTAAGGAATAGCATAACCTATGACGATAAAAAAGTAGTTGAAAAATACCTCAACACAATTAAGCCTGAAGAACTCAAAACTCACGTAGTAGAAGTGTCTTCCGATAAATATAACGGTAGAATGACAGGTGAAGAAGGGCATGATGACGTTTGTGACTACATTAGATCTTATTATAAATCTAAAGAGATAAAAGCTCCAAAATCTAATAAGGACTACTATCAAAAAGTACCTAAAAGTGTTTTGCCTGATAATTTAAACGACTCTCAAAATGTTATTGCCTACATCAAAGGTTCTGAATTTCCAGATGAATATGTATTTATAACAGCCCATTCTGACCATGAAGGTATAAAAGATGGTGAAATATATAATGGCGCTGATGATAATGGCTCAGGAACTGCTGCTGTATTAGAAATGGCAGAAGCTTTTAAAAAGGCCACAAACGACGGTTATAGACCTAAACGTAGTGTTGTTTTTCTTCATGTTACAGGCGAAGAAGTTGGACTCCATGGTTCTAGATATTATACTGAAAATCCTGTGTTCCCAATAGAAGAAACCGTTGCTACACTTAACATTGATATGATTGGACGAGTTGATGACAGACATATTGATGACGAAAACTATATTTATCTTATAGGATCTGATAAGATTAGTACAGAATTGCATTTTATTGCTCAAAAAGCCAATAAAGAGTTTACAAATCTTAGCTTAGATTATAAGTATAATGAAGATAATGATCCAAATAGGTATTATTACAGATCAGATCATTATAATTTTGCACTACAAAATGTTCCTGTAATTTTCTTCTTTAATGGTGAACACGAAGACTATACAAAGCCAACTGATACTGCCGATAAAATCAATTATCGTTTATTAACTAAGCGTACAAAATTAATATTTGCTACAGCTTGGTATATTGCGAATTCAGATGAAAGGCTAAAACCCGAAATCATTTAAAACACCTAAATCGACTTTATTAATTTAAAGTCACAATTAAACTATTCCATATAAATGAAAAAGATAATTCTACTGAGTACTGCTATTTTAATTGCTAGTTGTGGTACTTCATCAAAAACTAGCTCCTCCACCTCTACTCAGCAAACCAAAGTAGAAACGGTTGACCCTACTAAATATGCCGCAACAATAACATCAGACGAGCTTAAAACCATGCTCTTCAAATATGCTTCTGATGAATTTGAAGGAAGGGAAACTGGAGAAAAAGGTCAGAAGATGGCTGTAGAATATTTAAAGAAGCAATACATCGCTATGGGAATCCCTTCACCTTTAGGTGGTGATGATTATTTTCAAGAAGTGCCTTTAGAAAAGCAAAAAGTCGCGTCTGCTTCAGTTAAGGTTAATGACAAAGAATTCATAAGTTTTGAAGACCAAATCGTTTTAAGAACACCAAAATCTGTAAATGTTTCCAGCAATGATATTGTTTATGTTGGTTATGGCATTGATACCGAAAACTATTCAGACTATAATAACATTGATGTTAAAGGAAAAATTGTGTTAGCTAAAGCAGGTGAACCAAAAAACGAAGAAGGAAATTACGTCACATCAGGTACTTCTGAAGAAACAAAATGGTCTAGTGGCAGACAATCAATGTCTAGCAAAAGAGAGACTGCATCAGATAAAGGCGCAAAAGGTCTCATCTTAATGGATAATGAACAATTTTCTAGATTTGCACCATTTTACCAAAGAGTATTTGAATCTGGTGAATCAGGTCGTCTATCCATTAAGGGTAATGATGGCGCTATGTTTATGTTATTAGTTACAGAGAATTTAGGTAAGACATTAAATCCTGACATTACTGAATCAGATACTCCAAAAGTAATCAATACTAACCTAGAAATTAGTATAGAAAATCCTTCAGAAAATATCACTTCAGAGAATGTTTTAGCATATATTAAAGGTTCTGAAAAACCAAATGAAATTGTTGTAGTATCAGCACATTTAGACCATGAAGGCATAAAAAATGGCGAAGTTTACAATGGTGCAGATGATGATGGTTCTGGAACTATTGCTATTCTTGAAATAGCCGAAGCTTTTAAAGCTGCTGAAAAAGATGGAAATGGTCCTAAAAGATCTATTCTATTTCTACATGTTACTGGTGAAGAAAAAGGTTTACTAGGTTCTAGATACTACACCGATGTTGATCCTGTTTTTCCTTTGGAAAATACTGTTGCAGATTTAAATATTGATATGATAGGTAGAACTGATCCTAAGAGAAAAGAAGGAGATAGAAACTATATATACTTAATAGGAAGTGATAAATTAAGTACAGATCTACACAATATTTCCGAGTCGGTAAATTCTACATACACAAACATAGAATTTGATTACACCTACAACGATGAAAATGATCCAAACCGTTTTTACTACAGATCTGACCATTATAATTTTGCTAAAAACAATATTCCTGTAATTTTTTATTTTAACGGTACACATGATGATTATCACAAACCAAGTGATACACCAGATAAGATTGAGTATGATCTTTTAGAAAATAGAACAAGACTTGTATTCTACACGGCTTGGGAAGTTGCTAACAGAAACGACCGAATTGTAGTAGACAAAGCTACAGAAGAATAAAAAATTAAATTTACAATCTTAAAGCCTCTCAAAATGAGAGGCTTTTTAATTTTAGACACAAAAAAAGCCCTTCATTTCTGAAAGGCTTTATCTTTTTGGGTGGAAGATGGGACTCGAACCCACGACATCTGGTACCACAAACCAGCGCTCTAACCAACTGAGCTACAACCACCATTTTAATTAGGGTTGCAAATGTATATTATTTTACCTTTTCTACAAAAGGTTTTTTTAAATTATTTTAAATCAAATAAACTATCAACAGCCGGATAACGTTCAACTGTATAACCCTCAGCGAATTCTGTTCCGATTAATCTTCCTAAATTTCTTGCTCTATAGGTAATACTATCGGTGAAATTTTTACTTGAAATAGGAGTTTGAGGCTCTTTACTATCTGGATCAAAGAATTGCGTCTTATAAGCCAACACAGATGCCATCTTTTGCTCCATATAACCCGTAACATCTACAGCAATGTCTGGCTCAATATCTTTCCATTGAATAAAATGATAGACTACCTTCGGTCTCCACGGCATTTGCCAATCGTCCTCATCGTTATGCTTTGTGTTTATTTTTCTCAAACCGCTTAAAAAACAGGCATCACTTACCAGTTTACTTCCTTTTCCATGATCTATATGACGATCATCAATGGCATTGCAAATAACTATCTCTGGTCTATACTTTCGAATTTCTTTTATAATTTCAATTTGGTGTGCTTTATCGTTAACGAAAAAGCCATCAGCAAATTCCATATTTGTGCGCATAGCTACACCTAGAATTTTAGCAGAATCTGCCGATTCTTTATCTCTGGTTTCAGCAGTTCCTCGCGTACCTAATTCGCCTCTTGTTAAGTCAATTATACCAACTTTTTTTCCGTTGGAAACTTCTTTTGCCAATGTAGCTCCACATCCCAATTCAACGTCATCTGGATGTGCACCAAAGGCTAGGATATCTAATTTCATGAATTTTTTTCTTTTCGTAGATGTCAAAAATATTAAAAAGCTAACAGATTATAACATTGTTTTTATTTCGAAAACGCTTTCGTGTAGTAAAAATTCTATAATTCATCATTTAAATCACCTAAAATTGAAAACTTCGTAATTCGTCAAAAGCATGACATTTGTCATAATAATTGCTTTGTCTTGCCAGTAATTTTATACTATAAAAATCACCACACCATGAGCTTAATGCTAATCATACTAACCGTTACCATTCTCTTATTCATTTGGGGAAAATTTACACCAGACATCATAGCTCTACTATCTATGATTAGTTTATTCCTTTTTGGGATATTAGATCTCAATGAAACTCTGAGTGGATTTAGCAATACTACAGTTATTATGATTGCTGCGTTGTTTATTATTGGAGAAGGACTATCTCAAACTGGTTGGACTGCTTTAGCAGGACAGAAATTCATTAAGCTAGCTGGAAAAAGTTCAACCAAATTATTGCTTATAACAACATTAGGATCTGGTTTACTTTCTGGAATTGTTAGCAACACAGGTACTGTGGCTACTTTAATGCCTGTTACCATTGCTTCTGCTTGGAGTATCGGAACTTTACCATCAAAATTACTTATGCCTGTGGCGTTTGGCTCTAATACAGGTGGACTACTTACCTTAACAGGAACACCTCCAAATATCATTGTTAACAATACTATGATTCAAAGTGGTATGGAGGGCTTTTCTTTCTTTGAGTTTGGATTGATTGGTTTACCATTATTACTTCTAACCCTACTCTATTTCAGATTTGTCGGTTATAAGTTGTTACCAAAAAACAAAACGAATAACAAACCTGTAGACATCAGTAACACATTACACAAATGGATTGAAGCTTATAGATTTGAAAACGATTATTACAGACTTAGAGTACGTTCTGTTTCACCTTTATTGAATACAGAAATGGGTGAATGGAATTTTGAACGTGAGCACAAAGTTTCAATCATTAGAATAAAAAGAAGACACCCTAATGTTTTAAAAGGAAACGAACCTTATATAGAGTTCCCAACCAACTCAACAGAATTTTTATATCATGATATTATAACCGTAAAAGGAGATACCGAAGCTATTAACGCTTTAATGATAAAATTTAGACTAGGACTTTTACCTATTGAATCTATTGAAGATGAAGTAATACATAATCTCATTAACCAAGAGGTTGGTATGGCAGAAATCTTGGTGACTCCAAAATCTATTTTAGTTGGAAGAAAAATGAGATTAGGTAATTTCTTTAAACGTTTTGGAATACAATTAATGGCTGCTTCTAGAAATAACAAACCTATTACCGATAGAGAGGTTTTGGTTAAAGCTGGTGATGCCTTTTTGGTAAGAGGTAGTTGGAGCGATATTGACCAGTTAAAAGAACATCATGAAAACTTGGTAATATGTGGTAGTCCTGAAGGGATGTCTAAAACAATTACTGACTTAACTTCAAAATCATTTATAGCACTATTTGCACTTCTATTAATGATTGGATTATTAGTCTTTAAAGTAGTACCTGGTGCCATCGCAGCTCTTATTTCTGCTGGTATTGTGTTAATTACTGGTTGTGTACCAATTTCAAAAGCTTACAAAGGTATTAGTTGGATAAGTGTAGTTATGATTGCAGCTATGATTCCGATGGGAATTGCATTACAAAAAACAGGAACTGCAGAATTAATTGCCAACGGTTTAGTTAATACCCTTGGACAACAACATCCAGTAGTATTACTAGCTGGAGTGTTCTTACTCACTACAACATTTAGTCAAGTTATCAATAATTCTGCAACAGCTGTTCTTATGGCACCTATAGTAATTATTGCTGCAAACACTTTGAATATTTCAGCAGCACCATTTATGATAGTTGTCGCTATAAGTGCATCTACAGCATTTTTAACACCAGTTGGCACTACAACAAACGCCATGGTAATGACAGCTGGTGGTTATAAATTTATGGATTATCTAAAGGTCGGAGCACCTTTGCTTCTACTTTTCTTAATAGTATCATTAGTATTAGTGCCATTGATTTGGCCATTTTAAACAATTCAAAAAACATTAATCATGGAAACCTTATTAAAACAACCGATTATGAAAACCAGAGACTTAACGAAGTACGGAATTGAAGGAGCCACTGCTCAATGGAATTTATCTCCAGAAGAGCTACAAACCATTACCATTGAAAAAGGAATGGGTAGAGAAACTGCTAACGGAACTTTAGCTATAAATACAGGAAAATTTACTGGTAGATCACCTCAAGACCGTTTTATCGTAAAAGATGATTACACTAAAGATAAGGTTTGGTGGGGAAAAACGAACAAAGCTATATCACCTGAGAATTTTGACTTCTTACAAAAAGAAATCACTGATTATTTAAGTGGAAAAGAAATATATGTCAGAGATGCTTATGTATGTGCTGACCCTGAATATAAAACCAATGTAAGAACCGTTACCGAATATCCTTGGTCTAACATGTTTACTTACAACATGTTTTTGAGATATAATGAAAGTGAACTTGAAAATTTTAAGGAAGACTGGTTAGTACTTTGTGCGCCAGGTTATGAAGCAAAAGACCCTAAAAGTTGTGGATTAAGACAAGGTAATTTTTCAATCCTTAACTTCAGTAAAAAGATAGCACTTGTAGGTGGTTCTGCTTATACAGGTGAAATTAAAAAAGGTATTTTCTCTTCTTTAAACTTTATTCTTCCTGTTGAAGAAAATGTGTTACCAATGCACTGTTCTGCAAACGTAGGTGAAGATGGTGATACTGCTATTTTCTTCGGACTTTCAGGTACTGGTAAAACAACATTATCTGCAGATCCTAATCGTAAATTGATTGGAGATGATGAACATGGCTGGACAGCTAACAATAATATTTTCAATTTTGAAGGTGGTTGTTATGCAAAAGTTATTGACCTTACAGAGGAAAAAGAACCAGACATCTATAGAGCTATAAAACCTGGAGCTATTTTAGAAAATGTAGTTTTTAAAGATAGTGGTGAGGTTGACTATATGGATAGTACAATTACACAAAACACACGTGTAAGTTACCCTATCTATCATATTGATAACATTCAACAACCATCATACGCTGAGAATCCTAAAAACATTTTCTTCTTAACTTGTGATGCATTTGGTGTATTACCTCCTGTGTCTAAATTAACTCCTGGGCAAGCAGCTTATCATTTTATCTCTGGTTACACTGCTAAAGTAGCGGGAACAGAAGCCGGAATCACAGAACCAGTACCATCATTTTCAGCTTGTTTTGGCGAACCATTTATGCCACTTCACCCAACAGTTTATGCTGAAATGTTAAGTAAAAAAATGCAAGAAGCAGGTGTTAATGTGTGGTTAGTGAATACTGGCTGGAGTGGTGGCCCTTACGGAGTAGGTTCTCGTATAAAACTAAAATATACAAGAGCTATGATCACTGCCATTCTTAATGGTGAATTAGATAATGTAGATTTTGAACAACATCCAATATTCGGGTTATTTATGCCAAAATATTGTCCAAATGTGCCATCAGAAATGCTAGACCCAATGAATACTTGGTTACAAAAAGGCGCATACATTAGTAAAGCGATTCAGTTAGCACATTCATTCCACTTAAATTTTGAAAAATTTGCAAGTGAGGCTTCTGAACAAATCATAGAAGGTGGGCCATTAATTGATGAACACCATCACTTAAATGACCACGTTTAAATAATTCCATGACTGAAAGAGCCCAGAAATGGGCTCTTTACTTTTTAAGTCAATATCATGAAAACTAACCTATTTATATTACCATTTACGCTCCTATTTCAGTACTTAATTTTTGCTCAAAATTTGGGTGAAACTACTTGGGGTTCTTGGTATGAAATTACATCATCTAACAGAATTACAAACGCTTTGAGTTTAAGCGGTTCTTACACCAATTGGAATTACGAGCTTCTTAAAAAAAACACACATTTGCATTTGGGAATTGTTGGTATAAACTATCATTTTAATAAAAATGTTAGTGTTGGCGTAGGCTATGCTTATGGTGACATAGATACTTCTTTTGAAATAAATAACACTCCAGATATTTTAGAACATCGTATCTTAGAACAGATTGTTCTAAAACACAAACTCTTTAATCTAAATTGGTCTCATCGATTCAAATTAGAACAGCGCTTTTTAGAATATCCAACAGAAGATATCCTTAAACATAGATTACGTTATAGATTAAAAGGGAAACAACCATTAAACAAAACGTTATTTCTATCCTTTTATGATGAAATTCATTTTAATCTAAACGAATTCGATTTTCAACAAAACAGAGCTTACCTTGGACTTGGTATAAACATTAACAATCATACCAATATAGACTTGGGCTATGCCAGACATTCGTTTAAAACAAAGAGTTTTCACCGATTGTCTGTTCAACTCAATTTAAAATACGATTTTAGAAATAAGAAAAGCTGATAAAATTTACTTCTTCAAGAAACTATAATTGTTTATTCAATCCCTTTTAAAGCATTAGTAATGTCACGCTTTAAATCTTTGACGTCTTCAATACCAACAGAAAAACGAATCAATTGATCACTTATTCCTATAGCATCACGTTCTTCCTGAGTTAATAATGCATGAGAGGTTAAATGTGGTGAAATTACAGTGCTTTCCACACCAGCTAAACTCATTGATGATTTTATTA
>PAJL01000121.1 GCA_002706045.1 Flavobacteriaceae bacterium
ATAGCGTAATCCAGAAAGGATGATCATGTTGGTGGCAAGGTTGAATATTTTAATTGGTTCACCCATATCAAAAACATAAATCTCACCTCCATTACCCATGGCAGCAGCTTCTAGTACAAGCTGACAAGCTTCAGGAATGGTCATAAAATAACGTGTAATTTCTTTATGGGTCACAGTAAGTGGACCACCTTTTTCAATTTGCTTTTTAAATAATGGTATTACTGATCCGTTTGAACCTAAAACATTTCCAAATCTTGTTGTTATAAACTTGGTGTTTCCTTTACCCTTTAGACATGTAACATACAATTCGGCAATACGCTTTGTAGCACCCATTACGTTGGTTGGGTTTACAGCTTTGTCTGTAGAAATTAAAACAAACTTATCAACACTATGCTTTACTGCTATGTCAGCAACATTTCTTGTGCCACCAATGTTTACACTAACAGCTTCATAAGGATTGTTTTCCATAAGAGGAACATGCTTATATGCTGCAGCATGAAAAACAATTTTTGGTTTATAAAGGTTAAAAATCTGATCTATTCTAGTTCTATTACGAACATCTGCTACAATAGCGTCAATATTCTCTAAACCTTGTTGTCTGAATTCTTGTTGAATGTCATATAAAGCAGATTCAGCATTATCTATCAGGATAAGCTTTTTATAATTGTATAAACTAGCTTTTCTAGCAATTTCACTACCTATAGATCCTGCAGCACCTGTAACCAAGATAACTTTATTGTCATATTGTTCTTCAAGGGCTGGGTTTTTAATATTTATAGGTTCTCTGCCTAATAGGTCTTCTATTTTTACCTCTTTAATTTGGCCAACACTAAGGTCGCCATCTATCCAGTTTTGAACAGGAGGTACGATTTTTACTTTAAGACCAAGCGAAAATAAGTTACCTGTAATCTGTAATAGTCTTGAAGGATCAATATTCTGAATAGATATAATAACGTCTTCTACATGATTCTTCTTGATAAAATCTCCATCAATAGAACTGATGTCATAAACTTTTAGAAGATTTATCTTCTTTCCTATTTTTCGTTCATCATCATCAATAAAGCCAACGACTTCAAAACTGTTTTTAGTATCGTTTTGAATAGCGTCATAAGTCAGCATCCCAGAGTTTCCAGCGCCAAATATTAGTACATTGGAAGTTGTTTGAGATTCTTGGGTAATATAATTGTAAATGGATTTTATAAATAATTTTGCTCCAATTAGAAATAAAATATTTAATAATAAATGGATATAAATTATCGATCCAGATATGTTTAAGATACTATCCTCACTAAGGAATTTTCGGCTTAAAAAAGTACAACAAATAAGTAGAGTTGCTAAGATATTAGCACCAATTATAATGTTCAATATATCTTTAAAACCTGTAAATCTAACAACACCTTTATATGATCCAACAGCAATAAGGCTTATCGCAGAAACTATAACTAAATATGGTATTTGCTGAAAAACAACTTTGAGATCAAAATCAATTTGAAAATTGAATCGAATAAGATAAGCAAGGAAGAATGTTGCTATTATGATACATATATCAAATAGCAAGACTAGCCATTTCGAAGCATACTTTTGCGATATGTTTTGTAAAAAATTCACTAACATGTTACAAAATACGTATTTATAGTCGAAACTACTCTGTTTAATTCTTCATCAGAAAGGTTAGATCCACTGGGTAGACATAATCCTCTGTTAAATAGGTCATCAGAAACACCATTTAAATAACTTGGTGAATCTTTAAATATAGGTTGTTGGTGCATTGGTTTCCAAAGCGGTCTAGATTCAATGTTCTCTTTTTCAAGAACTAGTCTTAAGGCTTCTCTTGTTTCTTTAGAGTCCAATAAAATACAGGTTAACCATCTATTTGAAAAATGCCCTTCAGGTTCTGGTAAAAAAGTAATTTCATCAATATCTTTAAAAGCATTTTGATAAAATTCGTGGTTGGCACGACGCTTTGCAACATGTTCATTTAAAATCGTCATCTGACCACGACCAATACCTGCAACTATATTAGACATTCTGTAATTATATCCTATATGGGAGTGTTGGTAATGCGGAGCATTATCTCTAGCTTGTGTAGCTAGAAAAACAGCTTTCTGTTTCTGTTCTAGTGTTTTTGTTACAATTGCACCACCACCAGATGTGGTGATTATTTTATTCCCGTTAAAGGAAAGAATAGAAAGATCACCAAAAGTTCCACAATTTTGATTTTTGTAGTGACTTCCTAAAGATTCAGCACTGTCTTCAACTATGGGAATGTTATATTCTTTAGCTATTCTGTTAATTTCATCTACCTTATAAGGCATACCATATAAATGAACAGCTATTATAGCTTTAGGCTTCTTTCCTTTAGATATTCTCTCTTTAATAGCAATCTCTAATTGTTCAGGACACATGTTCCATGTTTCCTTTTCGCTATCAACAAAAATAGGTGTAGCACCTTGATATACAATTGGATTGGCAGAGGCAGAAAAAGTTTTACTTTGACAGATAACTTCATCATCTTTTCCTACTCCTAAAAGAATAAGACTTAAGTGCAGGGCAGAAGTACCAGAAGCAAGAGCTGCTACATGTATGTCTTCATTAAGATAATTCTGTAAATCTTCTTCAAAACCATTAACGTTAGGTCCTAATGGAGCAACCCAGTTAGTTTCAAAAGCTTCATTTATGTAAGATTGTTCATTACCACTCATGTGTGGTGATGACAGCCATATTTTTTTATTCATAGGTTAATTCTTTAAGTTAATACCTAAAGTTTTTAAATAAAGGTGTTTGGGACCTGAATTAATAGCATTACAATTGCTAATATAAGCCCTTATGAATCAAAGTATAAAACAAATTTAAAATATTACGATGAACTGTTAATTTTAAACGATATATAATAATAAGCTGTTTTTTAACCGTACAATAAATCAGATAAAAAGTAAGCTGTTCAAGGATTTAACTGTTCATGTTTTCTATATTTCTTTTCAAAAAAGATTTCCAAGATATATAAAATAGGCCTCATTTAATGAAGTAATTTACATATAATCGAATAAAGCTATGATATGTCTAATCATTGTACGCTGAGAGGGATAATTGTTTATAATTGCAGAGAACAACATATTCCCTATGAATATATTAATAACTTCCGCAGGAAGACGAGTTTCTTTAGTTAGAGAATTTCAAAAAGAACTAAAGAATTTTTATCCAGAAGCAAAGGTTTTTGCAGCAGATTCCGAACCAGAATTGTCGGCTGCCTGTCAAATAGCAGATGATTTTTTTCTTGTGCCAAGAGTTGATGATCCAAAATATGGTGAAGTATTGCAAAGTATTTGTGAAAAACACTCAATAAAACTTATAATCCCAACAATAGATACAGAACTAATTGTTCTTTCAAAAAATAAATTAGAATTTTTAGAACAAGGTATTGATATTGTAGTTTCTGACTATCACTTTATTTCTCAATGTAGAGATAAGCGTTTAATACATAAATTTTTAGAAGATAGAGGTGTTAATGTCGCTAAAGAATTTAGTAAAGAGAATTATCAATTACCACTATTTGTTAAACCGATAGATGGTAGTCGAAGTGTAGATACCTACATCATAAAAGAAAAGGAAGAATTAAAAGATTATCACTTTCAGAATGAAAAATTAATGTTTTTAGAATACCTAGACCATGATAAATATAATGAGTTTACATGTGATTTGTATTTTGATAAAAACAGTAAATTAAAATGTGTTGTACCAAGGCAAAGATTAGAAGTTAGGGATGGTGAAGTGTATAAGGCAGTAACTAAAAATAATATTCTTGTCAGTTACATTAGAGAGCATCTAAACTACATAGATGGTGCGTTTGGGTGTGTTACAGCACAATTTTTTCTTCACAAAGAAGATGAAACAAAAATATATGGTATAGAGATTAATCCTAGATTTGGTGGTGGTTACCCTTTGTCTTATTTGTCAGGTGCTAATTTTCCTAAGTGGTTAATTAAAGAATACTTTTTACAAAATAGTATTGAGGATAAGTTTGATAGTTGGGAAAGCGACCTTTTAATGATAAGATACGATGATGAAATTTTAGTCCATGGATATAAAGGTTGATGAGAAGACTGTTGTAGTTTTTGATTTAGATGATACACTCTATAATGAGATCGATTATCTTAAATCTGCTTATATGTATATAGCGAAGATTGTTGAGCCTGTAAATTGGAAATTTTTATATGCTAAAATGTTCTCAATGTATAGATCTGGAGAGAACGTTTTTGAGATATTAAGCTCAAGATATGATAGGAATATTGACGATTTATTGAGTTATTATCGTTTTCATAAACCCAAGATCAATCTTAATAAGGGAGTATTAGAAGTTCTTAATAAAATAAAATTAAAAAAAGGAAAGTTGGGAATCATTACTGACGGTAGGGTAAAGACTCAATTGGCTAAAATAGAAGCCTTAGAAATAAAAGATTTTTTTGATGAAATAATTATTTCTGAAGCCATTGGCAGTGAAAAGCCTAGTATTCAAAATTTCAAAATTTTAGAGAATTCATTACCTGCTAAACAATATATCTATATAGCGGATAATCTAAAAAAAGATTTTATCTCACCGAATAAATTACGTTGGTTAACTATTGGTATGATAGATAGTGGACTAAATATACACTCTACAAATTGGAAGTACCACAAAGATGGGTATTTGCCTAAAGATTTTATTTTCTCTTTTGAGGAACTAAATATAGTGTAGATGAACTAATTGTTTCTGTGGTTTATTCTAAGTTTAAATAAATCAGTATTTTATCTAATTATTTCCTGTAAAAACTGGCATGTCAGTTTCTTCGGAATTATTGATGTCTTTCGGACTGATTACTCTGTTAATTGTCTTAAGAATTATTTTTATGTCCATCAATAACGATTGGTTTTCCACATAAAAAACATCTAACTTGAATTTTTTATCCCAGCTTATTGTATTTCTACCATTTACTTGTGCCCAACCAGTAATGCCTGGTAGTACATCATGCCTTTTCATTTGCTCTTCGTTGTAGAGTGGTAAATAGCTTTTAAGAAGTGGGCGAGGACCAACGACACTCATATCACCTTTCAAAATATTTATTAATTGAGGTATTTCATCTAGAGAATATTTGCGGCAAATGTTACCAACAGGTGTTATACGATAATTAACAGGTAGTAACTCTCCATTACTATCTTTCTTATCGTTCATAGTTTTAAGTTTTATGATTGTAAAAATCCTTCCTTTCTTACCGGCACGTTCTTGATAGAAGAATGGTTTTCCATTGTTGGAAATAGAAAGTATGATAATTAGAATTATCAATAATGGTGAAATTATTATAAGCCCTATTAAAGCTGCAAAAAAATCACATATTCTTTTAAAAACACTATAAAACTTCATGTGTAGGGATGGTTTTTCTGGTGTAAAATTAAAGTTCTTTATTAATAATATCTATTAAATCATTATTTATAATGTTAACATCGAATCTTTCTTCAGCATATTTCCTGCTATTGATGCCCATTTCTTTTATCTTTTCCGGATTGTTAATAAAGAATTCCATAGGCTCTATTAATGCTTCGAGGTTTTGAGGTTCAATTAAAAAACCATTAATACCTTCTTTTACAGATTCTCTACAACCTACTGAATCTGTTGTGATAATAGGATTACCACATGCACAGGCTTCCAAAGTAGTTCTTGGTAAACCTTCTCTGTAATAACTAGGTAAAACGAAAATATCTCTTTTGTTCAGATGTTCATCTATATTTGATTGTTTACCATGAAAAACAATAATGTTTTTTTCATGTAATTCGTTCAGTTCATTTTCACTTATTGCAGAAGGAGAAGTTTCTGTAGAACCGATAAGGTGAAATTCTGTCTTTGGATATTTAGCTTTTAGAATTTTGGCAGCTTCCATATAAAGAGCTATTCCTTTTTCTTCGATTAATCGTGCTACCAAAAGAAAGCTTACTTTGTCAGTTGGATTTTTCTCTTTGAAATTGAATTCGTCAAGATTAACACCAGAACCACTTACAAAATCAACTTTTTGTTTTTTAGAAATGACTTTTCTATCTAAAAAGAGCTGATAATCATCTCTATTTTGAAACACAATAACTTTATTTTTTCTGATCGAAAGTTTGTATAAAGTTTCATTGAATCTCTGTAATAATCTTGCTTTTTTAGATAGACCTGTAAAAGCATAACCCAATCCTGTAATTAATGAAATTACAGGTGTTTTACTCATGTTTGCCGCAAAAGATCCATATATAACGGGTTTTACAGTGTAAGGAAAAACAATATCAATGTTATTTTTTTTGATGATTGAGTTTAGCTCAAGAATAGATTTTAAATCCTTAATAGGATTTAAGCCTGTCCTTTGAAGATTAATCTCTATTGGTGTTGCACCTAAGTCAGAAACCATTTTTCTGTATTTCTTGGAAAAATCTGGAGCAGCAGCAAATACTTCAAAACCATCTTTTACTAAGCTAGCAATAAAATCACCACGGAATCTAATTAAAGAGCCATCATAAGATGCTATGATTAATATTCTTTTTTGGGACATATTTTAGCTTTGTTTTAAATAATTATACTTATACCATTTCTGAAAGCAGTAATAAGACCAAACCCTAAAAGAGCTATCTTTTTTACTATCTAAGTGGTCTTTAACTAGTTTTGTAACATAATCTACATTAAAGATGCCTTGGTCCTGAAGCATTTTTGGATCTATGTAGCTTTCTAGTTCATTTCTTAAGCTTTGTCTTAACCAATCTCCAGTTGGAGAGCCAAAACCACTTTTACTTTTATTTAAAAAATCTATAGGAAATTGATCTTTAAATGCCTCTTTTAAAATATGTTTTTTATCCCAACCTTTCATCAAATAATCTTCAGGAAGTGTGTTGGTAAATTCCCATATTTCTCGGTTAAGAAAAGGAGCTCTACATTCTAAAGATGTTAACATACTTGTTCTATCAACTTTAGCAAGCATTCCGCCTTCAAGACTTAAAATTTTATCTACAAGTCTAAAATCTGTAAGTGTTTCAATTTTTTGCTTGCCTAAAACTTCTTTATACTCTTTAAAAAGATCTTTTTCAAATTGTTCAGGCAGAAAGAGTTCTTCTAATTGATTACTTGTGTTAGCTAAAGAAATAATGTCCCAATAGAAATCACCATCATAATTTATTGCATTAAGCAATTTGTTGATTTGAAACTTTTTACCACGTTTATCGTCTTTGTCAACAAGGTATTTGTTACTTAGTTTATTAATGGTTTTATGAAATCCTCTAGGAATTATACTAGTGAACTTTTTATTCATTTTACCAATGTAATATTTGTTATAACCGCCAAACACTTCATCTCCACCATCGCCAGTTAAAGCAACTGTAACATGCTCTCTTGTTTTCTCTGAAAGTAGGTGAGTGGGTAAGGCTGCGGAATCTGAAAAAGGTTCATCAAAATTCACCAAGATTTGATGAATATTATTTTTTAAATCATCTTCATCAATAATAAATTCATGATGATTACTATTTATCATATCTGCTACAACTCTAGACTTATCCGTTTCATCGTAAGATGCTTTTTTAAAGCCAATAGAGAATGTATCTATTTTTTTATCCGTAGCTTGAGATAAACAAAGAGAAATAATAGAGGAGTCTACACCACCTGATAAAAATGTACCTAAACCAACATCTGCTATAGATCTAGAGTCTACACTATTATAGACCAATTCTTTTGTTTTGGACCTTGCATCATCAAAAGAAATGTTAGCTGTTTTTGGTTTTGGCTCGGCATTTATTTTATGGATAGAGGTATTATGAGTTCCAAAATCATATTCTATATAATGATTAGCTTCTAACTTGTGTATACCTTCATAAATTGTATGTGGTGCTGGAATATAGGTTAGTCTAAAGTATAAATTCAACCCTTTTTTAGAAATTTTAGGTTGAAAATCTATAGTGTTTATGATAGATTTAAGTTCTGAAGCCCAAATAAATTCTTTATCAGTTTCTGTGTAATACAGTGGCTTTTCACCAAAAAAATCACGAGCTATAAAAAGCTTATTTATTTTTTTGTCATAAATACTAAAACCATACATGCCATCTAACCATTGAAAAGCTTCAACACCATATTTTTCATAAGCTTTAAGAATAACTTCGGTATCACTAGTGGTGTGAAACGTAGTGCCTTCAGCTAATAGTTTGGTTTTGATGGTTTTATAGTTGTAAATCTCACCGTTAAAAACAATAACGATTTGTTTGTCATCAGAGAAAATAGGTTGCTTACCAGAGGATAAATCTATAATAGACAATCTTCGCATAGCCATCCCAACCGTATAATCTTGGGTTTCGTTAGCAAAAACACCATCTTCATCCGGACCTCTATGAATAATAAGGTCGTTCATATTGTTGAGAATGGTTTTAATCTCATTCTCATTTCTATTTGTTTTGGCTATTATGCCGTTTATTCCACACATGGTTATAAAGCCTTTAGTTGGTTATAAATTGGTTAAACTTTGTGTATATGGTGTCTAAATGATATTCTTTGGAGCGTTGTAAACTCAATTTACCAAACTCTACTCGTTTCTCAGGGTTATTTCTGAAAAATTCTAAAGCTTTACTCAACCCTACATGATCATCGTTATTAACTAGTAAACCATATTTAGCAATGACAAATTCGCCGTTTTTTATGTCTACATCATTATTTTTATTTAGTAATTCTAATGGTCCTGATAAGCAATTAGTAGATATGCATGGTAGGCCAATAGCCATAGCTTCTAATAAAGCATTAGGAAAACCTTCAGTAAATGATGACAAAACAAAACAATTACTTTCAAGAAGAAAGTCGTTAACATTTTTCACTTTCCCTTTTAGCTGAACTTGATTTTCAAGTTTAGAGCTTTTAATCTCTTCAGTTAAATAGGCTCTTAAATGACCATCACCAAGAATGGTAAATTTATCATTATTTGGTATTTCTAAAAGAGAGCGTATAATCATTACTTGATTTTTTCTTGTATTGAGTGTGCCAGCCGTAATAATTTCCAATCTTTTTTCAGTAGAATTTAGATTTGTTGGTTCTATTGTTTTTTGAGGTATTTCAATAGGGTTGTAAATCACCTCCATAGGGATTTTAATCCCAAAATTATTTTTTAAATCATTATTTATGTGAATGGAGTTTGAAAACAATTTATCACATCGATTATAAAAAATAGGATAGAAAATCTTAGAGATATAAAGCGACAACTTACTGCTTACATTATCCGAAGGGAAACCTCTTTCACTAATTATTGTTTTAACTTTTTTGTTTAGAGTAGAAACAATACCATTTATAAGATTCGGGAATGCTAGGAAAGATACTGAAACAATAATGTTATTCCTTTTGACGAATTTAAAATATTTAAAAATAAATTTTATGGAGTCTAAGATTTTCAAATAAAAAGGTCTTTCTGGTCCTTTTTCAGAAAGGAAAACTACATTAACACCTTCCGGAATAGAGAAGTGTATATTGTTATAAAAAAGAACTAAATAAACATTGTAATCTTTAACCAAAGACTTCAGTAGCAGACTAATTACTTTTTCAGCTCCACCACTTCCTAGAGTTATACTAAGTATACTTATATTTTTTTTAGAGTTATTCACTACAGTTACTCTTTTAAAACATTTATAAATAATTGTTCATAATCATTTATAATCTTTTCCTTATTGAATTTTTTATAAACAGATTCTCTTATCTCGCTTGGATTCCAGTCTATTTTCTCATTAAGCTTTTCTTCAAACTCTTTTTCGCTATCAACTAAATAGCCATTTATTCCATTTTCAACAATTTCTTTGGTACCGCCTGGAGCATTAAAAGCGATAACAGGTGTGCCAACCACACAGCTTTCTAGTAGAGCATTAGGAAATCCTTCAACATAAGAACCTTGTAAAAATAGATCATGCTCAGCTATATAATCATTTACTTTATTGGTGAAGGGAATATGTCTAATTGTATTAGAAATTCCTAAAGACTGGGCTTTAGCGAAAATTTCGTCTTTTAAGCCTCCATCACCTATAATAGTGTATTCAAAAGGAGTTTTAAGTCGAGATAAAATTTCTAACAAGCGTAAATGCCCTTTTACTTCGGTTAACCTTCCAACAGTGATGAATTTTTTTATTTTATTATTAGATGCGCCTTGATCTTTTAAAGTAGGCAAATTAGAAATAGGATTATTGATTACAAAAGTTTTATGCTCTGGAACATCAAAGTTAGCAACCATATCTTTAGCCATATCTTGCGATTGGCAAATTATGGCATCTAATTTTTGAAATCCGTTAGACATAAAATACACAGGAGAGAACTTTCTAGCCTTTTTTTCATTTTTCCTTTTACTTAATACAGTAGCTTCTCTTCCTATAAATTTTGTGTTCTTGAAAAATGGTGATATAAGTGACATAGCTGTATTAACATGAGCTATAGAGCTTACGACAATGTCTGGTTTTTCCTTTTTTATGGATAGAATAATTGAAGGCATTGCCGTTAATATTCTGTCATTATTCAAATAATTGACTTTTACATTGCTAACATCGTACACAGTATCTTTTTCAAAACCTGCAACAAGTAATAAAGGCTCAAATTTAGTTTTATCTATACTTTGAGAGACAAACGAAATTACGCGTTCGGCTCCTCCAGCCACTAATGAAGGTAAGATGAAAATAATTTTTATTTTAGATTTAGATAGCATCAGTTTTGTTATTAGACTGTTTATTTAAACCTAAAAACCCAGTTTCAATAAATAAAAATGAATATCTAAAATTTAGATGTAGGTTGATTAGCATAATTTTAAATTTGGGTGTACCAAACTATTAATAATTTGATGGTATAAATATGCCATTACTATAACTATTAATCAAAATTAATCTTTGAATTGTACAATAATGACTATTATTAACAAAAAGCTTTACTTATAATGAGTAATCTTTATAAATTAAGTTAATGTAATATTGTTGATTATCAGAGTTGTATATGTGTGATAATCTTAGTGATATCTATTTCTTTTATTTTTTTTGCAGGATTACCAGCTAGTAAAATACTTTTCTCTTCAAAGGATTTATTTACAACTGCATTAGCGCTTATAGCTGTGTTATCGGCTATATTTATATCACCATAGATTTTAGCGCCAGGTGCTATATAGACATTATCTCCTAATTGAGGTGCTTTTTTACTTCCTCCAGAAGCTCCTATATTTACACAAGCATGCATTCTACAGTTTTTACCAACTCTTGTAGCTCTATTGATGACTATAGTTCCATAATGAACAATAGAAAGTCCTGGCCCAAAAACATTTATAGGAATAGAGAATCCAAGTTTTAAAGATATTTTTTTGTATTTATATCTTAATAATAAGATGTATATTTTGTAAAGTCCTTTGTTTTTACAATTAGAATAATATTCTAATTTTCTCATTGTTTTTTGAAACTGCCATATGGGATTAGGAGAAAGAAATGATAAAATAGAAGTGGCTATACCATTTTTTTGAATCCCTAATGCAATTTTGTCTTGAATTAAGTAATTTTTATAGTCGGTTTTAGAAAGTATCATAACTTAATTTGTAACTTTTTATGGTCAACTTTTTTAAGTCTAATTATTCTTTATTTGCATTCCATTTAAGGCTTTAGAAACTTGATTTGCTACTTGCTGATGTCCGTAACAGGTCCAATGATTGTCATAATCAAAAGTCCAACTTTGATTATCAATGCTAGAGTCTAAAGTTATAATATTAAAACCAGCTTCTTTACAGGCTTCAACAATAATTTTATTAGAATTAGGGTGAAAAACTAAAATTTGATTATCAATTTTATAATGATTAGCTGTATATTTTATAAGGTCAAAAACTTTTTCTTTATTGTTTTCAAATAATTCTTCAGGTTCTTCTATTTTGTGGCTATCCTCTTTAGCTATAGAGAAATTCATAGGAAATCTATTATAGAAATAATAAAGCAACTTCCAGTTATATAAAACTTTTTTTAGGCCTGGAGATTTCATTTTACCATAGACTATATTTTCATCTTTTAAGTCTAATTGAGTAATGTCTTTCATTGTTTTTATGTCAACTATACTTTCAAAAAAGTCGTTGTCATTAACATAAATCAGACTTTTTAATGGCTTTAAGGAATCTAATTGCTTATTAATCTCCATGGCTTCAATTAGAGATACACCAGATCTTCCTGCTTCCATGAAATTATAATCTTCCATATTCTCTTTTAAGTATTTGGATTGATGACATTCATTTGGGTTCATAAAATTTTCAATAAAGGAATCTCCTATGACTAATATTAAATTATCAAAGCTTTCTGGTAATTCACCTGGCCAACCTAGTTTGTTAATCATCCATTTATGGTCACCACCCTTCCAATAGCCTCCTTGATTAGGGTAATATTTCTGAATATGAAATTCATCAATGGTTCTTTGTGGTATATCTGAAACAGAATGAGTTATTCTTACTACAATCTCTCCAATGACTAAAATCACAAGAAAAAACAAAACAGTATTTTTCAAGAACTTTTTCATGACTAAAATTGGAAATATATGAACTGTTGTTCTTCACCTGTGAATAAGAACATTATTATAATAAGAAAGAAATAAAACGCCCATCTAAGAGGTTTTTTCAAGACATCAGCTTTTTCTATGGCATATTCATTAGCTCTCCCCAGCCATTCCACCAAAAGGAAGAAGACTAAAAGTGCCA
>PAJL01000122.1 GCA_002706045.1 Flavobacteriaceae bacterium
ATCACCGTACTCTTCATTGTAGAACTCTATAACCACTTTCTGCATTGGCGGTACATTGACGGTATGCTTTAATGGTGAACGTTCCCCATTTTCATTGATGACCCTAAAATAATGACCGTGCAAATGCATTGGGTGGTGCATCATCGTTAAGTTGTTGAGTGTTATTCGGGTTACTTCTCCACTTTTGATTTTTATTTTATCGGTCTCTGAAAGTGGTACACCGTTCATACTCCATACGTAACGTTGCATATTTCCGGTAAGGTTCAACAGAATATCGTTTACAGGCAAATCAGCTTTGAATGTGGTATTTTTCTTTGCCTTTAAAAAGTCGTAGTTGAAGTAGGTTTTCCGTGCGCTATAATCAAAAGAGGCCGTATCCTTCTGCATCATTTGCATATCGTGACCCATATGGTCATTTGCTTTCATATCTTTTTGATTACCCATTTTACCATCGTTCATTGACATTTTATCGTGCATTCCAGTTTTCATCTGGCCATCTTTCATATCCATCTTCATTCCATACTTCTGCATTAAAACTTCAGGTGTATTCTTCTTTTTGTTACCTACCATTGCAGGGGCTCCCATTTTCATATCCATTTTTCCCATTTGTTTCATCATCTCTACTTTATCAGGTCTGTCTATTCTTTTGGCTGGATAAAGGGTGCCACTACCTAATTGTACAGAGGTATGACCAGAGCCATCTTGGGCTGTTGCGGTAATTTCTAATGTGCCTTTGGGAATTGTTACAATAACATCATATGTTTCAGCTATACCAAATAGAAACCGGCTTTTAGATACGGGCTGTACATCAATGCCGTCACTAGATACCACCATTGGGTTTCCTTCCCCAAAATCCAGCCAATAATAAGTTGAGGCCGATGCGTTAATAAAGCGAAGACGCACTTTTTCGCCTGCTTTAAATTCTGGATACTCCGCCAATTTTTTACCGTTGGACAAGAATGCGGGGTAATAAATATCGGCAATATCAGCGCCCTCCATACGGTCTCTCCAAAATTTAAGCTGGGCACCAAGAGCACCTTCTGAAATAACCCTGCTCAATGGTACCGCAGTTCCTTTTTTAACTTGATACCACTCGTTACCTCTTTTAAGGTTTCGCAGAACGTTCATTGGCTTTTCATTCGTCCAATCTGATAATACCACGACCAAATCTTTATCATATTCCAAGTTTTTCTCTTTTGGGTGAATGATGATAGACCCGTAAACACCTTTCTGCTCTTGTAGCATTGTATGGGAATGATACCAATATGTACCCGATTGGTTGATTGGGATTCTATATTGGAAAGTTGTTCCTGGTTCAATAGGCGGTGTGGTTAAATAGGGTACGCCATCGTAAAAATTGGGAAGTATCAATCCGTGCCAATGCACAGAGGTTTCTTCGTCCATTTTGTTGGTGACGTTAATAATGGCAAGGTCTCCCTCATTAAATTCTAAAACAGGACCAGGAATACCACCGTTTAAGGTCATTGCATTGGCAGTAACACCACCAAGTGTCATTTTATTTTCTTCAATGGTAAGGTTATATTCCTTTATAATTCGTCCTTCTTCTTTTCTATCTTGCCCGTTTGTTCCTACCTGAGCGAAAACTGAAGTGGTAATTAATAATAATGTGAATGTTTTTAATATCTTCATAATTAATTGCTTAAATAATTGATTATTGTGGATTGGATATAATAGTTTTTGATAGATTCAATCTGATTGATTTGAAACTTCAATTGCAACTCTTGTATATCCAGCACATCGTTAAAATCGATAGTTCCGGTTTCATAACTTTTGATTAAAATTTCTTCACCATCATTAGCTTTCTTTATATTCTTTGTTTGTGTATTGAAACTAATCCTAGATGAAACACGGTTATTTACTGCCTGTTCAAGTAAGGTTTCCAACCTATTTCTGCGCTCATCTTTCTGTGCAGTGATTTCCTGTTGCTTTAATTTATTCTGCCGGGTTCTTGATTTATATTTATTATTAAAGATGGGTATGGATAAGGATACCATTGGCATTACTATATCCTTACCATTATCACTGAAATCCATATTGGGCCTTTCGGCAACGGTTACATAGTCCAATCCAAAACCGAGGTTCGGTGCTGATTCTTTTTGATTTAAAATCTCGGATTTATCGACGGATTCATATAGCTTATCATATTTGATGAGCTCCGGATGTAATTCCAATTTACCTCTTTCCAAAATTGGGTCTTGCTCTGGTAATGAAAGGGTATCAAAGACCTCCACAGCAATAGTCTCATCTCTGTTCAACAGATTATTGAAGAGTGATTGTTCCGCCAGATAATCCTGTTCCAGTACTTCTTTGCGTTGTTCCAACTCGTTTTGCCTTATTTGCAAACGAAGCACATCTACCGCAGATGCATTACCTACTTCTACAGATGTTAAAGCCAACCGTTCATAGGTTTCCAAAAGCTCAATATTCTCATCTAAAACGCGTTGTTTTGCCCTTATTGCGTATAACTTGTAATAGGATTGGGAAACTGATAATGCCAGCCTTCGTTTAGCTATAACTAAATCTTCATATTGTGCATCGGCAAGAGAGCCTGCGTAGTTTTCTCTTGCTGTTATGGTACCAAACCAGGGTAACATTTGTTTTACCGATAATCGTACCTCTTGTGCTCCAGTTCTGGTTTCAGGTTCGCTTACAAAGTAGCCGGCACTCACTTCGGTGTTTGGAAGAAAGTTTACCTCATTCACCTTTTCAGAAGCAATGTTGTACTTGAGCTCAAAAGCCTGAATTTCTGGATTGTTCTTTTCGGCTTCTAGAATATAAGTCTCTAATTGCTGTGCTTTGGTAACACCTACAACTAACAATCCTAATATTAAAAAGATTACTTTTTTCATCTACTTATTCTTTAATTCTTTTTACTAGAAATTCTTCCTTCCAACTGTACAGTACAGGTACTACAAACAGTGTAATTAATGCTATTAACATTCCGCCAAAACTTGGTATAGCCATCGGTATCATAATATCACTACCACGACCAGTGGAAGTAAGTACTGGTAACAATGCCAGAATTGTAGTAGCCGTAGTCATCAAACAAGGACGAATACGTTTTTGCCCAGCTTCTACCACTGAGGCCCTAACGGATTCTAGTGTTTTTGGCTTGTTTCTATCAAAAGTTTGGGTCAAATAGGTAGCCATTACCACACCATCGTCAGTTGCAATACCAAACAAGGCTATAAACCCGACCCATACGGCAACACTCAGGTTAATGGTATGCATTTGGAAAAGGTCACGTAGATTCTCACCAAAGAAGCTAAAGTTCAAGAACCAGTCCTGTCCATAAAACCAAATCATCAGAAATCCTCCTGCAAAAGCCACGGCGATTCCAGTAAATACCATCAGTGATGTTGCTACAGAGCGGAATTGGAAATACAAAATCAGGAATATGATGACCAAGGCTAAAGGCACTACAACGCCCAACGTCTTTTCAGCCCGCAACTGATTCTCATAAGTACCTGTGAACAGGTAGTTAATACCTTTAGGAACGATGAGTTCGCCACTATCAATTTTTTCTTGAATTAAGGCTTGTGCATTTTCAACAACATCAACTTCGGCATAACCATCTAACTTGTCGAAAAGCACGTAGCCTACCAAAAAGGTATCTTCACTTTTGATAACCTGTGGCCCTTTTTCATACCTGATAGTAACTAATTCGCTAAGAGGAACAGGTTTTCCTTTTTCGACCGGAACATAGATATTCTTCAAATCATTTGGATTTGCCCTAAGTTCTCTTGGGTAACGCACCCGAACTCCGTATCGCTCTCTTCCTTCAACCGTTTGAGAAAGTACCATACCTCCAACAGATACCTGCAGTACTTGCTGTACCTGTTCTATAGATATTCCATAGCGGGCGAGTCTTTCCCTGTCTATATCAATCAATAAATATGGTTTACCCACGATTCTATCAGCAAATACTGCTTCATCTTTAACACCATCTGCCTGTTTAAGTATATCTTCAAGCTGTATTCCAAACGCTTCAATCTCTTTAAGGTCTTGACCTTTTACTTTGATTCCCATTGGCGCTCTCATTCCGGTTTGAAGCATTACCAGGCGAGTTTCAATGGGCTGTAGTTTTGGTGCTGATGTAACTCCTGGAAGTTTTGTAACCTTTACGATTTCCTTCCAGATATCATCTGGTGATTCAATATCTGGTCTCCAATTTCTAAAATATTCTCCATCTTCATCTGGAATCAACAATTTAGAATTAACCTGATAAAATTCCTTTTTTATTTGGCTTTGATGTTTAGAATGGTCATTAATATCATCGTTAGGGTTAATGACCAGAGAACCATCTTTGAGCATAAACAGGCCATCATCATTAACTTTAAATTTTTGTCGCTCTCTATCTTCATCTAAAATATATTCTGGCTTATAAAGAATAACATTTTCATACATAGACAGTGGTGCAGGATCCAAAGCAGATTCTGTACGTCCGGATTTACCTACTACGGTTTCAATCTCAGGAATACTAGCAACAGCCATATCCAACTGTTGTAAAACTCGCTTGTTTTCTTCTACCCCTGCGTGAGGCATTGAGGTCGGCATTAAAAGAAAGGATCCCTCGTTAAGTGATGGCATAAACTCCTTGCCGGTATTACGCATTATCATAACCCCGAAAACAACGATTGCAGTTGGTATAGAGAGAAACAAGAGTTTATTACGAAGTGCCCAGTTTAGTATCCGAACATACTGCTTTCTGAATAAGGTGAATACTCCTAATAACCCAAAGCAAATAAGCCCTACAAATATGAGATTCCAAAAGATACTTTTATCAACGCCCAGTGGTCTCCAATATTCAGCTAGAAGAAAAACAATGGCAAAGGCAGAAATAAAGATGTTGATAATATTTCCTTTTTCAGAAGAAATTTTTCCTTTTAATAGAAGTACTCCTGTTACCGCAAATGCTATAAGAATTAATCCGAGAAGATGGCCATACACAATGGCAATCAAGCCTAAAATAGCCAGTACACTATTAAGCACATAGCTAAACGTAGTTTTTAGGTTCCGCTTCTTGAAAATAAATGCGGCAAAGGGAGGAATCAGGAATAGTGCAACAATTAATGATGCCGCCAAGGCCATAGTTTTGGTAAACGCCAATGGACGGAATAACTTTCCTTCTGCCCCTATCATTGTAAATACAGGAATGAAACTGATAATAGTCGTCATCACAGCAGTTAGGATGGCTCCAGAAACTTCTGCCGTGGCTTTATACACTACTTCATTCATAGACAAGCCTTCATCATTTTCATCTATATGCCTAATTACATTTTCCGATAGAATAACTCCCACATCTACCATCGTTCCTATGGCAATTGCAATACCAGATAAGGCTACAATATTGGCATCTACACCAAACATCTTCATCGATATAAAAACCATCAAAACAGCAACTGGTAATAACCCTGAGATTAAGGCCGAAGCCCTTAGGTTAAACACCATTATGATAATTACAAAAACGGTAATGAGGATTTCTAGCGTTAGTGCTTCATTAAGTGTTCCTAATGTTTCTTGTATCAACTCAGTTCTATCATAAAAAGGAACTATAGTTACCTGAGAGGTTCGCCCATCACTTAATGTTTTGGTAGGTAACCCAGCACTTAATTCATTTATTTTTTCTTTTACATTATTGATGACTTCCATTGGGTTGGCGCCATAACGTGCTACTACTACACCTCCAACAACTTCTGCTCCTTCTTTATCCAAAAGCCCTCTTCTGGTTGCAGGTCCGTGGGTTACTCTAGCTATATCCTTAATACGGATTGAGGTATAATCTTCGGAGGTGACTACTGCATTTTCTAGATCTGCTAAGGATTCGATATAACCCAAACCCCGAATCAGATATTCCGCCTGATTTATCTCCAATGTTTGGGCACCAATATCTCTATTACTCTGTTTGACCGCTTTGACGACTTGATTCAGACCAATATTGTATTGTTTCATCAGTTCTGGGTTCACATCAACTTGATACTCCAATACATACCCTCCAATAGAAGATACCTCTGAAACACCACTCGCTGATGACAAAGCATATTTAACATAAAAATCCTGAATGCTTCTCAATTCCTGAAGGTCCCATCCACCAGTCACATTACCA
The DNA here is from genome assembly GCA_002706045.1 of Flavobacteriaceae bacterium. Lineage (GTDB taxonomy): Bacteria > Bacteroidota > Bacteroidia > Flavobacteriales > Flavobacteriaceae > Winogradskyella. The sequence continues at coordinate 6,128 of PAJL01000122.1, forward strand.
TCTTCGTCACGTCCTTCAAGGGTATACCAATAGATTTGACCAAGCCCCGTTGCATCAGGACCTAAAGCAGGATTTACACCATCAGGAAGTAAACCTGCAGGAAGCGAATTCAGCTTTTCGAGAATACGACTACGGCTCCAGTAGAATTCTATCTCTTCTTCGAAAATGATATAGATACTTGAAAATCCGAACATAGAATTGCTACGTATCGTTTTTACTCCTGGAATTCCAAGAAGGGAAGTTGTAAGCGGGTAGGTAATTTGATCTTCAATATCTTGAGGAGAGCGACCATCCCATTTAGTAAATACTATTTGTTGGTTTTCTCCTATATCTGGAATAGCATCTACCGCTACTGGGTCTCTTGGCAAGAAGCCGGTTTCCCATTCAAAAGGCGCATTAACAATACCCCAACCAATGAAAAGCGCTAGTAGCAAAACCGCTACTAACTTATTTTCTATTAAAAATTTGATGCTTTTATTTAGCATAAAAAAGAGTTTTAAGTAATTAAAATTTTGTTATCAAAAACAAAAACAAGCAGTTTAGTCCATACAATTTAATGTTGGACTACAGTACTAATTACTTAAAAATCAAATAAGGAAAGTCTGGTCTAAAACTTGAACATCCCTGACCAATGGGGGCGGAGAATAATCTCTAAAAGAAGTATTATCTGTTTCCTGTTCTGTAAACAGATTTATATATGAGTAAATGAATGTAGCAACTAATATCTGTTGCTCTTTATTTAACTTATCGAAGGAAAGCTTTAAATTATCTTGACCATCTACAACTAATTGCTCATTACTACAGCAATCTTTTTTAGTCAAACTACATTCTGAAGAAGCCGGTTTCTGCTTAGCTTCCATACCACAGGTTTTCACAGAACCAAACACGGAGGTATCCACTAGAGCATCCCCACAATAATGGCTTTCAATTGTGAAAGACAACGTGGATAGGAACACTAAAAGTGCCATACAAAAGGATACTATTTTATAAAATACCTTCTTCATTTGTTCTGCAAAGCTACAAAAATTTTAACATTTTAATTTTGTTTAACAAAATTTTTAGAACAAAGACGAGATTTGAATACGAAATATTTAGTGTTTCCAATTTCACAATCTTACATTTTGATTGTAATGAATTAAGTTAAATAAAAAATATTTAGATTAATTCTAAATAACATTGGTGTTTTAAAAACAGTGTGCTACATTTGCCCTCTATTTAAAATCATTCTAAATAATTTACTGCAAATGAGAACTCTAATTTTTCTATTATTTGTTTTGCAATCAGCCACAATGTTGGCTCAGACAGACCCTCAAAAAAAGGACACCATCCAACAAAAGACAGAACGCTTAAATGAAGTAATTGTGACGGCCAATACGATACTGGGCAGTAAATTTGAGGTTAAAAACAAAACGGGCTCAGCGAGCTATATCTCTGAAGAAGATTTAAAAAAGTTTTCATACACAAATATCAATAGGGTTTTACAAACCGTTCCAGGGATTAATATTTATGAAGAGGATGGTTTTGGACTACGACCAAATATAAGTTTACGAGGTACATCGCCTGAACGCAGCGCAAAAATAAACTTGATGGAAGATGGAATTTTAATTGCACCCGCACCGTATAGTGCACCGGCTGCCTATTATTTCCCTACCATTGGTCGTATGCAGGCCATAGAGGTTTTAAAGGGAAGTAGCCAAATTCAATATGGACCAAATACCACAGGTGGTGCCATTAATATGATATCTTCCCAAATTCCAAATAGGTTTTCTGGAAGAGCTTCTATTGCTTCAGGAAATTATGGCTCAAGAAACACGCAATTAGTTATTGGCGACAGTTTTAAAAATTTTGGATTTGTAACGGATTATTTTAATTATAATTCTGATGGTTTTAAAAATCTCGATGGCGGTGGCAATACAGGATTTGATAAATCTGATTATTTGGCCAAATTTAGGGTCAACTCAAATTTAGATGCAAAAACGTATCAGTCACTAACATTTAAAATCCAATATTCTGAAGAAGAAGCGAACGAAACTTACTTGGGATTGACCGATGAAGATTTTGAAGAAAACCCTTATAGAAGATACAGGGCATCGTCAAAAGATGTAATGAACGCCGAACATCAACAATACCAACTTACCCATTTTATACAAGTATCCCCTTCGATAAATATAAGTACTACTGGCTACCTGAATAAATTCAAGCGCAATTGGTACAAATTGGACGACGTAAATTTAGACGAAAGAGTGAGCATTGGTAAGATCCTGTCCGCACCACAGGATTATCCATTAGAATTCCAAACCATCTTAGGAAATGAAAACACCCAAAACGATGTTATGGGCATAAAGGCAAATAACAGAACATACACCTCAAATGGTGTTCAATCCATTGCTAAATTACGATGGGATTCGGATTGGCTACAAACTTTGGAAGCAGGAATACGTTACCACGAAGACGATGAGGACCGCTTTCAGTGGGTGGACAGGTATGCGTTTCAAAATCAAGAATTAATACGAACTACCGTAGCCGAAAAAGGCACCAATGCCAACCGTATAAGCAGTGCAAAAGCATTGGCGGCACACCTATTGTACACCGTAAAGTATGAGAACTTAACCTTAACACCTGGCTTGCGCTATGAAAATATAACATTAACACGAATGGATTATGGCACCAACGATCCAAACAGAACTGGACAGGATTTAGCTATTCGCAAGAACAGTGTAGATGTATGGATTCCTGGCATAGGCGTAAATTACAGATTCAATAACTATGTATCGGTCTTCGGTGGGATACATAAAGGGTTTTCACCACCAAGTAATACACCGGGACAAAATGCAGAAGAAAGTATTAATTATGAGTTGGGTTCTCGATTTGGCTTTAAAGGATTATCAGGGGAAATTGTTGGGTTTTATAATGATTATCAAAACCTTTTGGGCAGTGATTTGGCAGCTACTGGCGGTACAGGAAGTTTGGACCAGTTTAACGCTGGTGAAGTCCGCGTAAGTGGCATTGAACTTTCATTGAATTATAATCTTCTACAAAATACCTCAAAGAAATACAAACTTCCTATCTCGATTTCCTACACTTTTACGGATACCGAATTCCTGACAAGTTTTGAAAGTAATGAGGATATCTATGGTCTAGTTACCAAAGGAGACGAAATACCCTATATCGCAAAAAACCAACTAAATGCTAGATTAGGGCTACAGCATCAGAGATTTGAGGTAAACTTAAATTCAAGATACACAAGTGCTTTTAGAACACAGGCAGGTTCTGGACCTATCCCAGAAAATTTCAAAGTAGATTCTAATTTTATCGTTGACTTATCTGCCCTCTATTTCATTGATAAAAACATTACATTATCGTCTAATATTATGAACCTTTTTAATTCAAAATATGCAGTATCAAGAGTTCCGGCAGGATTACGTCCAGGACATCCATTTGGTATAAGCTTTGGTTTAGCATATGAGTTTTAAAATAAAATTTAGAAACTGACAAAAATCATTATTCTGTTTAATCTTTAGATTTATATTTGTATGAATGGAAATCTGTTTAACACTCATAATTAATTAATAATAAGCATATTAATAGTGCAAACCCATTTTATTCATATGTTAAACAAAATTTCTTAACTTTACAATTTGAAAACGTTTTTTACAAAAATATTATCCTTCTTTTTGGCAGCATTTATATTACTGTCAACTTCTTCCTTTACGGTGAATATGCATTTTTGCTGTGATAAATTAGTGGATATGGCATTCTTCAGTAAAGCTGAAGCTTGTAAGGATAAGGTTCAAAAGGAAGATAATCCTTTTAAAAAATGTACATCATTACAAGAAAAGGATTGTTGCGACAATCAAACTATCCTAAAAGAAGCTAATGATACCTTCAAAAAATCAACTACGGTTTTAGAGGTCGAAAATTTGGTTTTCTTAAAATCATTTATTTATTCCTACATCAACCTTTTTGAAGGACTAGATAAAAACACAGTTCCTTCCGAAGCCTATAGGCCGCCCTTATTGTCTAAGGATATACATACGCTTTACGAGATTTATTTAATTTGATTTTCTACATCGCAGTAAAAGCCCTTTTTACTGCTCAATTAGTTGTAGCCAGCGCATAAGCATTGGCTATAAACAGTTGTACCCTATTCCCTACAGCCTTATTTACACATTACCCTGTAAACAGACAATTACAGGATAAGCTATTGAGCAAAAGTTCAATACAATACCTTATTAATATGACACAACCAAAAGAATTTTGGGTTAAAAATATGGTGTGCAGTCGTTGCTTAAAAGTAATAAAGCAAGAACTACAAGAACTAGGAATAATCGTCCTTTCCTTAGAACTAGGAAAGCTTTTAGTAGAAGCACCCGGGATAAGCGATGCGCAAATTAACCAAGACGTAACCAAAGTGCTGCACGCAAATGGCTTTGAGATTGTACAAAGTGAAGAAGATATGCTCGTTGAAAGAATAAAAATTATTCTAATTGAACAACTTAATGAACTGCCTTTAACCTTAAAGGTTAAGACTTCAGAACATTTGTCATCCACCCTTCACAAAGATTACAAAGCGCTGAGCAAACTGTTCTCATCTAAGGAAAAGACCACTATTGAAAAGTACTTTATAAGATTAAAAATTGAAAAAGTAAAGGAACTCATTCAGCTTAAACAACATTCTTTTTCTGACATAGGCTACTTATTGGATTACAGCAGTGTAAATCACTTATCCAGACAGTTTAAGGATGTAGTTGGAATGAGTATGACAGATTATAAAAATACAGAAAATTGGAAGCGTAATTATTACGATGAAATTATATAGATAAGAACGAAAGTTATGCAGATTGATGGTCTGCTTTACACTTAAATTTAATGACAACTTAAATCAATTATTATGAAAACAAAAAAAAATCTATCCATTATCACTCTTGTAGGGCTGTTATTCATCCTGCTTATGAGTTTTACTAAAGCGCCTAATAGTGGATATGAGGCTATATCGCAAGACAAATGGGTCGCACCTGCAAGTGCCGATAAAATCAAGAATCCATTGAAAGGCGATGCGAAAGCTACCGCATCTGGAAAGAAAATATATAAAATGCTATGCTTTGTTTGCCACGGCCCTAAAGGGAAAGGTGATGGTATGGGCGGGACAGGGCTTAAACCGAAACCAGCGGATTTAACGAGTGAAATTTTTCAATCACAATCAGATGGAGCAATTTTCTGGAAGATAGAACAAGGCCGTTCACCTATGCCCTCATACAAAACCTCAATCCCAGAGAAAAAACGCTGGGAACTTATTAACTATTTAAGAACCCTGAAATAATGAAAAAGCTAATCTTATCACTTTTCGTGTTTGTTTTTGGCTATCAACTTTATGGTCAAACATACAACACTTTCGAACCGAGTAAAACCCAATTTATGTTACGTGGTTACGGACATACTGGGTTTGAATATATGGATTCCAATGATGAAGCAGAATCTACATTCTTAGGTTTAACCTATGCACCAATCTTTCTCTACAAACATTCGGATAGGTTAATGTTTGAAGCTGAATTAGAATTTAAATTAGAAGGAAACGAATTGGAAATTGGTCTTGAATACGCCGATGTGATGTACGTGCTCAATAAAAATATAACGGTTAGAGCAGGTAAATTCCTCTTGCCATTCGGAACCTTTATGGAACGATTGCACCCTGCCTGGATAAATCGACTACCTAACGCACCATTAGGATATGGTCACGATGGTATCGCGCCCTCTTCTGGAATTGGCGTAGAACTTCGAGGTGCATTTGATTTGGGAGGCCCACGGCTTAATTATTCCATCTACTCAACTAACGGTCCAAGATTAAATGATGGCAGTGAAGAACCTGAAGAAGCGGGTATTTTACAATTCGAAAATTTTGAAGATAACAACCTAGCTAAAGCCTATGGTGGTAGAATAGGAATACTTCCATTTTCGGATTCATCGGCAGAATTAGGGTTTTCAGCCTACTCGACAAGCGGAACTGGCGAAGAAGATTCTCAATATGAAGATGTGGGCGCCTTTCTTTTTGCTCTAGACTTTTCATATGTAAAGCCTATATCGCCATTAAAAGGAATTGTAGATATCAAAGCCCAATACAATAACTCTAATGTAGATACAGCAACCTTTATAGAAGTCCACGAAGATGGAGACGCTGAAGAATACTCGTTCGATAATCAAAGTAACTCATTTTATGCGCAACTAAGCTACAGGCCTACTATGGTCGAAAGTGATTTTATGAAGAAATTAGAGTTCGTAGGGCGCTACTCAGATTTTAATGCGCCCGAGGGTGCAGAATGGGAAGAAGCATCAGTTCAATATGCCTTTGGACTCAACTATTGGTTAAGCTGGCGCTCAGTAATAAAGCTAAGTTACCAAACTACCGAAACTGAAGGTGGCCACGGTGCAGATGGTATTACCAATACTGATGGGTTATTTATCCATTGGGCAATTGGATTTTAATTGAATCATAAATCAAGAGATATGAAAAGCATACATAAAATTACAGTAACTGTGGCATCGATTCTTGTTGTTCTAATAACAATAGTCGCTTGTACATCTACAAAAGAAGTTTACACGCCTGTTCTAGAAAAAGAGGTAGCAGATAGTGACCAAGAATTTAAAATAGAAAAATCAGGAGCTCAACTTTGGGGCGAAGTATGTAACAGATGTCATATTGCACCTTCGCCTTCAGATTATAACGATACAGATTGGGAAACCATTAGTCTACATATGCGAGTAAGAGCAAATCTTACGGAAAAGGAAAGCAAAAAGATTGAAGAGTTTCTAAAATCTGCTAATTAATAGCTGATAACCCATTCCCTTAGTAGAATAAAAAAATTTCGGGGAATGGGTTTAAAAAACAAATAATAATCTTAAAACAAAATATGATGAAAAACACACTTTTTCTTTTAATCACAATTGGACTTTTAAGTCTAAGCAGTTGCAAACAAGACACCAATACCCAAGCATTACTGGAAAATACTCAA
>PAJL01000116.1 GCA_002706045.1 Flavobacteriaceae bacterium
AGATTCAGATGACGAAATGAAGCCAAATAAAATAACAAAATGTGTTGATATAATGCTACAAGACATGGACCGTATTGGAGCGGTGTACGCCGATTATGATACTTACACCATAAATACTGAAGATATCGTTGAGGTTTGGTATGTTACAATGTATGCCTCTAAACAAATGCCAGAACCTGTAGATATCTATGATAGATTACATGAGTTAGAAAGTAAGGTTGTAGATTTGGAAGGAGCTTTGCAAGGTAAACTCTTGAAATAGTTTGATTTAACAGTTTATTATATTCTATACTTACTTTAACCTTGTTTAGTTATTTGATCTAAGGTTTTTAAAATACTAGGAATACGATATTTTCCATGAAGTAATTTTATTTTCTTTAAAACCTCATCTTCCGAAACACCAATACTAGAAACGTATAAAGCGTTTTGACTTTCTCCTCGATAAATGGGTTTAGAAACTAATTCTGTATTATGAAACGCTTTTTTAGCAATCCCAATTATTGGGATTTTTTCATCCAATGCTTGCCATAAATGACCACCTAAACCATAGTTTTTGTCATTATCTACATATACATGACTATCTACAATAATAGCTTCTAAACTATTAAGCTCTACTTGTTTTAATAACTGCAAAATACAAGGCAACTCTCTTTTATAAAACTGACCAGGCTCATAATCTGCAACGTCATCAATAGTATCTATAATAATGTGTTGTGGATTTTCATCTTCCCAGTTAAATAAAACGCCAACGGCTTTGGCATATTTCTCTTTATAATGGACGTCTATGGCGAGTAGCATATTAACTTTTAAACTTTTACTTTTTTTCTTGATTAATTATAATTACTCAGTAATATTTATCCAATTGTAGGAAATCGGAAGTTTCCCTGAATTTTTAATGTAATATGTAATTATATCTATTGCTGTTTCTTTATCACAAAGACATTTTTTAGGTATTATAAATGGTTCACCTCCTATATAATGTTCTAATTGAATGTCTCTGAATTCATCATTGATTAAAGGTGATGTGTAATCATCCATTACCATTATAAAAATACCGTCTAGTAATTTGACTATTATTAATTCTGGAATATTACTTTCTATACAAGAATCTCCAGAACCTTTAAGCCATTCTTTGTAATCCTTTGAAAGTTCTTTATCTATTATGTCTCTTGATAAATTCTTTACCAAATTACCAAGAGTATCAATATACCTATAATTTATATCCATATTAAACTAATCTTCAAAACACAAAATACATAAAAACCACATCTTATCCCTGTGGTTTTTTACTTTTGTAGTCTGATATTTAACTATGAACTTCAAATATTCAAAACAAGATAAATTAAAAAGTAAAAAACTTATAGAACAGTTATTTACCGAAGGAAAATCGGTAACCGCATATCCTTTTAAATTAATTTACCTTAAAACCGAATTTGAAGATGATAGTATTCTAAAAACTGGTGTTTCGGTAAGTAAACGTCTTCATAAAACCGCAGTGGCCAGAAACCGTATTAAACGATTGTTAAGAGAAGCTTACCGACTCAACAAACCTATATATTTTAACAATAGTTCGGCATCTTATGCGTTTATGATTTTGTACCTTAGTAAAGATGGAACGACTTTTGATAAACTTAACAAAACAATTAAAGTGTTGTTTGAGAAGTTTTTAAAATCAATTTCTGAATAATATGAAATTTTTAGCCGGCTTATTAATTCTTACTATTCCTCTGGGTTGTTCTAACAATTCTAGTAAATCTGGAACTCTAGGATTGATTTCTACTCCAAATGAGGAAGTTTATGAAATGGATAATGCCGCAGTTGATGATCTAGTATATGATAGTCCTAATCAAAACGTAGAGATTGAACAAAAACTCATTAAAGAATCCTATCTTGCTTTTGAGACTAAAGATTTGGATCAGACTTATAAAGCTATCGTTGCAGCAATTAATAAGTACAACGGTTATATACAAGATGATTCGGCTAACAAAGGTTATAGTAGAATTTCAAGACAATTAACGGTTAGGATTCCTACCAATAATTTTCAAAGTACCATAGATGATATCAGTCAGAATGTAGAATATTTTGATACCAAACGTATATCATCAAAAGATGTTACTGAAGAATTTGTAGATCTCGAGGCACGATTAAAAGCGAAACGAACACTAGAAGAGCGTTATCTAGAATTGTTGAAAAAAGCTCAAAACGTTAAAGAAGTTTTAGAAATAGAGCGTGAGCTCTCGAGCATAAGAGAAGAAATTGAAGCCAAACAAGGACGCCTAAAATATTTACAGAATAAAGTATCCTTAAGTACTATAAATATTGAGTTCTATAAGCTCACAGCAGAATCTAAAGTCACCATTTCCTATGGATCTAAAATGTGGAAAGCCATCGTTTCTGGTTTTGATGGTTTATCAGCATTTTTCCTTGGTATACTTTACATCTGGCCCTTTATAATCTTTTTAATCATCGTATTCTTCTTAATTAAAAGATGGATTAATAAACGACGTAATAAATGAAACTAAAGCATATCTTAAAAAAGAGAATCATCTTACCTATACTAGCTGTTGCTATTTTCTTTAGTACAACTGCTTTTAAGAATGATTTTTTTGAAATCGCTAAGCAAATAGAGATTTTTACAACGCTTTTTAAGGAAATTAACATGAACTATGTTGATGATACTAATCCTGGTGATCTTATGGATACTGCCATCAAAAGCATGTTAGACGATTTAGATCCTTATACCCAATTTTATAACGAGCAAGATGTAGAAGTATCTAGAATAAATAATGCTGGCGACTATACTGGCATTGGTGCTAAGGTTTTAACCTTAAAAGATAAATTGATTATTGTTGAGCCTTACAAAGATTATGCAGCAGATAAAGCCGGATTAAAAGCTGGTGATGAAATTATTAAGGTTGATAATGTTACCGTATCTAATTTTAAAGACGATGCCGCAAATCTTTTACAAGGTGCTGCTGGCACAGAGGTTTCTGTAACCTATAAAAGACAAGGCAAAACAAATACGGTTAAAATTATTAGAGAATCTTTAGAAATCAAAGCCGTACCACACTACTCCATGATTGATGAAAAAACAGGCTATGTGGTATTAAGAAAGTTTAATAGCAAAGCCTCATCAGAAACTATTGGTGCTATTAGAGCTTTAAAAAATCAAGGTGCTACGCAATTAATTTTAGATTTAAGGGGAAATCCTGGAGGTTTGTTAAGTGAAGCTGTAAATGTAACCAACATTTTTGTGCCTCAAAATCAACTGGTAGTCACTACAAAATCCAAAGTAAAAAAATATAACAAAACCTACTATACGCAACGTGAACCTATTGATACTGAAATTCCTTTAGTAGTTTTAGTAGATGGTAGAAGTGCTTCTGCTAGCGAAATAGTTTCCGGTGCTTTACAAGATATGGATAGAGCAGTGGTTGTGGGTACCAGAAGTTTTGGAAAAGGTTTAGTACAACGTCCAAAACCGCTTACTTATGGTACTCAAATGAAGATTACCATCTCGAGATATTATACACCTTCTGGTCGTTGTATTCAGGCTTTAGATTATTGGAATAGAGATGAAAATGGGAATGCTACAAGAACTAAAAAGGAGAACTATAACGCTTTTAAAACTCGTAATGGTAGAGCGGTTTATGATGGTGGAGGGATAGAGCCAGATGTTGAAGTAGAATTTGCAAAGCAAACGCCTATCACCAAAGCTATAGTAAATGAAAATCTCATCTTCAATTTTGCAACAGATTATTATTATAACAACTCGGTTGAAGATTTAAAAAGCTTTGACTTAAGTGATGCTGAATTTAAAAAATTCAAAAGCTACGTAAAAACTACAGGTTTTAATTTTGAAACTAAAACTGAAAGAGCTTTACAAGATGCTATTTTAGTAGCAAAAGAAGAAGAATTAGACGGTATTATTAGTTCTGAGTATAAAGATTTAGAAACTGCTTTAAAAACCTACAAAAGCAACGCTATTGACGGAAATAAAGAACAATTAAAATCTTTATTAACAGACGAGATTATTAAACGCTATTTTTATAGTGAAGGTTTATACACATATTACACAGCTAACAATAATGAAATTAAAAAAGCTGTGAGTATTCTTAATAATCCTTCGCAATATGCAAGTATTTTGAGATAAATGTTAAAATTAATTATATTTAACATCAGATAAATTTTCTGCTGTTAGAAAATTATATATAAAATGAAAGCCCTAATTATATTCTTATGTTTCAGTTTTCAGTTGGTCACTTTCGCTCAGGAAGAGATGAAACACGAAGTCTATTTTGAAACTGACCAATTCGATATTCCTGAAACAGAACACAGTAGACTTTTACTTTTTCTATCTAAAATAGAAAATATGGATATAGAAAAAATATCCATTTATGGTTTTTGTGATGATAGAGGTAGTGATTCTTATAACTTAGTATTATCTCAACAACGAGCAGATGCTATAAGAGAAGTTTTTTCTAATAATGAATTTGATGAGTCTGTAATTACTAATGTTGATGGTAAAGGAAAAATTTTAGTCAACATTATAAAAGAAAGAGATCTTAATAAAATAAGAGGACTAAATAGAAAGGTTGAAATCATTGTAAAACCTTATAATCCTCCTAGAGAAGTTGTAGAGGTAAAACCTCCAAAAGAAACTACAGAAGACAAACTTAGAGGAGAATTAAAAGAAGGAGATAAAATTCTTTTAGAAAATCTATTATTTAGAACAGGTTACAGTTATCTTACTAAACAATCTAAAGCTGTTTTAGATAAAATTGCTGATATTCTTGTTGAAAGAAAAGACGTTTATTTTAACATAGAAGGTCATGTATGCTGTACAAATGGTGAACGCGATGCCATAGACCGAAAAACTAAAAAACGAAACCTATCATTGGCTAGAGCAAAAGCTGTATATGATTACTTAGCTGAAAAAGGTGTAAAACGTTATAGAATGAAGTTTGTTGGCCATAGAAGAAAATTTCCTTTAGGTGGTGAGCCACAATTTGATAGACGTGTAGAATTAGTTGTTACTCGTGTATTTGATTCTAAATCGAGTGATTAGTTATAAAGCATATTAATATGCGGAATACCATCTTCTAAATAGCCCTCACCAACTTCCTTAAAACCTAAATTATTATAAAAACGTTTAAGATAAGTCTGAGCAGAAATTCTTATTTCAGAAGTATTATAATGATCATTAATAGCTTTAATAGAGGCCTTCATAATATCATAACCAAATTTGTGTTGTCGCTCACTTTGCTTTACTACAACTCTACCAATACTAGCTTCCTCAAAGTAATCACCTGGTTGAAATATACGTGTGTAAGCCACTAATTTACTGTCTCTGTAACCTAAAATATGTAAAGCCTTTTGGTCCTTTCCATCAATGTCTTGATAAACACAATCTTGCTCTACTACAAAAACTTCAGATCGTAATTGTAATACATCGTAAAGCTCTTTAGTGTTTAACTCATTAAAGGATTTAGTCTTAATTTCTAACATCAGTCTTGGACAATAACTTCTTTAGGATCTTCTTTATTGAATTCTGGTTGAATGGTTACATGATTAATATTAAACTCTTCGTGTAATAGAGCTTCTATTTTTATGGATAAATCGTTAAATTCAGTAGTTGAAATATCTTCAGTAAGATCCAAGTGTGCTTCAAGATGAAGTTCATCATCACTTAAATTCCAAATATGAACATGGTGTAATTTACTCACTTTTGGTAGCTTATTTACTGCTCTTACCACAGCTTTTATATCAATATGCTCTGGAGTGAATAACATCAGCATTTTGGTTGATGTTTTTAATAAATCGTAACCCACCCAAATTAAATACAAAGCTATTAATAAGGTTAATAAACTATCTACCCAAAAAATTTGGTAGTATTTCATAAGTAAACCACCTATTAAAACAGCTACACTTGCTAACATATCTGTTAGTAAATGCAAATATGCAGAACGCATATTTATGTTGTTTTCAGAATCTTTTTTAATAAGTAATACACTAAAACCATTAGCAAAAATAGCAACTAAAGACAACCATATTACTAAATTAGATTCAATGGTTTGAGGTTCTAAAAAGCGTTCTATAGCTTCTTTAATTAAGATTACAGCAACTATAATAAGTGTAGATGCATTAACGAAAGCCGCTAAAATTTCGGCACGTTTATAACCAAAAGTTCTATCAATAGAGGCTTTTTGCTTTGTTAATTTTGAAGCAATATAGCTTACAATCAATGATATAACATCACTAAAATTATGAAGCGCATCACTTAACAACGATAAACTTCCAGATACTAATCCACCTACAACTTGAGCTGCAGTTATTACAATGTTAAGAAGTATTGTAATTAAAAGTTTTCTCCCTTTTAAATCTTTATGATCGTGAGCATGGTTATGTGAGTGCGAATGCCCCATAAATTAACAAGATAATGGAATCTTATCTATACGATTTTTGTGACGTCCACCTTCAAACTCAGTATTTAAAAATGTATCTACCATTTTCAACGCTTGTGGAATAGAAGTATATCTTGCAGGTATACAGATAATATTAGCATTATTATGCTGTCTTGTTAATTCTGTAATTTCATTCATCCAACAAACACCAGCACGTACATTTTGGTATTTATTAGCTGTCATAGCTACACCGTTTGCACTACCACATATAAGAATTCCAAAATCTACTTTTGCATCATTAACATCCTTTGCAACAGGATGCACAAAGTCTGGATAATCTACACTATCAGTACTATCAGTACCATAATTATTTACTGTATAGCCTTTAGCTTCAAGATGTTTTACAATTTCGAATTTGTAATCTGGTCCTGCGTGATCGTTACCTATTGAGATCGTCATTTTTTTTGTGTTACAATTGCTGGGCAAAGTTACAAATAATTAAAGTCAGTTAATAGCAATGCTCATTACATGTTAATAAGTGTTTACAATTTCTTAAAACTAAAATTAGGATTAATGGATAATTTTTTCAAACAAAAAGAGCAATGAAATCTCCTAATTTTTTATGCAGATTTTTGGAGCGATTTTTTCAACAGTGATTCAGTAAAAATCAACAGTTGTTCAGTAAAAAAATATAAAATTTTTCTATTAACACTCATTATTAACAGCTGTTAATATCTATTTTAATTTCCTTTAAAATAAAGGGTTTACATGTAAATTTAGTGTTAACTAAACCGTAATAGAATGTAAATTACAAGTTATCAAAGTAAAATTAAAGAAAGTTATACTAACAATTAACAAACAATAATAAACATCATTATTTTTTAAATTTTAAAAGAAAAGAATGATAGTATATAATATAATTGTGAATAAGTGATTTTTCATTTATTTAACCTTTATTAAACACTATTAAATTTTAATAGTGTAGCTTTGTAATAAACTTAATAACTTCACTTCCACCTTTATTAAGTTATAAATGACAATGTTATTATGAGTTGTCAGACTGAACCTGCAGAAGTCAAAACAAGGAAATCTCGCTATAAAGAGATTATTAGTTACACTCTTAATGACAAATGATAATGAATTTTATTACAAAATTAAATGACAAGAAAGAAAAAAGGGAAATCTAAAAAGAACAAGATTTCCAACCTTACAAATACAATTCTTAGTATTTTAAAAAAAGAAAGAAACAAGACTTTTAACTATAAACAAATTGCTGCTAAACTTGGTGTTAATGATGCTAGTAGCAGAAATCAAATTATAAAGAAATTAGCACAACTAAAAGCTAAGGGAGACATAGAAGAAGTAGAAAGAGGCAAATTTAAAGCCGTTGTGACTACAGAATATTACACAGGTATTTTAGATTTAAGCTCTAAAGGAAATGGTTATATTATTTCAGATGATTTTGAAGAAGATGTATTTGTAGCCTCTAATAATATAAACAAAGCTCTAGATGGTGATGAAGTAGAATTCTATGCTTATAGAAGAAAACATAGAGGTAAGCAAGAAGGTGAGATTACAAATATTTTAAAACGTGCTAAATCTGAATATGTTGGTACTATTCAAATTCACAATAAAAAGAATTTTGCTTTTGTAGTTGCTGACAGTACAAAAATGTACACTGATATTTTTGTACCGATTAATAAAATTAATAAAGCTGAAGATGGTGATAAAGTTTTAGTTTCTCTAGAAGATTGGCCAGAAAAAGCCGATTCTCCTTATGGAAAAGTAGTTCAGGTTTTAGGAAAACCAGGAGAACACAGTACCGAAATTCATGCTATTTTAGCTGAGTATGGTTTACCACACGAGTTTCCTTACGAAGTAGAAAATTATGCCAATAATTTAGATATTTCTATTACCGAAGAAGAAATTGCCAAACGTCGCGATATGCGTAAAGATTTAACCTTTACCATAGATCCTAAAGACGCTAAGGATTTTGATGATGCATTATCCTTTAAAGTTTTAGAAAACGGCTTATACGAAATAGGAATCCATATTGCAGATGTATCACATTATGTACAACCAGGAACCATTTTGGATGATGAAGCTTATGAACGTGCTACATCTATTTATTTGGTAGATCGCGTCGTACCAATGTTGCCTGAACGTTTATCTAATGGAGCGTGCTCATTAAGACCTCATGAAGAAAAATACACGTTTTCTGCAGTCTTTAAGATGAATGATAAATGTGAAATTAAAGATCAATGGTTTGGTAGAACAGTAACCTATTCTGATGCACGTTTTGCTTATGAAGAAGCACAAGCTGTTATAGAAAATAACCCTAAAGTCTCGCTTGGCTCAGTCGAAGCATCTAAATTAGATACCACAATTCCAAAAGAAGTATCACTTTCTGGTGAGCAGTATAATACCAAACCTGAAATCGCAGAAGCTATTATGGTTTTAGATCGTTTAGCAAAAAAAATGCGATCGCAACGTATGCGACATGGAGCTATTTCTTTTGACAAAGTTGAGGTGAAATTTAATTTGGATGAAGAAGCTAATCCAATTGGAGTATTCTTTAAAACCAGTAAAGATGCTAATGAACTTATTGAAGAATTTATGCTTTTAGCTAACAAAAAAGTAGCTGAGTTTGTTGGAAAGAAAAGTCCTAAAAAGACATTTGTTTATCGTGTTCACGATGAACCAGATGAGTCTAAATTAGCGCAACTTCAAACGGTAGTATCTCGCTTTGGTCATAAACTTAATTTTAAGGATAGAAATAGTATTGCTTCCTCTTTAAATAAGCTTTTAAAAGATGTCGTTGGAAAAAAAGAGCAGAACTTAGTAGATACGCTAACTATCAGAACGATGGCAAAGGCCGAATATACCACGCATAATATTGGACATTACGGTTTAGCTTTTGATTATTACAGTCATTTTACATCGCCAATTCGTCGTTATCCAGATGTTATGGCACATCGTTTATTACAGAAATATTTAGATGGAGGAGATTCTGCTAACGAAGAGATTTACGAAGAAAAATGTAAGCATAGTAGTAATATGGAATACTTAGCTACAAAAGCTGAACGCGATTCTATTAAGTACATGCAAATTCGTTTTATGCAAGATCATGAAGATGAAGAATTTTTAGGTGTTATTTCTGGTGTTACTGATTGGGGAATCTATGTCGAAATTGAAGCCAATAAGTGTGAAGGTATGGTAAGTGTAAGAGATATGAAAGATGATATGTATTACTTTGACCAAGAACATTTTGCTATGATTGGAAAAAATACACATACGATGTATCAATTGGGAGAAGAAGTCATTGTAAAAGTGAAAAGTACGGATTTAGTGAAAAAACATCTCGATTTTTATATGGTTGGTAAAGCTGATAATGAAGAAGAATAAAAACAATTTCACATACTAAATTTAGTTAACCATCTTATATTTGATGTTAAGAAATAATTGAAATTATAAGTTATGATTTTAACCACAACAAATTCCATTGAAGGTTTTAAAATAATAGATTATTTAGGTATTGTAACTGGTGTCGCTATGAATGAAACTAAACTCTCCATGGGTTTTAGTGTTTCAAAATATTATAAATCTGTAAGTGATAGTGTAGATATTACTAAAGAAACTGCATTCCAGAAATTACAAGAAAATGCTTTAAAATTAGAAGCTAACGCCATTGTTGGTATAAAAGTTGAAATAGAATTAGCAAACAATAATTATGCTATGGTTTCGGTAACCGGAACCGCAGTTAAAGTTGTAGAATAAGATGAAAACCACGACAAAAGCCAATCTGTACGTTTTCGGTATTTTTTTCGTTACGTATATGGTTGTTAGATTTTTAATTCAATATATTTTTCCTAGCATCAATAACTATGTTTTGGTAATGATTTCAGCTGTATTAACAGTACTATTATCACCTCAAAGACGAGTTGTTAGAAAACGTTCTGGTGACGAAATTCAACTAAAATGGTTATTCAGTAAAAAGGTAATAACTTTAAAATAAAGATTATGAAACATTTCTTATATATGCTGTTTTTTACAATCACTGTAACTGCTTCAGCACAAGACACTATTGAAAAATCATTGGGTGAATTTTCCACTGTAAAAGTGTTTGATTTAATCAATCTTAAAATGATTAAATCCGACGAAAATAAAGCGGTAATATCTGGTGATAATAAAAATGATGTTGAGCTAATTAACAAAAATGGACTACTCAAAATAAGAATGAATATTGAAGAGAGTTATGATGGTAATGATACAGTAGTTATATTGTATTATACAAGCATAGATATCATTGATGCTAATGAAGGAGCAAAAGTAGAAGTGCAAGACACTATTTCTCAGTATGAAATTGATTTAAAAGCACAAGAAGGAGCTGAAATAGATGCTGATATAAAAACGACTTATGCTAATTTTAGAGCAGTAACAGGAGGTATAATTAATGTTTCAGGTACATCCAAAAATCAAGATGTTTCTGTAAATACTGGTGGTGAATTTGATGGAAGAGAATTAGTGACTTCTAGAGCAGAAGCTAGTGTTAAAGCAGGTGGTGAAGTTTACATTCATGCTACAGAATATGTTGAAGCAAAAATTAAAGTTGGTGGTAATATTTACATTTATGGTAACCCTAAAGAAATTGATGAAAGCAAAGTCTTAGGAGGAACTATTAAACGTATGTAATATTTTCCTGTTAGTTTTCATACATTTGTGTAAACCGCAAGATTTTCATGTTTGAAGACATCATAAGAGCCATTCCATTTGGTATTATTTTAGCCTTTACTATTGGTCCAGTTTTTTTTGTACTCCTCGAAACTAGTGCTACCAAAGGTTTTAAAAGTGCTATTATATTTGATTTAGGTGTTATTTTAGCAGATATTGTATTTATTGCTTTAGCCTTTTTTAGTACCAATAAGCTTGTAGAAAAAATTAAGGACGATCCTAATTTCTTAATTTTTGGTGGTGTTTTGCTAGTGGTTTATGGCATTATTTCTTTTATAAAAACATCTAAATCCTTCAGATCCATTGTAAGGGAACATCATAGAATTGAGCTTGTTAGAAAAAATTATGGTAAGTTATTTATTAAAGGCTTTTTACTCAATTTTATCAATATTGGTGTGCTTTTAGGTTGGTTGGGATTCATTGTTATTGGTACGTCTTTAACTAGTTCAGATAATGGTGTAGTTATTTTTATAGCAACAATGTTAGTTACGTATTTCCTTGTAGATTTAATAAAAATTGCTGCTGCTAAACGCTTAAAAAATAAGTTAACACCGCGTCGTATTTTCAAAACAAAAAAGATTATTGCTCTAGTAATTCTAGGTTTTGGTGTGTTGCTTTTGGTACAAGGTTTATTTCCTGATGAAAAAAAGCTTTTAAAAGATAAATTTGAGCAGATTAATCCATTGGATTAAATGTTCAAGCATATTTTTTTGAAAATAAAAAACCCTCAACAAAAGTTGAAGGTTTCTCTAGAGGCGTCTAGCGGATTCGAACCGCTGTACAAGGTTTTGCAGACCTCTACCTAGCCACTCGGTCAAGACGCCATTTTAATTGGACAGCAAATATAAAAATTATATACGTTTTTACACCAATCAGTTTTTGTTTTTTCGCCGTTCAGTTAGTTTTATCGTTACCATTTCAACATCACCACCAATAGGAGGGTTGATTTTACTCACAGAAACAGTAGCTTTAGTTACTAATTTATCTTCGTTAAAAATACGCGTCAATATGCGCTGAGCAACAGTTTCAAGAAGTTTAGAAGGCTTAAACATTTCTTCTCGTACGACTTTGTTTAAGAAAACATAATCTACAGTATCTTTTAATTCATCAGTTTCAGCAGAAGTTTTAAGATCAGCTTTTACTTCTAAATCTACACGGTAATCACTACCGATAGCCGTTTCTTCTTTTAAACAACCGTGATGAGCAAATACACGGATATTTTCAACTTTTATTGTTCCCATGGTGTAAAGATAAACCTTCTGTCACTTCGAGTGAATTTCTACAAGAAATTTGTATCGAGAAGCGTTACATAGTTCATAACTTGGTTTAATTCGTAAAAAAGTCAAAAATATTACTCATAGCACTGGTTTTAGCTTTAAAGAACTCAGTATAAGTACATTTTTTACATGTTACTGAGGTGAATTTTTTATTTTGAACATCAAATATTTTTGAGAAGGTTCCGCCTGTAGCTCTCATTTCACCAAGTTCATAAGTGGTGTTATCACATTTTGGACATTTGTAATTCATTCTATTTAAGTTTTTTTGGTTCATTCTATAAGTACGAAATATTATTTTAATGTTACAAATTATGTAATTTTGCACTTTAATTTTTTGCAATGTCTGAAGAAACAAAATCACTCAATTTTATTGAGCATATTATAGAAGAAGATTTAGCTAATGGTTTAGAAAAAGATAAGTTACGCTTTCGTTTTCCACCAGAACCAAACGGCTATTTACATATTGGTCATACCAAAGCTATTGGTATTAGTTTTGGCTTAGGACTAAAGTACAATGCTCCTGTTAACCTTAGATTTGACGATACTAACCCAGCAAAAGAAGAGCAAGAATACGTAGATGCGATTAAAAAAGATGTTGCTTGGTTAGGTTACCAATGGGAAAACGAGCTGTATTCTTCAGATTATTTTCAGCAGTTATACGATTGGGCTGTACAATTGATTAAAGACGGAAAGGCGTATGTAGATAGTCAATCCTCTGAAGCGATGGCAGAACAAAAAGGAACACCAACACAACCAGGTGTAGATGGTCCTTATCGTAACCGATCTGTAGAAGAAAATTTAGACCTTTTTGAACGCATGAAAAATGGCGAATTCAATGAAGGTGAACATATTTTACGTGCAAAAATAGACATGCAACATCCTAATATGTTAATGCGAGATCCTATTATGTATCGTATTTTAAAGAAACATCATCACCGCACAGCAAACGATTGGTGCATTTATCCAATGTACGATTGGACGCATGGCGAAAGTGATTATATCGAGCAAATTAGTCACAGTTTATGTTCTTTAGAATTTAAACCGCATAGAGAGCTTTACGATTGGTTTAAAGAGCAAGTTTATGACTATTCTAAGGAAACCTATCCAATGCAGCCAAAACAGCGCGAATTTGCGCGTTTAAATCTGTCTTACACCATTATGAGTAAACGTAAGTTGCTTAAATTGGTAGAAGAGAAGGTAGTTTCTGGTTGGGATGATCCGCGTATGCCAACCATTTCTGGTTTACGTCGTAGAGGTTATACACCAAATTCAATTAGACAATTTATAGAAAAAGTAGGTGTTGCAAAGCGTGAAAACGTGATTGATGTGGCACTTTTAGAATTCTGTGTTCGTGAGGATTTAAACAAAACTGCACCTCGTGTGATGGCGGTTTTAGATCCTTTAAAAGTAGTCATTACTAATTATCCAGACGATAAAGAAGAATGGTTAGAAGCAGAAAATAATCCAGAAGACGATAGTGCTGGATATAGAAAAGTACCTTTTTCAAAAGAAATTTATATCGAAAAAGAAGACTTTAAAGAAGAAGCAGGAAGTAAGTTTTTTAGATTGAAATTAGGTGGCGAAGTGCGTTTAAAAAATGCTTACATCATCAAAGCTGAAAATGTTGTAAAAGATGCTGAAGGCAATATTACCGAAGTACATTGTACTTACGATACAGATACCTCTAAAAAAGTAAAAGGAACGCTACATTGGGTTTCAATAAAACATGCTGTAAAAGCTGAAGTTAGAGAATACGATAGACTGTTTATGGACGAAGCGCCAGACAGTCATGAAGGTAAAGATTTTATGGAATTTTTAAATCCAAATTCTTTAAACATTATTAATGCATTTGTTGAGCCAAGTTTAAAAGAAGCAAAAGTAGGAGAGCAGTTTCAGTTTCAACGTTTAGGCTATTTTAATGTGGATGGTGATTCTAAATCTGATGCCTTAGTATTTAATAAAACCGTTGGTTTACGTGATAGTTGGGCAAAACAAGCACCTAAACAAAATCAGAATCAGCCTCAAAAGCAAACCAATAATCGTCCTGCAATAGAGCAAATAAAGTCTTTTGGTAAAAAGTATGATAGACTACCAGATGGACTACCAGTAAAGATATGGGCCATCAGTAATAAGATGGACCATCATTAATAAGATAGACTACCAGTAATAAAATAGACTACCAGATGGACCACCAGTAATAATATGGACCATCAGTAGATAGACTACTAG
>PAJL01000117.1 GCA_002706045.1 Flavobacteriaceae bacterium
AAACCTGTTTAATCCCTCTTGGGTGCCTAGCCATAAAAATCCGTTAGAATCTTTTAGAATAGTTCTTATTGTTTCTTGTGACAATCCGTCTTTTGTGCCGTAATGATAAAATGTAAGGTTTTGAGCTCTTGAAATAAAGCATACTAAGCATAAGAATACCGAAAGATAAGCTTTGTATATTCTAGAGTGAAAAAAGCTATTCATTAATGTCATTGAAGGTAGATAGTCTAACACTAATGTAAGAATTATAGTGTTATTCTAAAATAATTCTTGTTATAAGACAATATTAGCAAGGCCAAATAAAAAAGCCGAAACTAATGTTTCGGCTTTTTTATTCTTTATTATGATTGGATTAACAAAGCTTAATAGTTTTCATTTTTAATTGAAGACTTTTTCTGTAAGCTTTAATACTTATGATCTCGTTACTTTTCTTATGATTTAGTTTTATTACAGTTGCTTTAACTTCTGCAGAAATTGAAACTTTTTTAGCTTCTACTTTTTCTACTGAAGTAGAAACAAGTTCAGTTTCGTTATTAGAAACAGTATCTTGTTGTGCGAAACTTGCTGCAGATGTTGTTAAGAATAATAAAATGAATAAAACTTTTTTCATGACTTTAAGAAGCTATTTTGTTTTAACTTCACAACAAAGAAACATCGGTTTGTAATATTAGGGTCTAACTTTTGGACGAATGACCGAGATGTGTAGATAAGTGGTAACTGAAAGTATAAAACATCGATGAAATACACAAAATGAGCTCTCAGCCCTTTAAAAGCGTTGTTTTTATGAGGTAAAAACGTTGGTTTTCAGGCTAAAAGAGATGCTTTACAGATATCATCGATGAAATGCAATGTGTTGAATAATAGATAGGTATGAGCAATAATAACTTCGATTTACGTGATAATCCATACTATAATTTGTTTTTAAAACAGCAGTCGAAACAGCTTGAAGTCGGCATTATACCTTATAAAGAGAGACTAAAGCAGTTGAATAGACTCAAAACAGCTATAGAGGTTACTTACCGAGAAAGAATAATAGAAGCGTTACAAAAGGATTTACATAAACCAAAAGTAGAGTCTGAACTAACAGAAATCTATCAAATTATAGGAGAAATAAAGCATGCAAAATCTAATTTGCGTAATTGGATGCGCAAGCAGAGTGTTACAACACCTTTATCAATGTTAGGTTCTAGTTCTTATTATATATATGAGCCCAAAGGCGTTTGTTTAATTATTTCACCATGGAACTTTCCTTTCAACTTAACTTTTGGTCCTTTAGTTTCTGCAATAGCAGCTGGTAATTCGGTTATTATAAAACCATCAGAGATGACTAAGAATTCTTCTAAACTTATGTCTGAAATTGTTGCCAATATTTTTTCGGAAGATGAGGTAGCTTTGGTAGAAGGAGAAGTTGAGACTTCAACACAATTATTACAATTGCCATTCAATCATATCTTTTTCACAGGATCCCCAAATGTTGGAAAAATAGTAATGTCTGCAGCAGCAAAACATTTAGCTTCTGTAACGCTTGAGTTGGGAGGAAAATCACCTACATTAATTGATAGTTCTGCAAATATTGACAAAGCGGCTAAAAAAATTATATGGGGAAAATTTATTAACGCAGGTCAGGTATGTGTTTCACCAGATTATGTACTTATAGAAGAAAGTTTAAAGGCTAACTTCATAGAATCTTGTAAAAAATGGCTCAATCATTATTATGGTGAAAATCCTGAAAATTCTGATTCTTTTGCCAGAATCGTTTCCACTAAGCATTTTGAGCGTTTGAAAGACCATTTAGAAAATGCTAAAAAATTAGATGCTAAAATTGAAGTAGGAGGAGCGCTAAAAGCCGAAACTAAATATGTATCACCTACTATAGTATCTAATCTAAACCAAGCATCTTCTTTGCTCCATGAAGAAATATTTGGGCCTATTTTACCAATAGTTACTTATAAGACTTTAGAAGACGCTATAAAATATATAAATTCTAAAGAAAGACCATTAGCACTATATATTTATAGTAATAACAAAGCAAATACAAAGCAGATTATTAAAAATACCAGAGCAGGTGGTACTTGTATAAATAACAACGTTGTTCATTATGCCAATCATAATTTACCTTTTGGAGGCATAAATAATAGTGGTATTGGTAAGAGTCATGGTGTTTATGGTTTTGAGGCTTTTAGTAACAGAAGAGCAATTGTTAAACAATATACCTTTGGTATTACGGAATTGTTATTTCCGCCTTATTCCAATCTTAAAGAAAAATTGGCCAGACTGACTATAAAATGGTTTTAACAAAAAAGGGAATTGCTCCCTACTGCAAATTCCCTTTTAATGATTTTTTCTACACTACGTTAATAGTAATACAAATGTCTATTAAAAAACTAATTATGTTCTCACCCTTTTGGGTGATTTTGATAGAAAAATATGACTGCTCTAAACGATAATAATTAAGTTTAGTGATATTAATTATCTGGACATGTAATTTCTTTACCCTTCAGAATACCATTTTCACCTGGTTGATAACGGTAGCATTTTCCATCCGGAGCTTTCATAATAATACCTCTATATTTATTATTGATAAAGACGTCTCCTGTAGCAATCTCTAATTGGCTATGAGGTGTTGTAGTGCCAATACCAATTCCACCATTACTAGAGCCTGTATCTATTGTGCCACTACTTTCGCACACATCACCAATACCATTTCCGTTAGTGTCTGCCTGATCTGAATTTGCGGTATCCGGACAATTATCGCAGGCATCACCTATACCATCACCATCTGTATCTATCTGGTTAGGATTATCTACATCTGTACAATTATCTTCGGTATTTATTAAGCCGTCTTCATCATCGTCAGCTTGTGAAACAGCACAAACTACAAGTATTGCAGGTATTCCTGAACAACTAGTATCATTCCCTGATATGACTAAGTTACCATCAAGGTAAGATGTCCCATCAATAAAGTTTCTTACAATACAACATTCGTTTAGAGAAGAGTTATTGGTTATTGTTAAGCTACCGCCTAAATAAATTAATTCTTCTAAAAGGCTAATGTCCGTTAAACTATTATTTTCTTCAATATTTAGATCAACGTCTAAACTTGATGTATTAGAAATACCAGACAATGACGTTAATGCGTCGTTGTCATATACTTCTAAAGATGCTGAACTGCCACTTGTTAAATTTTGAAAATCTACACCAGTCAGGTCGTTTAAAGCGTCATTCCCAGAAATTAATATGCGTCTCGCCGAAATGCCAGTCATGCCGGAAATATCAGTTAAGGCATTATTGTTTTCTAAAACAAATCCAGAACTGTTAGTTACAGTTACATCTGGTAACCCATTTAAGTTAGTTAACCCATCATTGTTTTGAATTGTGATATTACCCATTGTACTTCCAGATTGAATTCCGGATAGAGCAGATATATCATTCAGCGAATTATTATTTATCAATGAAAGCACATATGAAAGTCCTGTGATGTTGTTTAACCCATTTAAGCTAACTAGTTGTGCATTATTTCTGATGTATAGAGAGGTTATTCCACCTGTAACGGAAGATAGGCCTGATAAATCTGTTAGACCAGTGTTATCAATGGTTATAGTATTAACATTTATGCTTGGAGCATTAAAACTATTAAAACTAGGTAAATCAGAAATGATTAAGGAGCCACTTGAACTAAATCCAAAATTTGCATCTTGAATCTTCAACCCATATGAACCTGTAGACGTTAATAAAGGAAGTGAAGCACTTACCAAACTTGGCCCGTACAAATATAATCCAGCACCAACTGTAGTAAGATTTGGTAAGGCTATAGTAGTTAATCCTGCTTCACCAATTTCACAATTTCCGCCTATCGAGGTTAAGCCAGATAGAGCACTTATGTTGGAAATGGCATTGTTGGTTAATTGAAAATCTCCGGTAACGTTAGATATAGAAGCTATACCACTAACATCAGAGAGACTCGCGTTGTCATAAATCAGTAGGTCATTAGTAATATTTGTTATTGCCGAAACTGCAGAAAGATCAGTGAGACTGGTGTTATATATTCTTAAATTATTAGCTGAATTTATGCTGCCCAAATCTAGAGTAAGAGGATTGCTAATGTTGGAAAGTGTTATATTATTTTGTGTAGTACTGTTACTGTTAAAAGAGTCTGAAATTCCAATAGAACCAACAATACTATTTAAACCAGAAAAATTAACATTCGTAAGATTCGGGCTAGTAATATCCATATACGAACCGATTGAAGTAATTGTTGGTATACTAACAGAGGCCATCTCTGAATCAATTCTAACATAACTATTAACTGTTGTTAGCGAGCTAAGGTTTAAAGTGTTTAGGACTGGGATATCATGTATATTTATTGATTCAAAGCTACTCATACTTGGGAGTTCTACAGAGGTAACAGTATCTCCAGTTATTACCAAATTGGGATTATAAATACTACCAGTAACAGCAGCGTTAGATATGTAAATACCGCTTGGTGCAGATGCTAACGTATTTAGTGCTACAGACTGCAAAGTGGTGGCATTCGCCACATAAAACCTAGTTCCGACGCTTGTAAGGTTAGGTAAGCTTATAGAAGTTGTAGAGTTGTTATTAGCAAATGTAAATTGACCACCAATAGTTGTTAAATTAGTGAAATTTAAATTAGTTAGATTGGTCTCTCCAATACTGAAATTACCCAATATTGAATTAAGACTTGAAATAGATAATGTTGAGACAAAGTCATTATTTCCTACATAAAAATCATCTACTCCTGAAGATAAACCGTCTAAGTCTATAGTGTTAAGGACAGCGTTAGTTGATATATTGACATTACCACTAACAGTATTAAGATTGGGTAAATCAATAGAGTTCAAAATAGCATTATTGTTGATTTGCATATACCCACCAACATCAGTAATGTTCTGTAAACCTGTTAAATTAGATAAATTGTAGCAGTTATATACTTGAAGAAAACCATTAACCTGTGTTATAAATGATAATCCTGATATGTCTGTAATGTTGGTGCCACTAATGCGCAGATAGCCGTCAATAGTATCACAAGTACCACTATATGTTGCTACAAAATTATCAACGGCAGCTTGAGAGCCTAGAATTGTATTAGTTACACATGTTTGTGAAGAAATACTCAGCGTAGTAAGAAATATAACAAATGAGATAAAAATAGTTTTCATAATGACATGAGATTAATAGCAAGTGGTAAATTTCTGTAAAACAGATATTTGTGACCTCACCCTTTTGGGTGATTTTTTAAAATAAAAAAAGCCGCTCCCTACTGCGGCTTTTTTCTTAATCTGACCTAGCCCTTTAAGACTTGGGTCTCAAAAACATAATTGAAATTTGCTACTAATTCTCAATTATCAGTTTAATCTTTTGAAAACGGTCTATTTATTTTCTATTGCTAATATTCTTGCTTCTAGGGTTTCAAGTTTTTTTAGTTTTTCTTTTAAGATTGTGTTTTCTTGTTTAAGAGTTTCAACCTCTTCTTTAAGTTCTTGTACGGCTTTTATAGCTATAACACCTGTAGCACTATAATCCATATGATATACATCTTCTTCTTTATGGTAAGTAATTAATTCAGGATAAATTTTCTGAACATCCTGTGCTACCATACCTATATAACGTGTTCCATTATTCTGATTTTTTAATTGGTAAGTAAGAGGGCTTAACTTCATAAATCTTTTCCAATTAAAGTGTAAGTCTTTAAAGTCCTTTTTTAATCTTCTATCTGAGAAAGCTGTATAGGCACCTGATGCTCCATCAAATGCTCCTATTGGTGTTGTTCCGCCTGAGATGGAACTATATAGCCTTAAGTCTCCAGTTGGTGCAGAAGTGGTATATAGTCTCCAGTAATTACCACCAGTAGCATTTTCAATTTTAAAACCACCTGTTGCACCACCATTATTATGTCTTAAGTGCAATCTAGTATCTGGACTGGTTTCATTTATTCCAAAGAATCCATTACCATCAGCAGTAAATACGTTGAGAGCATTAGAATGATATAGATTGAATTTATTATCCCCTATGGTATTGTCTGATCTACCATATAGAATCCAATGCTCATCTGTTTCAACGGAATTGTTGAATTTTATACGACTACCATCTCCAGAAGCAGTTTCTGTAACTTCTAATTGCGTTACTGTGCCGTTGCTATTGCCTTCTATGTCTAAAATAGCATCAGGAGCTCCAGTAGCTATACCAACTCTATTGTTTCCAGCATCAACTCTAAACATGTTGGCAATGCTATTAGATTCTACCCTAAAATCTCTATCAAAACCTTGTTCGTTAAACACAAATTGCGTATTCATATCTAGATCTACAGAAATACTACCATTTTCTCTTAGAATAAATCTGGCGTCGTCACCATCATCTAGCATTTGGGCTAGTATTGTACCATTTGTATCTTCATCTCGCCAATATAAATCGCCACCCAAAATAGTATCGCCATTTGACGCTACAACGAATTTAGAATCGCTCGGAGTACTAACAGAGAAACGACCAATATAATAACCTGAATAACCTGATGTATTAGTAACCTCACTATACACACCATATTGGTTGCCACCAGCAGAGCTATCGATGATGTTATATGATCCGTATTTGTTTCCTGTACCTGTTGCTGTTGAAGTAAACTCATTTCTTACACCATAATAATTTCCATTAGCTGAGGTGGAAAATCTTGAAAATATACCGTTCATGCCTTCTGATGTTCCTGGAGTGCCATTAGAGAATTGGTTTTTAACTCCAGTGATTTCGTTTACTCCGGAAAAAGCCTCATCAAATTCGTTATACAAACCATATAAATTATTGGCTGAAACTCCACGCATACCATTATAAACACCATATTGGTTACCAGTACCATTATTAGCAAGGTTGTTAAATGTACCAAATTGATAAGAACTAGTTGCTCCACTCAAATAATTTCGAGTCCCATACTGATTGCCGTTTGCAGACGAAGAAATTCTATTAAAAACACCATACTTCTGTCCTGTACCACTACCATCAACATCCGTGAAAATGGCATGGCTTCTTCCAGTGCCACCACCGGTTTTGTGGGCAAAAATTGCTGTAGTACCATCATCGGTATTTACATTGTAGGTGTCTGACTTGTCTATGTTAAGCCCTCTAAGCATAGTGCTAGAAGTGTTTTGAATATCTAAGGTGTAATTAGCCGTGTTTTTACCAATTGCTACATTACCTTGGGTAAATATATTGTCATTGATATCGTCTGGTGCTGTCGAGGTACCTTGTTCGTACCAATCATGATCATCAGGTACCAAAGTTGTAGCATCCACAAAACTTAAGCTACCACTACCGTCTGTAGCTATGACTTGGTTGGCTGTACCGTCTGTTAATGGCATATCGTAGGCATCATTAATGTTCATTAAGCCATTTTTGTAAATAGTTAATGCATTACTTTCAGCACTACTACTGGTTCCGTTACCAATTACAAAAAGTGGGTCTGCACTTTGCCATGTAGTAATGTTCCCAGAAACCAACGAATTATTATACTGGCCGATTACAGTTTCATAAGCAGAAGTAGCAATTGTAGAATGTCCTAAGGCCGTACTATTAACTCCAGCAGCATAAGTGTTTCTACCCATAGCAATACTGTAATCATTATTAGCAATAGTATTTGTTCCAAATGCTGTACTAAAATTTGCATAAGCATTAGCAGATTCACCAAAGGCAAAACTGGCATAACCTTGAGCATATGAACTATTACCAAAGACTAGACTATAATCAGCGTCAGCATGAGAACTCGAATTATTACCAAACACAAAACTGTATTCCCCTCCAGCAGTTGAGTTAGCACCAAAAGCGGCACTGTAAGCACCAGCTGCGATAGCCAGTTGACCAACTGTAAGACTATAATCACCTATTGCCTGAGATTGGTTTCCAGAAGCAATACTGTATGTGCCATATGCATATGTAAGAGCACCAAAAGCACTGCTAAGACTACCTTCTGCGTGTGTATTAGATCCAAAAGCAATACTGTGATCACCTTCTGCATGTGTGGTTTCTCCAAAGGCAAGGCTATAGTCACCTTCAGCAATTGTAGAATAGCCAAAAGCAGTACTGTGTGATGCACCTGCGGCAGTATTATTGCCAAATGCCATGCTATAGTCGCCTTCAGCCGTTGTGTCATAACCAAAAGCAGTACTATAATCACCGACACTTGTGCTTTCCCATTGCCCTCCCGACACAGTTCCAGCTCTAAAGGCTGCTTGGTTAGGATTAAAAAACATACGTGTACCAGCACCAGTAACTTCTGAGTCTATTGTGTTTCCGTTACCAAAAGATCCCGAGACCACAAAACCATCTTCACCATTTATACTTACAGCTCCATTGTCTGCAGTGATAGTTCTTCCATTACCAGCACCTCCTTCATCATAAGCTTGGTCTAAAGTATTATGGCTAATTGATAATAACGATGACGGATCAACAAAATTTACCTGACCAGAACCATCTGTAGCCATAACATAATTAGTGGTGCCATCGGTAGAAGGTAAATTATAGCCATTGCTTCCCGTTGTTCCTATATATACATCACCTAAAAAGTAACCAGAATAACTGCCTGTTTTAAGAACACTTGAATAAACACCATAATGAGTACCACCTGCAGTTGTAATTATATTGACGTCTAAACCTTTTTTAGTGCCTGTACCTGTACCACCCATATAGGCTTCAAATCCTGTTCTGTATCCAGTACCTCCTGATTCAATACTATTTCTGTATCCAACAAAATTACCATTTATAGTCCATGCTGGTGCAAGTGTATTTAAAAATCCGTAGGCAAAAGGAAATGAGCCCGAATTAAAATAGTTTTGTACACCATAAATATTTTGGCCACTTGGTAAGGAATAGTTTGAGAAACTATTAGATAATCCTGATGTAGCTCTTTGAAGGTTTGTGAAATACTGAATTATACCAGTTGTTCTACCTGGTGATGTGTTAGATGATGAATCAAAAGTTTGGTTTATTCCTGTTACAATTGCAGCACCAGTAGCTTCATATGTTGCTTCAATACCTACTTTATTATCAGTTGTGTTTGAAGTGCCATCTATATATAAAAAATCATTTCCACTTCTTAGTTCTACTGCACCATCAGTGGTATTTATAACCCTTCCATTGCCAGCACCACCTTCGTCATAGGCTTCATCTAAAGTGTTTTTTGCTCCTGAAGCAAGAAATACCCAAGTAGAAGTGGTGTTATTCCAATAATAAAAGCCTTTACCAGAAGCTCCGCTTCCTGTGTAAAAGATTAACATACCATCTTGTGCTGCTGCAGGTGAAGCTGGAAAATTGCTCATGCGAGGAATTAAAACACCATCATTGTTTGCAGGAGTTGTAGTACTGCTTGCTGAAATGTCTAAACTAGCCTGCGGATTGGTATTGCCAACTCCGACTTGTGAAAAAAGTGAAATAGAATAAAATAGGGTTAAAGCAAAGAATAATTGTTTAGTCTTCATAGCCTTATGTTTTTGAGTCTGTTGTCTGAGAAATAACATGCAAAATTAATTGCAGTAGAGAGGTTATTTTAAGACATTATAACTGATTAATAGCTATGTGAAATTAGTTTGCTAGAGGCAATCTAACGTATTGATTTTAGTGAAAACCTTATTTTTTTTAGTGAAAACAATACAACCAAATTATATGCTTTTCAACCTTTCGGTAACTAGGCTTTTTTGAGACGCACTTAAAGGGATGGAATCGTTATCTAGAAAGAGAGAATTCTTGTCTACACTATGTATATGTTTCAAATTAACCACATAAGAACGGTGTGATTTTAGAAAGAAATCACCTTTTAGTTCTTCGGAAATATGTTTTAAAGTGTGAGGTACAAGAAAAGTTTCTGTATTAGTTACTATATAGCAATAGTTGTCATAAGCTTTTAAGTACTTTATGGTTTCTTCATTTATACGATGAAATCTTCCTTCGTGTCTTATCGTTATGAAATGCTGTTGCGATTGATTATAATTATGCCAGGCAAGTTCAATATTGGTGCGTAACCCTGTTTCCGTAAAAGGCTTTACAATATAGCCAAGAGGGTTTGTTTGTTTTACAAGTTCTATAGTACTTGGATCAGTTTGCGAGGATAGAAATAGATAGGGTATTTTCTTTTGATCTAAAGCTTTAGCCAAATCTACACCATCTTTTTCGCCAGTTATTTGAATATCAATAAGTGTTAGATCGGGTTTTAATAATTCTATATCTCTAAGTGCTGTATGATAGTCTTCTGCATCACCAACAGCATAGAAGCCTTGTTTTCTTAAAGCCACCTCTATAGTAGAAACTATTATTGGCTCATCTTCTACAATGTATATATTTAAAGATTTCAAATGTTTTATTTTAAAAGGTTAAAATAGTTTGATGCTGAATTTTTCATTTTTTTTCTTTAGTGAATGCCTCATATTTTTTAGTGAAAAATCATAGTATGGTAAACTTAGATATTTCTAGTATAGCCTCAGTACCTATATTTATTTCTGACTTGTAATTTAAAGTAGCTTTAAGCTTTTTAGATAGCGCTTTCATTAGAGTAATACCAAATGAAGTGTTTTTTACATCACCTTCAAACCCTTTGCCGTTGTCTATAACCTTAAGTATTAGCTTATCATTCTCTGAATAGAATTTTATATGAATTTTGCTTTGAGCTGTTATGTCATCAAAAGCATGTTTTATTGTATTCACTATTAATTCATTCAAAATAAGACCTATTGGAGTAATGGTTTCAATGTCTAGAATTAAAGATTCAACGGTAAGGCTATATTTTATAGGTTCGGTTTTAAATTGATGGCTTTCAAAAATATCACGGACTAAATCTGTAAAATAATCCTCAGTATTGATACCGACTAATTCATCTTTGTTATACAATTTTTGGTGAATCAACACCATGGATCGTACTCTGTTTTCAGCTTCCTTTATGGCAATTTTTGCTTCTTTATCTTGAACGCTTTCAGATTGTAGGTATAATAAGCTAGACACAATTTGAAAACTGTTTTTTACACGATGATGCGTTTCTTTTAGTAATACATTTTTTTCGTCAATGGATGTTTCTAGAAGTACTTTTTGTTTAGCAAGTTGTATGTTTTTCTTTCTGTTTTTATAAAAGAAAAAACCCAGTACAGCAGCCAATAAAAGTCCTGAACTTGCTAAATATGAATAGAGTTTACTTTCATTTTCTTTCGATTCTAGGGCTAAAGCATTTAATTCTTGAGTTTTACTAAACTCATATTGCATCTCTAGTTGGGTCTGTTTTTTTATGTTCTTTTCATTGAAAATAGAATCGTTAGTTTTAGTAAGAAGCTCATAATTTTCAAAAGCTTTTTGAAAATTTCCAGTAGCTTGATAGGCTTCAGATAAGCATTTACAAGCGTCTGAAATAAGCTCAAGATTTCCTGCGTCTAAAGCCAATGTTTTGGCTTTGCTACAATCTACTATGGCGTCTTTATATCTTTCTATTTCAATAAAAAGAGTCCCTCTATAATTTTTTGCAATGGTTAGATTTTCAATAGTATTAGATTCGTTGTAATAATCATGACATTTATTGAGGTTTTCTAAAGCGTCCTCATATTGCCCTAATTTAGTCTGTGCGTTTCCAATATTAAGATAAGAACTCATGAGAAAGCTTAAAGGTGCTTTTCCTGTTTCTTTTAAAGTTTTTCCTTTTTCAAAAAGTTCAAGGGCTTCTTTGGGTTTACCCTGATTGAGCAATAATTCACCTTTGTTAGATATGATAATGCCTGCATTGATACTCGACTCTAAATTTAATGCACTTTTGTAAGCCGAATCGTAATAATCAACGGCTTTATCAAACTCTTCCATCTGATTATAATAATTAGCCAAGGTATTATTCAGAACCAAATTTGTTCCAACATATTTTTTCTTTTGCTCCTCGTCTAACTTCAAAGTGTCAATTTTATCAATTGCTTGCTTTGATTCTAGCATTGCAGCTATAGCTTGGCTAATGTTACCTCGTTTTCTGTATATGCCGCTTTTAGTCATTAGGTTTGAAGCTCTTAGGAACGGCATTGTTTTATCATTAACATAAGATAAAGACTTATTAATATATATATCTGAAGAATCTAATTCACTATTATAAAAAAAGTAATTTCCTAAAGAATAGTATGTATTGGCATATAACTTCGAGTCTTTATTGGATTTTGATAAGGAAAGCGCTTTATCGATTAAAATTCTAGAATCTTTAGAGTAACGCATTTTTCCAGCATTACTTGTGAGTATTCTTACTTTTTCAAAATTGTTATTAATAGTGTCTAAAGACGATATTATAGAATCAACTTTTTTTTGATTAGTATTAGATGTTTCCTGTGAGTAAAGGGTTAGTGAAAAAAGCAGAACAATAAATAGATAAAGGTTTTTCATGAATGTTAAGTTAGGGATTAACACTTAAATTTAAGAGTTTTCTTATTTTTTTAAGATTAATAGTAGCTGTGTAAAGTTGAAATATTGTACTCATTTGTATTTCATCCTTTTGGGTGATTTTTCGGAATTTTGGTTTTGTATTTTTGCTGTATATGTTATTTAAGTTTATGACAATACTATTTAGATATTTCTTCGTAATTGTTTTTATAAGTGGTTTTTTAAACGCTCAAGATGCTGAACCTGATGCCTATCAGGATAGCTTGCAGAAAGTTATTGATAATAGCACTTCAAAAGCTGTTAAGAAAGCAAGCCTTTTTTTATTAGGAGAACATTTAGTGCAGCGCAACCCTGAATTCGCAGAAGATATTGCTAGAGATATTGAACAGAATTTTCTCAACATTGAAGACAGCGAGGAAATAAGAAGGAACAATTACATATTTGCGGCAAGCCATCGTTGGCAAGGTGATTACAAAACCGCTTTAAATTATTACCAAAGTATTTACGAATATTCAAAAGACAATAAGGATTCTATAGATATTGCTAAAAGTGGGCATTTTATAGGAACCATTAATATGTTTTTGGGTAACAACGTGGTATCTCAAAATCACCTATTAGAAGTTGCTAATATTTATGATAAAATTGGTTCAGCTGAACAGAAAGCCAGAATAAATAATACTTTAGCAGGCTTTTATCTTAATATAGACCAGCTAGAAAAAGGAAAGGATCAATATCTTTTAGCTTTAAGTCAGTTTGAAAAGCTGAATGACAGTACAGGTATGGCAAGTGCTAATGCCAATTTAGGATTGCTTTACACTGAATTGGGTGAGTTTGATAAAGCTGAGATGCACCTAATGAAACAAAAATCATTAAACAAAGTATTTCCAACGTTAAGGGAAATGGGCTTTCATCATGATTTTTTAGGATTATTAAGACAAGAACAAGGACGTTTAGAAGAAGCTTATCAAGAACACCTTAAAGCTTTAGATATACGTGAAAATTTAAGTAGTACTTATAATCTTTGCGAATCAAAATTAAATATGGGTGAAGTACTGATAAAATTAAAAAGATATCCAGAAGCCATAGAGCAATTAAATGATATTTTTAGATACGATGAGCACCAATCTTTATACCAACAACAAACAGCCTATAATTTATTGTCTGAAGCCTATGAGAAAAGCGGTAGACATAAAGATGCTTTAGAAAATTTTAAAGCCTATAAAAAGATCAGTGATTCAATATACTCTGAAGAATCCTTAGAAGTTATAGCGGAAAAAGACGCGCAATACGAAAGACAAAAAAAAGATGCCGAAATTGAACTTTTAAATAAGGAAGGTGAGGTAACAAAAGCTAATCTTTCTCGCTCAAAAGTAATTTTGATAGGTACAATAATTTGCTTGGTTTTATTCCTAATAGTAGTTATAGCCTTGTATAAATTATATACTAAAATAAAGTCCAAAAACTATATTATAACAAAAGCCTTAAAAGATAGAGAGCTGTTGTTGCACGAAACACATCATCGTGTTAAGAATAATTTACAAATGATTTCAAGTTTGTTAAATCTTCAATCAAAATATGTTGAAGACAAAAAAGCATTTGAAGTATTGCAAAATGGAAGGAATAGGGTGGAATCTATGGCGATTTTGCATAAAAATCTATATGCAGGCGAAGATTTGAATATGGTGAATCTTCAAACGTATTTTGAAGGTTTAGCACAAAGTATTTTTAATTCGTATCATAAATCAGATAAGGAATTTAGTGTAAAAGTTAAAGCTAAAAATATTTTAATGAATGTTGAATCTGTTATTCCTGTAGGTTTAATTGTAAATGAACTTGTTACCAATTCATTAAAGCATGCATTTCCTAAAGGCCAGATTGAACAGCCTGAAATAATTATAGAAATGACTGAAAGCAACTCTGATTATTGTCTTATCGTAAAAGATAATGGTATTGGAATAAATGATGCTATTCTTCAAAAAACAGCAACAGAATCTTTTGGACAACGATTAATACAATCATTAACCAAAAAGTTAAAGGCTAAAATTGAAGTAAAAAATGATTCAGGAACTCAGGTTTTTGTAACTATTCCTAAGAAAAAAACTAGTGTAGTAATTGATTGAGAAGCGACATAGTTTCAGAACGTGTGTGGGTGTCTAACTTTTCGTAAATATTCTTAATGTGTGTTTTTACGGTATTGATACTCACAAACTGTTCGTCTGCTAACTGCTGATTGGTTTTGCCATCATATAATCCTTTTAAGATATCGAATTCTTTTTCAGTCAAAGGGTTTACAATAACATTATTGATGACGTCTCTATTAAGCTCTAAGGGTAAAATGAATTTAGAGAAATTATGTAAGGCAATTTCAATACTAGAGAATAACTCTCGTTCATTAAAAGGTTTTACAACATAACCCATAGGAAGCGTTTGCTTCGCCTTGTCTAAAATTTCTTTTCCAGAATAAGATGTTAAATATAAAAATGGAACCTTTCGATTTTTATTGATATGATCGGCAACATCAAAGCCTTCATAATTACCCTCAAGATTAATATCTAATAAAACCAAATCGGGCTTGTTTTCGCTGATATGACTTAAAGCTTCGTCCTTATCATAAGCAATACCAACAACATGGTAATCATTGCTACTAAGCATGTCTTTGATGTCCTCTGCAATTATTGGGTCGTCTTCTACAATTAATACTCTTATTGCTGACATAGGGATTATTTCAGAATAAAGTTATGAAGTTTTACTTTATGCGAAAATTAAGTTTTTTTGTCAGTCTATTACAATTTGTTCGATAAGATGTAAGATAATTACTAATAAAAGAAGTTAAGAATTGTTTTTAAGGAAATAATCTGATTGAATTTGCTCGTTTTTACCATCTTGAAACTTCGTCATGCTAAACCACTGATGAATAGCGTAACTACCAGTTTCTCCTTTTTTATTTACAGCAATATAACCTACCTGAAAATCTTTATAATTACTATTTGGCTTAGATACAATTCTATTGATGGCTTCCTCACAAGCTTGTTGAGGTGACTTACCTTGTCGCATTAATTCTACCACCAAAAAGCTGCCAACGGTTTTAACCACTTCTTCACCCAAGCCTGTAGCAACACAGCCACCAATTTCGTTATCAATAAATAATCCAGAGCCTATTATTGGCGAATCACCAACACGTCCTTGCATTTTGTAAGCCAATCCGCTTGTTGTGCAAGCACCAGCAATATATCCATTTTTATCAATGGCTAGCATGCCAATGGTATCGTGATTTTCAATATTGATGATGGGTTTGTATTCACTTTTTACTTTCCAGTCTTCCCAAGCTTTTTTTGAACTTTCGGTAAGTAAATCTTCTTCTTTAAAGCCTTGAGAAATTGCAAATTGTTTAGCACCTTCACCAGCTAGCATTACATGTGGTGTATCTTCCATTACTTTTCGGGCAACAGAAACGGCATGTGTAATGTCTTGAAGATAAACTACCGAGCCACAATTACCGTGTTTGTCCATTATGCAAGCATCTAGAGTAACGTTACCATCTCTGTCTGGTAAACCTCCTTTACCTACAGAGCTATTTTTAATATCAGCTTCTTCTACCATACAACCTTGCTCAACAGCATCAAGCGCATTGCCTCCAGATTGTAATACTTCCATAGCTTTTGCTGTGGCGTTTTCCACGTGCCAAGTGGCAATCACTAATGGCAATGATGCTTTTTGAGTTGTAGAAATAGGAGTTGTACTGTTCTCTTTTTTAGAAGTGTCTTCACAACTCAATAGCGAATTTGTAACGGCTAATCCAGCACTTGTTAATGCTGCACTTTTTAT